>DAORUJ010000028.1:0-26794 GCA_035433105.1 Thauera sp.
GCAAGCTGTTCGTTCGACATCCTGGCTGGCTCGTTCGGGTTAGCGAATGCTTGTGTGGGTTATCGCGGAAAGTATATGGTCTGCCCTAGAGCCCGTCCATTAATCTATTTTGATTTGTGTATTCGTCGCTTTGTGATAACCACTACACTGTTTCGGCAAGATGGTCTCTACGGACACCATGCAGAGCTTCTGCCGAGCGTCACCTCGAGCCGAGGTCCCTGGCGCGGCGCAGGTTGCCAGACATTCCGTACCACGTTCCGGCTGCCGATATGCAGTCGCTCTGCGCGCGAAATCGTGTTCGACCATCTTGGTGCTGTTCCGGGTTTGCCCTTCGGCCACCTAATGCAGCCTGGAAGAGCCTCCTGGGAGGCCTCGCAGATAGTGACGAACTTTGGTCTTTCACCGCGCGCTGGCAGACGACATGGGGCCAGGAAGAGCTTCGAGAACGATATGTTCTGGTCCGAAACGGCAGCCCTGGCGATCGCTTCCTGACGGTGTGGAAGGATCTTCCAGGGGAGGAAGGAACACGTGTGAACTTCACAGGGATGGATCGTTGAACCAATGGTAATGAAAGATGACTATCCAGTTGCGATCATAGGGTAGCCATGATCTCATCATACGATTGGGGGGACAGCCTATGGAGCTGCGACACCTTCGGTGCTTTACTGTTCTGGCTGAGGAACTTCATTTCACCCGGGCCGCCGAACGGTTGCATATTGAACAATCCCCTCTGTCCCGCTCCATCAAGGAGCTGGAAGAGGATTTGGGCGTTCTACTATTTGATCGAGACCGTCGCGGCACCAAGTTGACCCAAGCAGGCTCCGTTTTTCTACAAGATGTTCGTCGGGTATTTACAACTCTGGAACAAGCGCGAGAAAACGTCCGGGCCATAGCAGCCGGATATCACGGCTCTTTGCGCATCGCAGTCTCTGACGGAGCCGCAGGCCCAAAATTGTCCGCATTCCTTGCTCGCTGTCGCGAGGATTTGCCAGAAGTGGAAGTCCGCATCAGCGAAACACCTCTCTCTGAACAGTGCCATGGATTGCGCAATGGGAGTTTACATCTGGGATTTGCTTATGCGGATGAAGTTGGCGTGGATATTATTGCCGAACCGATTTGGCAAGAGCCGCTGGTGCTGGCTATTCCGTCCCGCCATCCTTTGCTTGCGTTCAAGAGCGTACCTCTTGAGGAGTTGGCTCGCTATCCGTTGCTAATGTGCGATACGAACGAATGTGAAAGCTTCAATCGCGCACTTCAACGTATTCTGCGCAAGATTGATGTAGAGCCTATTGTTGCTGAAACCGTGATATCCAGGGACATGATGTTCACTTTGGTTGCCGCCGGTTATGGCATCGGCTTCACCACAGCAACCAAGCTTGCCGTTTGCGGGCATCTCGACGTCATTTCTCGGCCTTTGGATACAGACGCCGCTTTCATCACGACATACCTGCTGCGTTCCGAAAGCAGCAGCACTCCGACCTATCTGGATGAATTTGTCGCTCGTCTTCATGCACTTACTGAGACTGAGGACGACACAAGTGCCCCTGGAACTTCTGCGCTCTAGTTTTCCGTCTTTGAACGAAGATTCGATTCAGTCACCGCCATCAAGTCAGCGGCCGAAACATCCAGCGCCGCCGCGACCTTCAATATCAATGCAAGCGTCGGCATGTGCTCTCCACGCTCGATCTTCCCCATGTGAGAACGCTCGATATTAGCCAAGGCTGCCATCTCTTCCTGGGCAATACCTCGATCTGCTCGCAATGCTCGAACGGCCTGACCAAAAGCGATCGCAGGCTCTGCTTGGAAGGTGGTTGATCCGGCGGGGCGACCTCGCTTGACTGTGTGCTTTTGCATCAGCAAAAGCGTCGTTCGGCAGCCCAATCTAAACCACGTTAAATTTAACTCTTGATAAGATGAGGCGTTAGTTTCTCGACCAACCGCACCCGTTGAGAGGGCATGCATGTCCGCTTCCAAGCCAGCCACAGTCATCAAGCTTGCTGTCACTGAGGGAGTGCCTTCTGCCAGCCTGGCCAAGCTGTTGGCATGGCAACGTGCTGAGGAGCCTCAAACGCCTGTCGAACCTCTTTTGGTATCGGCGGGTGAGTCGCTTTCAGGACTTCAAGATGGTCGCTACGATCTCGGGATCTCCCTGCAGGAGAATGTGCCGTTACCGCTACACGGACTGCCGCTGTGGCGTGCCAACCTGGCTGTGGCACTGCCTCCTCAATCCCCACTGGCGAGTCACAAGCCCATCGCGCTGGATGAACTGATGGATGTTTCTTTGCTGCGCTGGCAGGGCGAGCCGTGCGCAGCTTTGGATGAGCGAATTTCTATGGCCAGAAGGAGGTTCTCCATCCAGGTCGTCACCTCATTCGAGATGATGGTCATGATGGTTGTGGCAGGACTCGGTGTGGGGATTTCCACTCATTCGCGCATCACCCAGGCGCAGGCGTGGGGAATCTGCCTGCGCCCATTGGCGGATGGGCCCTATGAGGTCGTGGCCCACTTGCTCAGGCCCACCGGACATCTCCATCCTGCGACAGAGCGATTCGTACAGAGGGTGCTTCGGGTGGCCGCGAACACCTGAATCTGGGCGCACGGCCACCTGCGTTACTGGCTCACCATGCTTTTTTGGGCATTTACCACGAAGGCATTTTGAACCAGCCGATGCACGCTTTGCTTGACCTGAGTCTGATAGTCCTCGGGCGCTGGTAGTGCATCCTGCTGCAAGCATTGTTCGAGCACGACGCGCACCGCGGTCGCCATGTTTCCGTGCGTCACCGCATCGAGAGGTGAGAGGTTGCCAAGCGATTCATGGGGACGCTGCAAGGCGTGATAAATCTCCCAAGTATCCACGCCGCGCGGGGTTTTCCGAAGAATGGATTGGATCAGTTGGCGCTTGAGCGGCTCAAGCTGCCAGACCGGAACGCGCTGCCCCTTGTTGCCCAACTGGATGGACAGTAGGTTGCCTGCCTGAATTTCGTAGGTGATCCAGCGCCGCGATTTACCGACCAGCTTGGCGTAGTCCGCCACCACCAGGTTGTCCGGCCCCTCGAAGATGTCCAGTAGCTTCAAATGTTCACGTTGCAGATCGGACATCTTGGGCTGCGCGTATTCCGGCGTCTTCACGGCAGACAGCCGTTGGGTTGGACTTGCTTCCGTCGGCATTTCCTGCCCATTGGGCGCAACCAGCATGATCGGGGCGTGCTGCCCCGGCGTTGGCAGTGGCGTGGTCTGCTGCCCGGCGATCGTCGGCAGCCCTTGCAAGTGAATGGTCAGGTGCATGCTGGCGACCTGTGCCTGGCCTTGCTCGAACAAGTCGAGGCGGTCGGCCCAGTCCTGCATCATCACCCGCCGCTGTTCAACGTACTCCGCATGGTTGTAGGTGGCACTGATGCGATTGGGGTCAGCGTGGGACAGTTGCGAGTCCACCCATACCTTCGGATACCCCAGCTCGTTGAGCGCTGTCGAAATCGTGGCCCGGATGCCATGACCGGTCAGCCTGCCGTCGTAACCCAGACCCTTGATCGCAAAATTCACGGTGTTCTCGCTCATGCGGTCCGTGACGCGCTTGACGCCAGAGAACAGGTATTTCTGGGCAGGCTTGAAGTCATCCAGCATGTGCCGAACGATCTCCACCGCCTGGACGGAGAGCGGGACGATGTACGGCGGGATGTCGGTGACGCGCTTGCGCTTCTTGCGCGTGAGCATCTTGCGCTGCTTCAGCGACTGCACCGGGATGATCCACAGCCCCCGATCCAGATCGAACTGATCGGGCGTTGCCAGACGCAGCTCGCCGGTACGGACGCCGGTCAGCAATAGCAGCCGGATCGCCAGTTGCGTCTTCAGCATGCCCCGGTATTTGCGCAGCCCCTGCAGGAACAACGGCAGCTCGGCCATGCGCAGGAATGGGTTGTGCTCGACCGGCGGCAGCGGGATGGCCACCACATGCAGGTCGGTGGCCGGGTGGGTTTCCATGGACGGGATCACGACCATGGCGTAATCGAACAACTGCTTGAGCCAGGTGCGCATTTTTTCCGCGACAGACAGCGAGCCACGCTTTTCGATGCGGGCGATGACTTCCAGCAGCAGCGGGCGGGTGATCTCGTATATGGTCAGCCGCTTCAAGTGCGGGAAGACATCGTTCTTGAAGGCGCGGCGGATCTGATCGAGCGAGCTTTGACGGCCCTCTTCAAGGGTGAGCTGCCTATGCTCCAGCCACTTCTCATAGACCGCCATGAAGGTGTTTTCGCCTGCCAGCTTGATGGCTTGGCGCTTTTGCTTGCGGTCGCTACGGGGGTTGATGCCCTTGGCAAGCAAGGCACGCGCTTCGTCCCGCAAATTACGGGCTTCACGCAGCGACAGCTCGGGATAGCTACCCAAAGAGATGCGAGCGCGCTGGCCAACCCATGTGTACCGAAAGTGCCAGAGTTTGGCACCGTTGGCCGATACGAAGAGTGAGAGGCCGTCGAAGTCTGCGATGGTGTAGGGCTTGCCGGTGGCCTTGGCCTGCCGAGCCATCATGTCGGTGAGCATGTTTCCAACTCCTCAGAGATGAGTTGGACCCAATGTTCGATACCGTCGCCTGGCTCCTCCAGCAACAATGCGGCACGGGGGCTGACCGCATTGGATGTACCACTTTATGTACCGAAATGTACCGGTAGTCAGTGGATTTCGCTGGATGTCACTGGATCGAGATTCTGTAAAATTCTCAATCGTGACAATAACTTATGACGCTCCCTGGATTTCCTTGGAGGTCCTTGGAAAGTCATCGTGGAGCGGGTGAAGGGAATCGAACCCTCATATGCAGCTTGGGAAGCTGCCGTTCTGCCATTGAACTACACCCGCTCTGTGGTAAAGCGCTGTTCGACCTGAAGCGCTTTGGGCGGCCTGACTGGCTCCACCGAGAAGCCCCGCATTCTAATCGTCACACGCCTTGCTTGGCAACGCGGCGTCTGTACTTTCAAGTGCCCAATCGTTCCACTGCCTCGCGCACGCGCGCTGGCTCGTCCATCTTCAGGATACGCTGCACCTTGGGCGCGAGTTCGCCGAGGTCGGCACGCAGCACCTGCTGCTTGATCTCCAGGATGCTGCCCGGGTGCATCGAGAAGTTGCGTAGCCCCATGCCAAGCAGCAACAGGGTGTAGCTGGGGTCGCCGGCCATTTCGCCGCATACCGACACCGGCACGCCGTAACGGGCGCCGGTGGAAATGGTGCTGCTGATCAGCTTCAGGACTGCGGGGTGCAGGGGGTCGTAGAGATGGACGACGGCTTCGTCCGAGCGGTCGATCGCCAGCGTGTACTGGATCAGGTCGTTGGTGCCAACCGACAGGAAGGACAGGCGGCGGATGAACATGCCCAGCGACAACGCCGCAGCGGGCACTTCGATCATGCCGCCGATCTGCACGCCTTCATCGAACTTCACCTTCTCGGCACGCAGTTCGTTCCTGGCCTTTTCGATCAGCGCCAGGCACTGATCGATTTCCTGCGCGTGCGCCAGCATCGGGATCATAATCTGCAGCTTGCCGTGCGCCGAGGCGCGCAGCAGCGCACGCAACTGGGTCATGAACATCTTGGGTTCAGCCAGCGAGTAGCGCACTGCGCGCAGCCCCAGCGCGGGGTTGGGCTCGGTGCGCTGGCTCATGCCATTGAGGGCCTTGTCGGCGCCGACGTCGAACGTACGGATGGTCACAGGCTTGGTCGGCATCGCCTTGAGTACGGCGCGATAGGCTTCGTACTGTTCTTCCTCGTCGGGCAGGGTGTCGCGACCGATGAAGAGAAACTCGGTGCGGTACAGCCCGATGCCATCGGCGTTGGCGGCCTTGACCCGGGGTAGATCCTTCGGCCCTTCGATGTTGGCCAGCAGATTGACGGTTTCGCCGTCGAGCGTGGTGGCGTGCGTGTCGCGCAGGCGGTTGAGCTTGGAGCGCTCGATCTCCAGCTCGCTGCGGCGCAGGCGGTATTCTTCGACGATGGTTTCGTCGGGGTCGACGATGATGACGCCGCGCGTGCCGTCGACGATGATCAGCTCGTCGTCCTCAAGCAGATCACGTACATGGTGCAGGCCGACCACGGCCGGGATCTTCAGGCTGCGGGCGACGATTGCCGTATGGCTGGTGGGGCCGCCAACGTCGGTGACGAAACCGGCGATGTTGTGGTCGCGAAAGCTGATGGTGTCGGCGGGAGACAGGTCGTGAGCGACGACAATGGTGCCCAGCCCGTCGCGGCGTTTGGGCGGAAGGTGGCCGGGGTGGCCGAGCAGCACCTTCACCAGGCGCTCGATGACCTGAACGACGTCGGCCTGGCGTTCGCGCAGGTAGGGGTCTTCGATCTGACGGAACTGCTCGACCAGGAGCTCCATCTGCTGCACCAGGGCCCATTCTGCGTTGCAGCGGCGGGTCTCGATCAGGTTGCGTGCAGCGTCGATCAACAGTGGATCGGCCAGCATCATCAGCTGCAGGTCGACGAAGGCGCCAACTTCGCTATGGGTCTGGCCGGAGGTCGCCGCGGCTTTCAGGCCGATCAGCTCACCCTGTACGGTGGCAACCGCGCCGTCGAGGCGATCCATTTCGTCTGGCAGGTGGCGTGGCGCGACATGGTAGTGATTGACTTCGAGCAGCGCGTGCGAGATCAGGTGCACATGGCCGATGGCGATGCCCTGCGACACCGGCAGGCCGTGAATGGAGAAAGTCATGCTTACTCCCCTTCGCCGAACTTGTCTGCGATCAGCTCCTGCAGCGCCTTGAGAGCAGAGTCAGCAGCGTCGCCCTCGGTGTCGATGGTGATCGTGCTGCCCTTGGCGGCCGCCAGCATCATCACTCCCATAATGCTTTTGGCATTGACTCTGCGGCCGTTGCGCTCGAGCCAGACTTCGCACGGAAACTGGCTCGCAGTCTGCGTCAGTTTGGCCGAGGCGCGCGCGTGCAGGCCGAGCTTGTTGGTGATTTCGGTTTCGGCTCTAGGCATGGTGTCTCCCCCGCAGGGTTCGTGTGTGCGCTCTAGGGCGCCTGGTTTGCTTCGATGTGCAGCACGCCTTCGCAACCGCCCGATACGGCGCGCTTGAGCAGGGTGTCCATGTCGCGTTCGCGGTAAGTGAGCGCGCGCAGCAGCATGGGCAGGTTCACCCCGGCCACGGCCTCTACCCGACCAGGATCGATCAGCTTGGCGGCGACATTACCCGGCGTGGCACCAAAAATGTCGGTCATGACCAGAACGCCGTAACCACTGTCGGCCCAGCCAAGCATCTGGTGTGCCTGCGGCAGGATGTCTAGCGGATCATCCTGCGCCGAAAGGCCCAGCTGGACGATCTGTGGTGGGCGCTTGTTCAGCACGTGACAGGCGCACTGGATGAGTGATTCGCCAAGTGTGCCGTGGGTTACCAGAAAGATACCGATCATTTCGCTTAAGCCTCCGCAGGCGGTGATTCTAGCTGATGAGCGCAGCGCGTGACCGGTGCGCCACCTCCGCACCGGGCACGCAAGCAGCAGGTAGGAGAACAGGGTTTTCGCCCAAGGCCGGCGATCCGGGTGATTGCCCCCGTTGGCAGCGCGATTTTGTGCACAGCAGCAAATACGCTAAAATATATTTCAAGAAATATTGTCTAAAATAAAAACAAGCACCGAACAAGGTGACAAACAGGAGCTTTGATGGCTGAACAAAAGGATCCAATGATCCCTGATGGGGCGGTCAATCCCATCGATACCGATTACCAGGTCGGGCAGGACAACATCCTCCTCAACGTCGGACCATTCGGTCTTGATATCCATAACCGGGTGTTTGCGATTTCCGGTTTGCTGGTGGTGGCCTTTGTCCTGCTTACGTTGATGTTCCAGAGCCAGGTCGAGCCGGTATTCAGCAGCATGCGAAACTGGCTGACGTCCAACCTCGACTGGTTCTTCCTGTCCGCAGGCAACATCTTCGTGGTGGTGTGCCTGGGCGTGGCGATTTCGCCGCTGGGCCGGGTGCGGCTGGGGGGTACCGAGGCTACGCCGGATTACTCTTATATCGGCTGGTTTTCGATGCTGTTCGCCGCCGGCATGGGTATCGGGTTGATGTTCTTCGGGGTGTCGGAGCCGTTGTCGCACTTCGGCACCTCCCTCGGTGGGACAGCGATGGAAAACGGCGTGCGTACCGACTGGGCGCCGCTGGGCGGCGCGGTGGGCGACGCTGCAGCCGCCACGCGTCTGGGCATGGCAGCCACCATCTTCCACTGGGCGCTGCATCCGTGGGCAATCTACGCCATCCTCGCGCTCGGCCTGGCCCTGTTCTCGTTCAACAAGGGCTTGCCGCTCACTATCCGTTCGGTGTTCTACCCCTTGCTGGGCGAGCGCGTCTGGGGCTGGCCGGGCCACATCATCGACATCCTGGCCGTGCTGGCAACGCTGTTCGGCCTGGCGACCTCGCTCGGCTATGGCGCAGCGCAGGCCAGTTCCGGGTTGAACTACCTGTTCGACGTGCCGCTGGGCAACACGACGCAGGTCGTGCTGGTGATCGGCATTACCGCGATTGCCCTGTTCTCGGTGGTTGCGGGCCTGGACGCGGGCGTCAAGCGCCTGTCCGAGATCAACATGGCCCTGGCTCTGGTGCTGCTGCTGTTCGTGATCTTCGTCGGCCCGACCCTGAAAATCGCCACTGGCTTTGTTGCCAATCTTGGCGCCTATTTCGAACACCTGCCTGCGCTGTCGAATCCCTTCGGGCGCGATGACGCCAACTTCTCCCAGGGCTGGACTGCGTTCTACTGGGCGTGGTGGATCTCGTGGTCGCCCTTCGTCGGTATGTTCATTGCACGAGTGTCGCGCGGTCGTACGGTGCGTGAGTTCATCGTCTCGGTGCTGATCGTGCCTTCGCTGGCCTGCGTGTTGTGGATGACCGTGTTTGGTGAAACGGCGATCAATCAGGTGGTGCGTGACGGCTACGAAGCTGCGAGCAAGGCCGAACTGCCCCTGCAGCTCTTCGCCATGCTCGACGTGCTGCCGCTGGCGCAGATCACCTCCTTCATTGCCATCGTGCTGGTGGTGGTGTTTTTTGTTACCTCGTCCGATTCGGGCTCGCTCGTGATCGACATCATCGCGGCCGGCGGCAAGGTCGATGCCCCTGTGCCCCAGCGTGTGTTCTGGGCCGTGTTCGAAGGCCTGGTGGCGATCGCGCTGATCCTGGGCGGTGGTCTGGTGGCGCTGCAGGCAATGGCCGTGTCCACCGGTCTGCCATTCACCATCGTGCTGCTGGTGGCCTGCGTGGCCATCATCAAGGGTTTGTCGTCCGAGCCACGCGCCTCCTGATCGCAGCCTGCCACGGCGAGCCCGCCTTCACGGTGTATGTTTGCACTGTGGGGCGGGCTCGCCGCATTCAGCAGGGCAAACGACCGGCCTGCAACCCTGGTTGATACTCACGGACTGATTCCATGCAGGTTGAACAACTCGAAATCCTCGATTTTCTCCGCGCCCACCCACCCTTCGATGGCTTGCCGGAAGCGGTGCAGAACGGCGTGGCGGCGGCGGTCGATGTGCGTTACTACAAGGCCGGCGAGCAGATCGTCGACTTCGGCCAGCCCGCGGAATTCTGGCATGTGGTGCGCAGCGGCGCGGTCGAAGTCTTCCGGCGCAATGGCACGCTCTACAACCGTCTGACGGCAGGCGGCTACTTTGGTGAATTCGGCCTGTTGCGCCATGGCCGTGTGCGCTTTCCGGCGCGGGCGCTGGAAGATTCGCTGCTGTATCTGATTCCCCAGCCGGTGTTCTCCGACCTGTTCGAGAACCACGAGGCCTTCGCCGATATTGTCGAAATCGAGGACCGTACCCGTCTGCGCCAGGTGATGTCGCGGCGCGAGGACGCCAACGACATCATGTCTGCCACCGTGGACACGCTGGTGAATCGGCCGGCGGTGGTGCTGGACAGCGCCGCGACGGTGCTCGATGCGGCCCGGCGCATGACCGACGAGGGCGTGTCCTCGATCCTGATCGTCGAGGACAATCCCGAAGTGCCCGATCTGCCCATCATCGCCGGCATCCTGACCGACCGCGATCTGCGCACCCGTCTGATTGCACCCGGCCTTGCGTACGACACCCCGGTGACCGGGATCATGTCCTCCGGCGTGGTCACGATCGCGTACAACCAGCTCGTGTTCGAAGCCATGCTGGCCATGCTGCGGCACAACGTTCATCACCTTCCGGTGATGAAGAACCAGCGTCCGCTCGGCATCGTGGCCTTGTCCGACATCATCCGCTACGAGTCGCGCAACAGCCTGTTCGTGGTCGGCAGCATCTTCCGCCAGCAGACGGTGGATGAACTCGAAGCGCTCGTGCCCCATGTGCAGGCCTGTTTCTCGCGCATGGTCAGCGAGGATGCCAGCTCGCACATGGTGGGCAGTGCAATGGCCGCGATCGGACGCAGCTTCAAGCAACGCCTGCTCGAGCTGGCCGAGGCCGAGCTTGGCCCGCCGCCCGTACCCTACTGTTTTCTGGCGCTGGGCTCGATGGCGCGCCAGGAACAGCTGATCGTCACTGATCAGGACAACGCCCTGGTGCTCGACAACCGCTTCGACCCCGCCCAGCACGATGATTACTTCCGCCGTCTTGCTGCGTTCGTCAGCGATGGTCTGGCGCGGTGTGGCTACACCTACTGCACCGGCGGCGTGATGGCGACCAACGAAAAGTGGCGCCAGCCGCTGCGGGTGTGGGAGCGTTATTTCACCGACTGGATCGAGCGCCCAACGCCCGAGTCGCTGCTGCATGCCGGCATCTTCTTTGACCTCGACGGCGTCTGGGGGCGGGTGGAGTGGGCGGCGCGGCTGCGCGAGCTGATCGCGCGCAAGGCCAAGGGCAATTCGCGCTTCCTCGCCTGCATGGCGCGCAATGCGCTATTGCGCACGCCGCCGCTCGGCTTCTTCAAGGACTTCGTCGTCGAGTCCGACGGCCGCCACACCAACGCCATCAACATCAAGCGCCGCGGCACGGCGCCGCTGGCCGACCTGACCCGGGTGCATGCGCTGGCGATCGGCTCGCAGTCGCTCAATTCCTTCGAACGCCTCAAGGACATCATCGACGCCGCCATCCTGCCGCTGGGGCGCGGGCAGGATCTCTACGACTCGCTGGAGTTCATCTCCATGGTGCGAGCCCGTCACCAGGCGGAAGATCTCGCGGCCGGCAATGACCCCGACAACAGCATCGACCCGGAAAAGCTGTCCGATTTTGAGCGCAAGAGCCTGCGTGACGCCTTCCTCATCCTTGGCAACGCGCAGAAATTCCTCAAATACCGCTACCAGCCGGGTCGGGCGAACTAGGCGGGGCGATGCTGCATCTAGGCACCCCGCGCCCCGGCGCCGGACAGAAACGGCCTGCGAAATCGCGCGCGCAGAACGTCCCCGACTGGCCGCAGCGCTTCGAGGCGCTCGGCGCGACGGCGCGCGACGCCCGCCTTCAAGCCTTTTACGCGCAGGGCACACCGGCGGGCGATACGCCACTCGCAGAAGTCCCCTTGCTTGCGATGGACTTCGAAACCACCGGCCTCGATCCGAGGACGGATGAAATCGTCAGTATCGGCATCGTGCCGATGACGCTCGCGCGCATCCAGTCGAGTGCCTCGCGCCACTGGATCGTGCGCCCGCGTGGCGTGCTCAATGCCGAATCAGTGACCTTCCACGCCATCACTCATGCCCAGATCGAGAGTGCACCAGACCTCGGTCTCATCCTCGACGAGCTGTTGCCGGCGCTGGCCGGCTGCGTCGTGGTCGTGCATTGCGCCGCAATCGAACGCGCTTTTCTGGATACGGCGCTCAAAGCGCGTCTGGGCGAGGGCATCGAGTTTCCGGTGATCGACACCATGGAACTCGAAGCGCGCCTGCACCGTGGGCAGCCGTCGGGCCTTTTTGCGGGCATGGTTGCGCGCCTGTTCGGACGCAAGACCGCGCCCGTGTCCATCCGCCTTGCCGATAGCCGTGCGCGCTACCACCTGCCGCGCTACCGCGCGCACCACGCCCTCACCGATGCACTGGCCACCGCCGAGTTGCTGCAGGCACAGGTCGCCCATCGTTTTGGGGCGGATACGACGTTGGGCGAAGTCTGGGGCTGAGCCCCGCTGTCGGCTCATTGGCCGAGCTGTCTTTAAACGATTACCTTAGCCGGCACTCGAGCGCTGGAAGGTCTCCGCGACTGCTTCAGGCCGTCCAGCGCATCAGCGTCACGAGCAAAACCAGTACGCCAAGGGCGAGGTTGATCGAGACCCATTTGCGGATCTGTGCCATGACTGTACCGCCGGCGGCCCACTCGGCAGCCGCGACCGAGCGGGCGAGACGCTTGTAGAGAACGAAGCGGATGTGCATGAAGATTGCGACCATCGCGACGCCAAGCACCGCCATGATGGTCCAGGCCAGTGGCATCTCGAAGCTGCCGCCGGACTGCACGACCTGCCTGGCCACGCGGCCCAGCATCCATACCCCGCTAACCAGCGTCAGCAACGAGGCTACGAGTACCGCGTGGAAAAAGCGGCCGAGCACATCATGCATGAGTCGCAAGCGCAGGGGCGGTTCGAGTTGGGCTGCGGCGGGGCGCAGGAAGAAGTGCGCGAACACCATGCCGCCGATCCACACGATGATGGACAGAACATGCACAGTCTTGAGGGTCGAGTAGATCATCGAAAAGCCCAATTAGATTTGAATGGAGTGCATGACCCACTCGCTGCCCCATGGGCACAGGGGAGTCATGCGCTTGACAGGTTCCGAGCGAGCCCTTCTGATCGTCACATGGCCAATGGGGCTCTGTGACGTTTCCAGAGCGGCATTAACGCATCAACTTGCCGGCCATACGCAGGATGTCATCCAGTACATTGCCGTCGCCGTTGAGGTCGAGCATCGAGGCGAGACCTGGCGAGCTGGTAGCCGGCGTTGTGGTGCCGGCGCTGGTGGCCTGGCCGCCTAGCAGGCCACCCAGCAGGTCGCCGAGTCCGCCGAGCTCACCTCCCGCCTGCGAGGGCTGCGCGGCGGTACCGCCCTGCGTCGACATGTAGCCAGTGACCAGCATTGCCAGCATCGGCAGCATTTTCTTGAGCAGGGACGGGTCGAGCCCCGACTGCGCGGCCGCGTTCTGCGCGACGGTGCGGCTCACATCCTTGGAGCCGAAGATTTGTCCGAGCACTTCGTTGCCGTGGCTCACATTCGTGGGCTGCGGGGCGAGCACCTCGGCGAGCAGGCCGCTACCGCCAAGCTGCCCGAGCAGGCCACCGAGCCCCTCGACACCCGCAGACGGCGACTGGGCCTGTTTCTTGAATCCGCCGAGGATCGCCGGGATAAGCGCAGCGGCGCCACTCTCCGCCTGGGTCTCGCTGACGCCCAGTTCCCGCGCCATCGACTGGAGTCCGCCCATCTGGGCGAGTATGTCGGTCATCTGCATGTTCTTGATTCCTGTAATTGAGCGTTGTGCCGCCAGCTTAGTCCAGAAGGCCGTTGGGCACATTGCCGCCGTGGGCGGCGATGTGCCCAAGCAAGGTCCTGCGCAGCCAGATGTTCATCTTCGCCGAATCCGCCAGCAGCGCTGACGGGCAGCCGAGTTCCACGGCCAGTTCCTTGCGCACCGCGAGGCTCGCGGGGGCGGTGGAAAATCAGGAGGCCAGGGCCGTCTCAGAACTTGACGGCTGGCCCCGCCCAGGAATCGTCGCGGGGTCGCGCGCGGGCAAGTGCATATTCGACCGAACACCAGCCGCCACACGCATTGCGTCCTGGGCGGCGCCGATAGAAATTCAATAGTGCCTTGCAGCGCGCGTAGAAATGAAAGAATTTCAGCACAAATTCGCGCTCGGACTGGCTCGGAGAGCTTACGCAGCAGACAAGTTTATCGTCCTCCAGCCCTCGGTCGATCAAGGTTATTGCCCCCCAGGCCTTGACCCGCAAGCGTGTGCCGAGTGGCAGTCGCGGGCCCAGGACCAAAGCATCGAGGAGATCGTTGTCCAGGCCCAGCAGTTCGGGCACAGCACCGTAGTTGAATGGACACGGCAGCGGCGAAATGAAATCGATGTGGCCATTGGAACCACGCTTGAGGAAGCTCCCGCGTGGAATCTCAATGACCACTTCGACTTCAGGCGGCTCGGACGAGATAGTCATCACGGTGTAAACATTCCCGGTCAGGTCCTGGATCGATTCTCCGCGTCGGTGGCACGCTCAACTTCCTTCGGGCGGGAATTGGCTCAGAACGCAATAGCGCCATCGATGCTTGCCTTCATGAGTCGGCGGTTTCGCTGAATTCTTCCGCTTTGGAATAAAGCAATCGGGGTGCTAAGGAAAAAGAGAATCAGTAGGATTTTTTTCCGGCTTTCATCGTAGCATCGTTTCCGATCCCTTTGAAAAAGCACCCGGGAAGGTGCTTGTTGCATCGGATGAGACCTGTGGGTTTGACTGTTACGGGCCAAAGCGGCAGAGATTGGAAACCGTCTTCAGAAGGTCTTGGTTGTTGTTTTTCATCGCGTGCGTTCGGCATCCGCAGCGGTGAGACCTTGTTCTTGTGCTCCTTTCGTCGGGCTTGCCAGGCATTACACTGAAGGTGTCTATGTCCTGAGACGGTCGCTATGAGCAACCCGGAAGTGAGCAAGCTGATTGATGTTCTGCTGGCAGGCGATCACGCTGAGGCGCTCGCGGAGGCAAGGCGCTTGCGCGGTGTGGGGATGGCGCCCGAGCGCATCGTGACGGAAGGGCTGGAGGCGGCGATGCAACTGCTCGATGACAAGTGCACCGTGGAGAGCTTCAACCTTCTCGAAATCATGCTGGTCGGGCGCGCAGTGTCCGCCGTGGTGATGGAGCTTTACCCCGAGGGGGTGCCCCCGGAGTCTGGCCGCCAGACTTTCGTCATCGCCACGCTTGAAGGCGATGTGCACGATCTGGGCAAGAACATCGCCAAGATGGTGTTGATAGGCAAGGGTTACCGGGTGGTGGATCTGGGCAAGGACTGTCCGGTGGAGACCCTTGTGAACGCCGCACAGCGCGAGCAGGCCTATGCAGTTTTGGTGAGCGGCCTGATTACGCCGGTGATCCCGCAGGTACGCAAGCTGCGGCCTGCACTGGACTCGCGCGGCCTGGACGGCATCCGGGTGGTGGCGGGTGGCGCTGCGCTGAAGCAGTCTTCGGCCGACTCGCTGAATGTGGATTACGTCGCGGAAACGGCGTTCGACGGCGCACGCTACCTGGATAGCCTGGTGCAGGGGGCCGTGTCATGAACAGCCTGGACCGGATCAAGGCCGCGATTGCGCTGGCTCCGGTTGACCGTACGCCAGCCGTGCCGCAGTTGTTCGGCCACGCTGCCGTGCTGGCCGGCGTGCCCTTGCAGGATTACCTGCGCGACGGCAACCTGCTGGCACGCTGCCAGATCGACGCAATGAAGCACTATGGGCACGACATCGTGTTCGGCTTCATGGATTTTTCTGTCGAGACCGAGGCACTCGGTTCGGTTCTGCAGTTCCGCGCAAACCAGTATCCGGAGGTGGCTTCCTATGTGCTGACACCGGCTAGTGAGGTATCGGCCTTGACGGTGCCCGACCCCGCCAGCAGCGGGCGCATGCCGGCGCTGCTCGAGGCGATTTCGAGCATGCGCCGCGAGCTGGGCGATACGACACTGGTGGCAGGCTGCGTGCTCGGGCCGATGAGTCTGGCGACACAGATGCTCGGCATTGAAACCGCGCTCTATCTGGCGGCAGATGATCCGCAGCGGTTCGAGAGAATTCTCGATTTTTCTGCTGCGGTCGCGATCCGCTACGGCATCGCCCAGATCGAGGCGGGCGCCCATCTGCCCATCGTGTTCGATCCGGCCGCATCTCCCGCGGTCGTGCCGCCACAGTTTTTCCGCGAGATATTGCTGCCAAGGTTGCAGCGGGTTTTTGCCGCCTACCGGCAGGCCGGAACGCTGGCCAACTGGCTCAACATCGCCGGCCCGACCGCGGGCATCCTGCCCTATTACCCGGCCGCTGGCGTCGATATCGCCAACTTCGACTACTACATCGAACCGCAGCGGGCGTTGGACTTGCTCCCGAATACCTGTCTGGACGGCAACATGAAGTCGCTGTTGTTCGTCGACGCGACGCCTGACGAAGTGAGCGCTGTCGCGTCCCAGCTGGTCTCGGCGTTTGCCGACCGGGGTGGCTTCCTGCTTTCGTCCGGCTGCGAAATCCCGCTCGAGGCGAAGCCGGAAAACATCGTCGCCATGGTGGCAGCGTGCCGGGGAGGATGATTCATGCCTGAGCTGACCCTCTGCATTGACGGCGCGACGCAGCGCATTGCATTCGAGCCTGGCCCCTCGGTGCGCGAAATACTGGATGCGACCGATTTCCGTGTACGTTCAGGCTGTCGCGGTATCGGTGCGTGCGGCCTGTGCCGGGTACGCGTGGAGGCGGGCGAGGCGGGGGCGCCGACGCAGAATGAGCGCCTGCATCTGACATCGGTGCAGCTTTCCCAGGGCGTGCGGCTGGCCTGCCAGATCAGTCCGTGCCGCGACATGCAAATCAAGATTCTCAACCCGGCACCGCCGTCGAACTGGAAGTCGCCGCCGGATGCGACTGCGCGGCGCAGCCTCCGCGAGCAGGCGGAGGAGGGGCGCAGACTCCCGCCGGGCGTCAAGCATCCTTGCGGACTGGCGGTGGATCTGGGGACGACGCATATGAGCGTGTCGCTTTACGATCTGGCCAGGGGGCGGTGGCTGGCCGACCGCTGGGGCCGTAACCCACAGCAAAACTTTGGCGCCGACATGGTGACCCGGCTCGTCACGGCGGCCGAGTCGCCCGACGCGGCGCAGGAAATGAGCCGGCTGGTGGTGGCGGCGATCGGCGAGGCGCTGTTCGACATCGCCGCCCGCGAGGGCTTTGATCCGCGCCGTATCGTCAATGTCACGCTGGTCGGAAACACGGCGATGCTGGCCCTGCTTTCCCGCCGCAATTTCGAGTTGCTGCTGCAGCCGGAATACTGGGCGCGGGCGGTGGACTGCCTGCCGCTGCAAACGTCGGACTGGGTGGCGCAGTGGGAGATCAATCCGCTGGCCGAGATCGATGTGATCGCCCCGCTCGCCGGGTTTGTGGGCTCCGACCTGCTGGCGGGGCTGGTGTCCACAGGCTTTGTCGAGGCGGCGGCGCCGGCCCTGTTCATCGATTTCGGCACCAATTCCGAGATCGCGCTGTGGAGCGGTGAAGCGCTATGGGTGACCGCGTCCGCGGGCGGCCCGGCCTTCGAAAGCAGCGGCATCAGTTGTGGTGCACCAGCGGAAACGGGCGCCGTGTTCCGGGTGAATCCGGAGACTGAGGGCGGCCTGGCCTGCCAGATCATTGGCGACGGTCGCGCCAATGGGGTGTGCGGATCGGGCCTGGTGGATCTGATCGCGTGCCTGCTCGGCTCGGGCAGGCTGACCCGCGTCGGCAGCTTCGCCGGTGGCGAAACGGGCCACACTTTCAGTGCGGGCGGAATGGAACTGACCCTGACCAAGGGTGATGTGGACGTGATACAGCGCGCCAAGGCGGCCATCGGTGTTGGCATCGTGGCGCTGTGCGGACACGCCGGGGTGAGCCTGAGTGAGCTGCAGCGGGTCTGCGTGGGTGGGGCCTTCGGCCGCTACCTCGACGTCCGCAACGCCCAGGCGATCGGTCTGCTGCCGCCGGTACCGCCGGAAACGGTGGAGCTTGCCGGCAACACCGCCATTGCCGGTTGCTGCGATGTCATGCTGTCGTCGCTGGCGGCGGAGCGGCTGAAGGCCTTGCGCAGCCGCGCCCGGTTCGTCAACCTGGCGCAGTATCCCGATTTTGACCAGGTGTTTTTCGAAAACCTGTATCTCCAGCCGATGAGAGAGGTCTGATGAGCGACGTGCTTTCCGGGCAAAATCCGCATTTCGATGCCGTCATCAAGACCGCGCAGTACCTTGCGGGCCTCACCAGCGACCGGGAGATCTGGGTCGAACTGGGCAAGGTGGTGACCCGCTTCTTCGGCGCGGACATCGTCGTCTTTGCCGGCAGACGCCCGGACGGAAGGGTTGTCGTCCGTTCCTGCACGCCTGCCGACGCAAGTCTTTGCGCCAGTCTGGTTGAGGCGGCGGGGCAGACCATCGTCCAGGTGCTGGACAGCGGTTTCCTGGCGAACGAAACGCTGAAGCTGCCGCAGGTCTGTTCGGTCGCCTTCCTGCCCTTGACCGATGGCCGCCGCACCGCGACCGTGATGTTGGTGGGGCACTGCGCCGACGCGCCCCTGCCCAGGGATCTGCTCAATGTCTACCTCGCCGTGGCGGGCCTGTTCGACACCACGCTCGCGCGCATCGCTTCGGAACATCGTTTCGTGAGCATGGCGGACAACGTGCCGGAAATGCTTTACCAGATGATGCATTACCCGGATGGAAAGAGCCGTTTCACTTATGTCAGCAAGGGCTCCAGCGACGTGCTGGGCTTGCCGCCGGACGAACTGCTGGCCAATGCGGCGGCGTTCAGCGGTGGTTTTCACGACGAGGACCGGCTCGTCTACGAGGCGGAGCTGGCCAGGTGCGAAGCGGACGAAGTTCGCCTCAGCCTGACGTTTCGCTGGCTCGACCGGGAAGGTGGCGTCAGGCACATCCTGCTCAACGCCATGCCGAGCGCGCAGGCGGACGGCAGCGTGACGTGGGACGGCGCCGCGCAGGACATCACCGAGCGCGAGCGCTTTGAAGCCGAGCGCAAGCGGAGCATGGAAAAGCTGGAAAAAAGCATGGAGGAAACCGTCCAGGCCATCGCCGCCACCATCGAGATGCGCGATCCCTACACGGCCGGCCACCAGCGCCGCGTGGCCGACCTGGCCCGGTGCATCGCCGAGGAAATGCGGCTACCGGAAGAGGAGGTTCGCGGCATCTACCTCGCCGCTACCATCCACGACATCGGAAAGATCCACATTCCTGCCGAAATCCTGAGCTACCCGGGCAAGTTGGGGGATATCGAGTACGCCCTGATCCAGGGCCATGTTCAGGCTGGCTATGACATCCTGAAAAATATCGAATTTCCCTGGCCGGTGGCCCAGATGGTGTACCAGCATCACGAACATATTGGCGGCAGCGGCTATCCGCGCAGGCTCAAAGGCGATGAGATCATGCTTGGCGCGCGCATCCTGTGCGTGGCCGACGTGGTCGAAGCAATGGCTTCGTACCGCCCCTATCGGCCAGGACTCGGAGTCGAGAAGGCGCTGGCGGAGATTCGGATGAATCGCGGCAGACTGTACGATGCCGCGGTGGTGGATGTATGCCTGGAGCTATTCAAAGCGGGTTACGAGTTCAAGTAACCATCAATTGAACAGGTGGACATCGGAACGGTGCGTCCAAAGCCTGCTTTATGGTTTTTATTCGTCACTGGCGAGGGCAACAAGCTTCACAGCGAATCAAGCGCTCCGTTTATGAGCTTTTTCTGACGAGCGATTGAGGCGCCTTTTTACTCGATCTTCGGAAAGGAGATCGAGTAAAGGAGCTCAAATAGCGCCCGCTTTCTCAGATTGCAAAATCTTCGCGGCTCTTGCCATCAAGCCAGCGCGGAGTGCGTCCACGACCGCTCCAGGTTTCGCCGGTCTCGGGATTGCGATACTTCGCGGCAGCGGGTTGGCCAGAGGTCTTGCGCTTGCCAAAGAGTTCATCGGCAGTGAGGTCGTACATTTCGATGAGCGAGCGGGCCTCGCGGAGTGCATCTTCACGTTCAGCTTTCTTGATCTGAGCGATCTGCTGTTCCAGGGCTTCTTTCTGCGCGAGGAGTTCTTGAAGTGTCGTCATGGTTATCTCTTGTTCTGTAAGAAAATAAAACTCTTTAAAGGAGCGGGCAAAAGCATAACACTTCTGCCGATATTGCCTGGGCCTGATTCAGAGGTATTTCTTGGAGCTGCCGCAGCAGTCGATGGTCGGGCCGTTTAGCTTGAGCTCAATGGCCCGTGTTGCCAGCGAGTAAAAAACTTGTGGTCGTGCTGTCGGAATCGTCCGACGTCGGTTTCGGAGCGGGCTGATGGGGCGGGAGGGGGTGTTTGCCTAAAGTGAAGTCGTGAGCCGGATACGGCAAACACTTTGTAGCAGGCATGAAGCTGCACTTCCACCCTCAAGGAGAACAGTCATGAACAAGGACATCATCGAAGGCAACTGGAAACAGCTCAAGGGCAAGGTCCAGCAGCAGTGGGGCAAGCTCACCGACGACGACTTTGACGTCATCGACGGCCGTCGCGTCGAGCTGGCCGGCCGGGTTCAGGAACGCTACGGCATCACCCGCGACGAGGCCGAAAAGCAGGTGAAGGAATGGGAGAGCCGTCTGTAACCATGCTCTTTCTCCGCTCGCTGTGGTCGTGACCGCGGCCGCAGCGAGCGGGCTGCCCGCCAAAGGAGGACATCATGTTGCACTATGCCGTCATTTTTTTCGTCATCGCCCTCATCGCAGCCGTGTTTGGCTTCGGCGGCATCGCCGCCGGTGCGGCGGGGATCGCCAAGGTGCTCTTCGTCGTCTTCCTGGTGATGGCAGTCGCAAGCTTCCTCATCAATGCCTCCAGGGGTCGATGACGCCGTGCCGGTATCGGACCCGTGCCTGGCCGTGACGAAAACCAACACAACCTTAGCCGGTGACCAGGGCAGCGACGGCTGTATCGGCTATTCGTTGAGCTTTCGGTTGCGTGCCAGGCCGCCCATCATCCGCCGCCCCATTTGAGTTGCCGGCGATGTTTTCTCAATTCGAACAGGAGTCAACTGCCATGACCGAGTCCAGGAAAAAGACCGACACTTCCTTTCTCACCGACGTCAAGACCTTGCGTGCCCGTGCGCGCAAGCAGATCGAAGATGGCGTGCTGACACCCAGCTACGGCCTGGACGCCGGTGTCGCCGTCGAACTGCTCAATACGGCGCTCGCCACCGAGCTGATTTGTGTGCTGCGCTACCGACAGCATTCGCTGGTCGCAACCGGCATCGAGGCGGAGCCGATTGCCGCCGAGTTCCTCGTCCATTCCAACGAGGAACTGGCCCATGCTGATCTGATCGCACGCCGTATCGTCCAGTTCGGCGGTACGCCACAGATGGACCCCGCTGGGCTCAGCGACCGCAGCCACGCCGAATACGTCACCTGTGATGCGCTGGAGGACATGATTCGAGAGAACCTGGTCGCCGAGCGCATCGCCATCGACAGCTACCGCGAGATGATCGGCTTCTTCGGTGACAAGGATTCAACCACCCGGGCCATGCTGGAAGGCATTCTTGCGACCGAGGAAGAACATGCCGACGAACTGGCGGACCTGCTCGCCTGAGCTGATTACTCCAGGCCCTGGCTCGAGAGGTATTCCTCGTAGGTGCCGCGGTAATCGATGATCTGGCCGTCGAGTTTGAGTTCGATGATGCGCGTCGCCAGCGAGGACACGAACTCGCGGTCGTGCGAGATGAAGATCAGCGTGCCGTTGAACTTGTCGAGGCCGGTGTTCAGTGACTCGATCGATTCCATGTCGAGGTGGTTGGTTGGTTCGTCCATCAGCAGCACGTTGGGGCGCGACAGCATCAGTTTGCCGAACAGCATGCGACCCTGCTCGCCGCCGGAGATCACCTTCACCGACTTTCTCACCTCGTCGCCCGAGAACAGCAAGCGGCCCAGGGTGCCGCGTAGCAGGGTCTCGTTGTCCTCGCCGGTGGCTGCCGCAGTGATGCGGGAGTAGGGGGCGATCCAGTCGGTCAGACTCATGTCTTCGGCGAAGTCGGCCGAGTGGTCCTGCGCGTAATAGCCCGGCTTGGCCTTTTCGGCCCACTTGACGCGGCCCTTCTGTGGCTCTAGGCCACCCAGTTCGGCGCCCAGCAGCAGCTTCATCAGCGTGGTCTTGCCGACGCCGTTCTCGCCGATGATCGCCACCTTCTCGCCCGCCTCAATCGCGATCGAGAAGCGGTTGATCAGCGGCTTGTCCATGCCTTCGTAGGCGAAGGAAATGTTGTCCACTTCGCACGCCAGGCGGTGCAGCTTGTCCTTCTCGTCGTAGTCGAAGCGGATCCACGGATATTGACGGCTGGAGGGCTTGACGTCCTCGGGCCTCAGCTTGTCGATCAGCTTCAGGCGGCTGGTGGCCTGCTTGGCCTTGGACTTGTTGGCCGAGAAGCGGCGCACGAAACCCTGCAGGTCGGCGATGCGTTCCTTGGCCTTGGCGTTGGCCGAGACCTGGCGTTCGCGCGCCTGGGTCGAGGCTTCCATGAAGTCGTCGTAGTTGCCGCCGTAGACCTTGATCGTGCCGTAGTCGAGGTCGGCCATGTGGGTGCACACCTGGTTCAGGAAGTGCCGGTCGTGCGAGATGATGACCATGGTGCTCTCGCGCTCGTTGAGGATGTCCTCCAGCCAGCGGATGGTGTTGATGTCGAGGTTGTTGGTCGGCTCGTCGAGCAGCAGGATTTCGGGGTTGGCGAACAAGGCCTGGGTCAGCAGCACGCGCAGCTTCCAGCCCGGCGCAACCTCGCTCATCGGGCCGTTGTGCAGTTCGGTGGGGATGCCCACGCCCAGCAGCAACTCACCGGCGCGCGACTCGGCGGTGTAGCCGTTGTATTCAGCAAACCGACCCTCGAGTTCGGCAGCGTGCATGTAGTCGTCTTCGGTGGCTTCGGGATTGGCGTAGATCGCGTCCTTCTCCTGCATGCAGGCCCACATTTCTTCGTGGCCCATCATCACCACGTCGAGCACGCGCATGTCTTCGTAGGCGAACTGGTCCTGGCGCAGGTAAGCCATGCGCTCGTGGGGGTCCTTGGAGACATTGCCGGCAGACGAATCGAGGGCCCCGCACAGGATCTTCATGAAGGTCGACTTGCCGGCGCCATTGGCGCCGATCAGACCGTAGCGGTTGCCGTCGCCGAATTTGACGGAGACGTTCTCGAACAGGGGCTTGGCCCCGAACTGCATGGTGATGTTTGCGGCGACGAGCACGGAAGAATCCTGTTTTTCAGATAAAACAAAGCCTTGAATTATAGCGCAGCGATGCGGCAGCGTGCGCTGTGTGGCTGCCCGGCCGCTCGGGCAAGGCACCCGGGCACAGGGCGTCGTGCGAGTGGGCAGGGCCTCGGGCGGAGTCGTGAGTGGGGTCGTCGCGTCGGAATTGTCCGACACCGGTTTAGGCGCGGGCCGATGGGTGGGGCTGGTCCGATCCCCTAGAGTGGAATCGTGAGCCGGGCAGGCATCGCCCGGCGCCCCACGAGGAGAATCTCATGCTGCACTACGCCGTCGTCTTCTTCGTTATCGCCCTGATTGCCGCCGTGCTTGGTTTCAGCGGCATTGCCGCCGGTGCGGCCGGGATCGCCAAGCTGCTGTTCGTCGTGTTCCTGGTGTTGGCGATCGCCAGTTTCCTGATCAACCTCGGCAAGGGACGCTGAGCACATGGCCTACGGTGATTGCGCTGCCAGTCAGACCGGCGGTTTGGGCTATTCTGGTGTTCCTGAACCGCGTTCCGGACCTTCGCCCATGTTGCGCATCGCCATCGTAGACGACCACCAGATCGTGCGCGCCGGCTTCCGTGAGCTGCTCGCGGAAGAACTCGGCATCACCATCGCCTTCGAGGCTGCCTCGGGTGAGGCGGCGCTTGAGAGCCTGCGCGAACAAGCCGTCGACGTGCTGCTGCTCGACCTGTCCCTGCCCGGGCAGAGCGGCGTCGACGTGCTGCGCGCAGTGCGCCAGCGCTATGACGGGCTGCGTGTGCTGATGCTGTCCGGCTTTCCGGAGGAGCGCTACGCACTGGCGATGATCCGCAATGGCGCCGATGGCTATCTGTGCAAGGACTGCACCCGTGAGGAGCTGCTGCAGGCGATCCGCACCGTAGCCCAGGGCCGGCGCTACGTGTCGCCGCGCACCGCCGAACTGCTGGCCGCCGAACTCGGTGGCGGCGGCAGCGCGGAGCCGCACGAGAAGCTGTCGGATCGTGAGCTGCAGGTCTTCCTGCGGCTGGCGCGCGGCGAATCGGTGTCGGACATCGCCGCCGTGCTCAGACTGAGCGTCAAGACCGTCAGCACCTACCGCACCCGCCTGCTGGAAAAGCTCGGCGTCGCCAGCAATGCCGAGCTGGCGACCTACGCGCTGCGGCACGGCCTGATCCTCGAGTAAGGGGGCGAACCAATGACTGCCGCGCCGCAATCCGCCGCCTCTGAACTACGCATCGTGCTGGTGGAAGATTCCGCCATGCTGCGCGCCATGCTGCGCGACATGCTCGACGAACTCGACGGCGTCGGCGTGGTGGCAGAGGCCGAGGACGAGCCCGGCGCGCTGGCCGCCATCGAGCAGTTCCGGCCCGACCTGACGATCATCGATCTCGAACTGCGCAAGGGCAACGGCATGGGTGTACTGCGTCACCTTCAGGCCGAGCCGGAACGCTTCGGTCGTCCGCGCGCCGTGGTGTTTTCCAACTACGGTCACGACCCGGTGCGCAGCCGCTGCCAGCAGCTGGGTGCCGAGCGCTTTTTTGACAAATCCTTCCAGCTCGACGAACTGATTGATTTCATCCAGGCGGCGGTTCCAGGGTCGTCGGCCTGATAGGGTTCGACCGGTGTCGCTCGGCGGCACCAGGTCGGCGCTGCTTTCAGTGCATGCGTTCGAAGGGCACGCGCGCCGTGATGCGGGTGCCGCGTCCCGGCCGGCTGTCGATTTCGAGGTGGCCGGCGAGCATCTGCATACGGTGCGCCATACCAGCCAGTCCGTGGCTGTTGTGATTGGGCGCTGCGGGGTCGAAGCCCACGCCGTCGTCTTCCACCTCCAGCACCAGTTGGTCGCCTTCGACGCGCAGGCGCAGCTGCACCCGCCTAGCCTGTGCGTAGCGGCGCACATTGGTCAGCGCCTCCTGGGCGATGCGGTACAGCGCGAGCGCGGTCTGCGCAGGCGGTTCGGGTAGTGAGTCGGGTAGATCGATCTCGAAACGGCCGCCGTTTTCGCCGATATCGCCGCTTTCCGGCAGCGCGCGCAGCGCCTCGATCAGACCCAGCTCGGACAGCAGCGGCGGGCGCAGGCCGGCCACCACCTTGCGCTTGAGCGCGATGCCCTGGTTCAGCGTGTCGAGCAGGCGGTCGAAGCGGCTGCGCAGCGGCGTCACCGCCTCGGCCGGCAGCTTGCGCACGATCCAGCCAGCGTCGAGTTTGGCCGCGGTCAGCAGCGCGCCGAGCTCGTCGTGCAGTTCGCGTGCCAGGCGCGCCTGTTCGGCCTCGCGTGCATTGGTCAGGTAAGTGGCGAGGCTGCTCAGCTCTTGCGTGCGGTGGGCAACCTCGGTGTGCAGGCGTTCATTCTCCGAGCGCAGCAATTGCGCCATGCGCTCGCGCAGGCGGTCCTGACGGTAGAGCACCACCACCAGCGCCAGCAGCAGCGCCAGCACGCTGGCGCCCAGCACGTTGCTCATCGTGCGCGTGTCGGCGAAGCGGGCAAAGGCGTCGTCCTGGGTGGTGTCGATCTCGGTCTGAACTTGCGTTCGCAGGGCCAGGATGCGCGCACGCATGTCGTCGGTAAGCTGCTTGCCGCTGCCGCCGGCGGGCTGGTCCGTACCCGGTGGCACGCCCCGTTCGATGCCGCGCGTAAGCTGGCTCCAGCGCATGTCGACCTGCAGCGCCAGGTGCTCGATGGCCTCGCGCTGCGCTTCGTCCGCCCAGCTGTCCGCGCGCAAGGCGTCGAGGGTCTGTTCCAGTTCGGCCTGGCCGTCCTGGTAGGGCGTGAGATAGACCGGGTTGTAGGTCAGCAGGTAGCCGCGCACGCTGGATTCGGCGTCGAGCATCTGCAGCAGTAGGGTGTCGAGGTGATGCAGGCGCAGCGTGCGCGTGCGTAGATCCTGCAGCGCAGCGCGGCTCGACTCAGACTGCCACTGACCCGCCACAAGCCAAGCCAGCCCGAGCACGAAGCTCAACAGCAGTGCGGCAATCAGCAGGCCTGTGCGCGGCTGCAGCAGGCGGGGCAGGCGGGGTAGATCAGGGGGCAAGGGCGAGCGCTCCGAAGCGTGATTGATGAACCCGTCCTATCCTAACCGAAGCCCCGCGAGTTGCCCGGCGAGTGGGGTCGCGGTATCGCGGGTGTCGCGCGCTCACGCGTTGCACCAGTGCAAAGGATCGGCCCGGCGTCGCCAAAGCAACCCCGGGCCGAAACCGTCAGCGAAACACGCGTTCAGGGACGAATCACGATGTCGTTCTTGACCGCCTTCGCGCCCGGCGTGGTGCGCGCAATTTCAACTGCGCGGTTGCGCTCGGCCGTGCTCTGGGCGAAGCCGGACAGCTGCACCGTGCCCTTCAGCGTCTCGACGCTGATCGACATGGCGCTGACCGTCGAATCCTCGGCAAACTTTGCCTTCACCCGCGTGGTCACGGTGGCGTCATCGACATACTCGCCCACGGTGGACTGGTCGCGTGTGACGGCGCAACCGACGGCGGTAAAGGCAAGCAGGCCGGAAAGTGCAAGCGTGGCAGCGGTATGTTTCATGATGCTCTCCTTGATGGACTTGTCGTCTGTGGCGGGGCCGGCGGCCCTGCCCGTTCGATGCAGTTCCAATATAGGCCTCAGCGCGTCTGCAGGCTGTACGAAAGTGCGGATTGCGCTGTAGGACGATTCCGTCATGGAGTCGCAGCACGAGTGGATTGCCAGGGCTGTTTGTCGCATTGCCTTCGGCGCCGGGGCGTCAGTCGGTCCGTCTGGGCGGTCATATCCTCGAAGTGGAGCATCGAGTGCTGCACGGGCGTGGCTTGCTGACCAGTGATGACGTGGCGCTGGGGGCAGCCTTTGACGCTTGAGGTCGCGGTAGAAGTTTTCGTGGGGACCAGCGGCTTCGAGATAGATCAATCGCACGCCGTCATCGCGGGTGTAGCCCAGCAGATAGAGCTGTCCCAGGCAACGA
>DAORUJ010000028.1:26894-28966 GCA_035433105.1 Thauera sp.
TCGCACGCCGTCATCGCGGGTGTAGCCCAGCAGATAGAGCTGTCCCAGGCAACGAAACGTGTACACCCACAGCGCTGACAGATCGCCTGTTTTCTTTTCACCGATGTCGGGGTTTTGGGTCAGCGCTTGGACGGCCGTATCGGCTTCCGCCACGAAATTGTCTTGCAGCTTCTTGTAGGTACGCGCAACTGCGGGTGAAGTGATCCTTGAGGGTGCGGCTCGTTAGCCGGTGGAACCCGAGGTTGCGTTTGGAGTTGAGGGCGTCAGCCGGCTGACGGGGTGGCGTCGAGCTTGAAGAGACACGTCTTGGCAGGTTTTACGTCGCAGGCAGTATGTGCAAAATTTGCACATTGCTCTTGGCGTTACCTGCGGAACCGGGAAAGACCCGGCTCCGCAGGTAACGAGTAGCGGCCCTTACATCCGGTAAGCCGTTTCGCCGTGGGCGGTGATGTCCAGGCCTTCGCGCTCCTGGTCTTCCGGCACCCGCAGGCCCACCAGGACGTCTGCGATCTTGTAGGCGATGACGGCGACCACGGCGGACCAGACGATGGTGATGATGACGCTGTAAGTCTGGACCCAGACCTGGGCGCCGATGGCGAAGTCTTCGCCGCCGGTGCCGCCGAGCGACGGGGCGGCGAACACGCCGGTCAGGATGGCGCCGACGATGCCGCCCACACCATGCACGCCAAACACGTCCAGTGCGTCGTCGGCACCGAGCGCGTGCTTCAGCCCATTCACCCCCCAGATGCAGATGAAACCTGAAAGCGCACCGATGAAGATGGCCCCCATCGGGCCGACCGTGCCGCAGGCCGGGGTGATGGCGACCAAGCCGGCGACTGCGCCCGAGGCCGCGCCCAGCATCGATGACTTGCCCTTCAGCAGCGCCTCACCCAGTGACCAGGCCAGCACTGCGGCGGCGGTGGCGAGCAGGGTGTTGATGAAGGCCAGCGCAGCACCGGCGGTGGCTTCGAGGTTGGAGCCGGCGTTGAAGCCGAACCAGCCCACCCACAGCAGTGAGGCCCCGACCATGGTCAGCGTCAGGCTATGTGGCGCCATCGATTCGCGCCCGATGCCGATGCGCTTGCCCACCATGTAGGCGCCCACCAGACCGGCGATGCCGGCGTTGATGTGCACCACAGTGCCGCCGGCGAAGTCGAGCGCGCCGTCTTCCAGCAGGTAGCCGCCCGGGCCCCACACCATGTGGCAGATCGGCAGGTAGCTGAGGCTGAACCAGATCACCGAGAAGATCAGCACTGCGGAGAACTTCATGCGTTCGGCAAAGGCGCCGACGATGAGCGCACCGGTGATGCCGGCGAAGGTGGCCTGGAAGGCGATGAAGGCGAACTCGGGCAGCTTGACGGTCTCGGTGAAGGTGTCGGCGAGCGAGGCGATCGTCACCCCGGACAGGAAGATCTTGTCCGCCGAGCCAATGAAGGCGTTGCCCTCGGTGAAGGCCAGGCTGTAGCCGTAGAGGGCGAACAGCAGGGCGTTGAGCGAGAACACGGTCATGACCTGCATCAGCACCGACAGCATGTTTTTGGCGCGCACCAGACCACCATAGAACAGCGCCAGGCCGGGCAGGGCCATCATCAGCACGAGCAGCGTCGATGTCATGATCCAGGCCACGTCGCCTTTGTTGACCTCGACTGCTGCTGCGGCCACATCCTGACCAAAGGCGCCAGCCGAGAGGCCGGCCAGTGTGCCGCCGACAATGATCGACGGCAGGATTGCAGAGTGTTTCTTCATTTTCATGATCTCCCTTACAGCGCATCCGGGCCGGTTTCGCCCGTGCGGATGCGGATGACCTGTTCCAGCTCGAAAACGAAAATCTTGCCGTCGCCGATCTTGCCGGTAGACGCAGTGTTTTCGATGGCCTCGATGGCGTGGTCGAGGATGTCGTCGGGCACGGCAGCCTCGATCTTCAACTTGGGCAGGAAGTCGACCACGTACTCGGCCCCGCGGTAGAGCTCGGTGTGCCCCTTTTGACGGCCGAAGCCCTTGACCTCGGTCACGGTGATGCCCTGTACGCCGATGGCCGACAGTGCCTCACGCACTTCGTCGAGCTTGAAGGG
>DAORUJ010000029.1:0-27673 GCA_035433105.1 Thauera sp.
CAACCGACTCCAGCTCCACCGTACTGGCCGATGGCGGCCCCGCCGCCAGCGCACCAGCGTCGATGTCCATCGGCGCAGCGACGCCCTCCGCAGTCACGCTGGGCGGCAGGCTGCACGCCAGCCCGTCGGTCCGTGCCTTCGGGCGGGAACTGGGCGTCGATCTCAGCCAGATCAAGGCCACCGGCCCCAAGGGTCGCATCCTCAAGGCAGACATCACCGCCTTCATCAAGGGCGCAATGAGCACCGGCGTCGTCCCGGGCAAGACGGTGGCCGCAGCAGCCGTCGGCGGGCTGGACCTGCTGCCTTGGCCGAAGGTCGATTTCGCCAAGTTCGGCGAGATCGAGGTCAAGCCGCTGTCCCGCATCAAGAAAATCTCCGGCCAGAACCTCGCCCGCAACTGGGCGATGATCCCGGCGGTGACCTATCACGAAGACGCAGACATCACCGATCTGGAAGCTTTCCGCGTCCAGATGAACAAGGAGTTCGAGAAGTCCGGCAAAAAGCTCACCATGCTCGCCTTCATCATCAAGGCCTCGGTGCGCGCGCTGCAGGAATTCCCCGAGTTCAACACCTCGCTCGACGGTGACAACCTCGTCCACAAGAAGTACTTCAACATCGCCTTCGCCGCCGACACGCCCAACGGTCTGGTCGTGCCGGTGGTGAAAAATGCCGACAAGAAGAGCGTGTTCGACATCGCCGCCGAAACCGGCTCGCTCTCCAAGCAGGCGCGCGAAGGCAAGATCAAGCCGGCCGACATGTCTGGCGCCTGCTTCACCATCAGTTCGCTGGGCGGCATTGGCGGCACCTACTTCGCACCCATCATCAATGCGCCCGAAGTCGCCATCCTGGGGGTGAACAAGTCGGTGATGAAGCCGGTGTGGGACGGCAAGGCCTTCGTGCCGCGCCTCACCCTGCCGATGTCGCTGACCGCAGATCACCGCGTCATCGACGGTGCGCTGGCCACCCGCTTCAACGTGTACCTGGCCCAACTGCTGGCGGACTTCCGCCGCGTGATGCTGTAAGGAGATCGCCATGAGCCTGATTGAAGTGAAGGTTCCGGACATCGGCGACTTCGACACCGTGCCGGTCATCGAGCTGTTCGTGAAGGTTGGCGACAGCATTCAGGTCGACGAGTCGATCTGCACGCTCGAGTCGGACAAAGCCACCATGGACGTGCCTTCGAGCACGGCGGGAGTGGTGCGCGAAGTGCTGGTCGCGGTCGGCGACAAGGTCGGCGAAGGCGCGGTGCTGATCAAAGTGGAGGGGGCGACTGCCTCGGAGGGGACGACTGCCTCGGCAGCGACCTCGGCCGGGGCAGCTCCGGCGGCGGCGCCGGCTTCGGCCCCGGCGGCTGCAGCGCCCGCCGCCGCATCACACAGCGGTGCGGCCGATGTCGAATACGACCTGGTCGTACTTGGCGCTGGCCCGGGTGGCTACTCGGGCGCCTTCCGCGCGGCCGACCTCGGCCTCAAGGTCGCCATCATCGAGCGCTACGCCACCCTGGGGGGCGTGTGTCTCAACGTTGGCTGCATCCCGTCCAAGGCGCTACTGCACGTCGCCGCCGTCATCGACGAGGCCGGGCATATCGGCACCGCCGGCATCAGCTTTGCCAAGCCTGCCATCGACGTTGACGCCCTGCGCAAGCACAAGGACGGCGTCGTCGGCAAGCTCACCGGCGGCCTGTCGGGCATGGCCAAGGCACGCAAGGTCGACGTCATCCGCGGTTACGGCCACTTCCTCGACCCACATCATCTGGAAGTCGAAGAAACCACCGGCGATAGCCAGGACAAGACCGGCGCCAAGAAGGTGGTCAAGTTCAAGCAGGCCATCATCGCCTCCGGTTCGGCCGCGGTGCATCTGCCCTTCATCCCGACAGACCCGCGCATCGTCGACTCCACCGGCGCGCTGGAACTGCGCCAGGTGCCGGCGAAGATGCTGGTCATCGGCGGCGGCATCATCGGCCTGGAAATGGCGACGGTGTATTCCACCCTGGGCGCACGCATCGACGTCGTCGAAATGCTCGACGGCCTGATGCAGGGCCCGGACCGCGACGCGGTCAAGGTGTGGGAAAAGCAGAACGCCCACCGCTTCGACAAGGTCATGCTCAAGACCAAGACGGTCGCCGTCGAGGCGAAGGACGATGGTCTGTGGGTCAAGTTCGAAGGCGAAGGCGCCCCGACCGAGCCGGTCAAATACGACATGATCCTGCAGTCGGCCGGTCGCGCGCCCAACGGCAACAAGATCGGCGCCGACAAGGCGGGCGTGGTCGTCGGCGAGCGCGGTTTTATCCCGGTGGATGCGCAGATGCGCACCAACGTGCCGCACATCTTCGCCATCGGTGACGTCGTCGGCCAGCCCATGCTCGCCCACAAGGCGGTGCATGAGGCTCACGTCGCGGCAGAAGTCGCCGCAGGGCAAAAGTCAGCCTTTGACGCCACGGTCATCCCCGGCGTGGCCTACACCCATCCCGAAGTGGCCTGGGTCGGCTATACCGAGGCGCAAGCCAAGGCCGAAGGCAAGAAGGTCGACACTGCCAAGTTCCCGTGGGCCGCATCGGGCCGCGCGATCGCCAACGGCGCTGACTACGGCTTCACCAAGCTGATCTTCGATTCTGAGACGCACCGCATCATCGGCGGCACCATCGTCGGCCCCTCAGCCGGCGACATGATCGGCGAAGTCTGCCTGGCCATCGAAATGGGCGCCGACGCGGTCGACATCGGCAAGACCATTCACCCGCACCCGACCCTGGGCGAAACCGTGGGCATGGCCGCCGAAGTCGCTCACGGCAGTTGCACCGACCTGCCGCCGATGCGCAAGAAGTAAGCGCAGCGAGTATCGAAGCAGCACCGTGTGATGAAGAAACCCGCCGATGGCGGGTTTCTTTTTGGTAAAAACACATACCAATTCAATCAGCCGGCCAAGGGTCGAACAGCTCAATCGGCGCCTGCTCAAAATCGCGCACATTGCGCGTGACCAGGCACAGGCCATTCGCCAGCGCTGTTGCCGCGATGATCGAATCAAAGGCCGCCATGGGTTTGCCAGCGGACTCGGCACGCGCGCACATCTGAGCCCACGCATGCGCGGCACCCCGGTCAAAGGGAAGGACGCGATCGCCAAAGCCCTCCTCAACCTGCTGCAGCCAAAGCTGCAATTCATTGCGCCGACGCGACAGCGGCAGCTTTGCCACGCCCCGATGAAGCTCACCAATCGTCATGGCGCACACATAGAGCTCATGCGCCTTCCGTTCGGCCATCCAGCCCATCACTGCGGGCGCCGGTTTCGGCTTCACAAGTTCAGAAAGCATGCAGGTATCGAGCAGATACTTCACAGCTCAAGGTCTCGCACTGCCTCCCGCGAACGCTCCAATTCAAGCGCCTCTCCCCGCGGAGCATTGAGCAGCGTATCGAGCAGGGGCGGGGCCTCGCTCATGCGCCGGTATTCCGCTACGGAAATGACCACGACCGCCTCCTGTCCGCGCCGGGTCACCCACTGCGGCCCGTCACTCAGCGTCAGCTCCACCAACTCACTAAAGCGATTTTTCGCGTCCTGTAACTGCCATGTGTGCATGACCGGCTCCTGCTTGAACTGTCTAGTCTGTCTAGCTTGATTATTGCACCAAACTCATCGCAGTCAAGCCGATCCCGCTGTTTAGCAACGCGGCCAAGCCTATTACCAGCGCGCCACCTTACGTCGTGCCACCTTCATCACCCGCTGGATGAACCCCGTCTTCGCCTTCGCATACGCCTTGCGGTCATCCGGGTGCTCCGCCACGATGCGGCGCTTGAGCGCGTCGTACTCCTGCGCAGCCTCGGAATGCGCGCGCAGATAGTCACGAAACAGCAAGCGCTCCCATTGAGACGAACGCCCCTCCAGGCAATGGATGTGATGCGTGCGCCGCCCTGCTGCATCGCGCTTGATGAACCACGCATAGGCAATACCGGGCAGGCCGGGCTCGGTGTCGCGCCAGAAGAACTCGTAGCCGTGCTGGCGCAGCACCGGCGCAATGCGCTGCGCCACCTCCTCCAGCGAGCGCACCTCCATCAGCATGTCGATGATGGGCTTGGCAGACAGACCAGGCACGGCGGTGCTGCCGAAATGCTCGATGCGGCCGATCAACTCGGCCGGCAGCAAGCCGCGCAGATGCGCCGCTTCGGCCGCGAAGCGCTGCGGCCAGCCGGGATCGTAGGCGACGATCTCGACGCGCTCCTGCAACGCACGCTCAACCTGATCGGATGAAGGCTTCATGAGCAGGACTATAATCCCGGAGACGTATTACCAGCCGGACGAACGCAGCCGACCCCGATGAAGACAAGCAGCGCCATCAAGACCGACCTGGTCGCCAACGCCGAGCTCGACCCACGAGACCACGATCCCGTACCACAGTCGCATCAAAGCACGTCGATTTCGCGCCTGCGCCGCTACCGATCGACTCTACACGTCTGACGATTGGCAGGATCCGGCCAGCTTCGCAGTCATCGAGCGCATCCGCACGGCAGGCGATCGCAACAGCACGAAGCGCGTGCCCTACATCAGCAGCCTGCCCCCCGACGCTGAGCGCATCGCTCGGGCTGTGCGCAATCACTGGGCGGTAGTGAATTGGATTCACTGGTGTCTGGAGTTGCAGTTCAACGAGGATCAGTCACGCGTACGCGGCGGCTACGCCGACAACAACTTGGTCATCGTTCGCCGCATCGAGATGAAACTGCTGCGGCTCAACACGACCCGCAAGGCGAGCATCAAGTCCCAGCGGATGCTGGCTGCGACCATTGATGGATTTCGCGCCGAACCGGCCATACTTATGACATTTATATATAACTTCCCTACTTCACCCCCCCTCCCGGCTCGGCTTGAGCTGGGTCAGCCTTTTCTTCCACGCATTCAGCTTCACATAGGCTTTGGGCCAAGCGTCGCATCCAAGATGGTATTCCGTAACGTCCGTTTCGCGGAAAAGCCGTCCCTTTCCCTCTCAGTTCCGGCCAACACACCACCCTCAGCTTGCATAACATCGCTACCATGCAGATGTGGAGCGATGATGATGGTCACGAAACGGGGATTTCAACCCAAAGCGCTGGCGGAGATAGCCGACAAGAGCAGTAAGGGGCTGAAATCACTCATTAGCGTCGCGCCCACTCCAGCGCACACTCCCGCGACCCCGCTTTACCCCAGGACATCCCATGAGTGACGGCTACAAGAAGATATCCTCTTGCCGGATCAGCGGCAGCAAGAACCTGGTTTCCGTCCTTGATTTAGGGCAACAATCTCTCACTGGCATCTTTCCGGTGAGCCCCAACGAGGCTGTGGCTGTGGCCCCAATCGAACTGGTCTGGTGCTCGGACAGCGGCTTGGTTCAACTCGCTCACAATTTCAACTCAGACGAGATGTTCGGCGAAAACTACGGCTACCGCTCCGGGCTCAACCAGTCGATGGTCAGCCACCTCACCGCAAAGATCGCGAACCTGGAAAAAACGGTGCAGCTCCGGGCAGGAGATGTGATCGTCGATATTGGCAGTAACGATGCCACCACACTGAAGAGCTATCGCACGCCAGGCCTGCAGCGGATCGGGATCGACCCGACCGCAAACAAGTTCCGCGAGTTCTACACCGACGATATAAATCTGGTTGCCGATTTCTTTTCCGCTGAGGCATTCCACTCTACCTGTCCAGGCGGCAAAGCCAGGATCGTCACGTCGATCGCGATGTTCTACGATCTTGAGCAACCTATCGAGTTCGCGCGGCAGATCGAGTCAATCCTGGCGAACGACGGCATCTGGCATTTGGAACAAAGCTATCTGCCGTCCATGCTCAAGGCCAACTCATACGACACGATCTGTCATGAACACCTCGAGTACTACAGCCTTCACTCGATCCAGGCGATCATGCAGGCAGCACGACTGCGGATCGTCGATGTTGCACAAAATGACATCAATGGCGGCAGCTTCGCCGTCACTGTCGCCAAGCAGTCCAACAGCTCAATGCGTGCCAATGAGGCGGTGATCCGCTGGATGCTTGAGCAAGAAGTCCGGATGGGTCTGCACACACTGCTTCCTTATCAGGAATTCGCAGAACGTGTCCGAGGACATCGTGAAGACCTCCGACGACTGATCCGAGCCTTAGTGGATGACGGCAAGACCATTCTCGGTTACGGCGCCTCTACCAAGGGCAATGTGCTGTTGCAGTATTGCGGTTTTTCGAACGCTGACATCTCGGCCATTGCGGAGGTGAACATTGAGAAGTTCGGCCGTGTCACGCCCGGCACTCACATCCCAATCATTTCCGAGGCGGACGCCGAGGCAATGCAGCCGGATTACTACCTCGTACTGCCCTGGCACTTCAAGGACAGCATCCTCCGGCGAGAAGTCACCTACCGCCAGCGTGGCGGAAGATTCATTTTTCCGTTTCCGGAGATCCAGATCATCTGATCCGGTAGTTGCATCCACCTAGCGCACCAAGGCTCCCCATGAACCACTCACCATTCAGTCAAACCTGGCGCTGGTCAGGCGCGATGGCGGCCCACACGCGCCTGACCTTCCCCGGTCTTGAGTCACTGGAAACCAACCACTCGCAGGCCTGGCAGGATCTTTTCATACTGATGATGCTTGCCGGCAAACGCGACGGACGCTACCTCGAGGTCGGCGGTCACGTCCCAATCGACAACAACAATACCTGCCTGCTGCATCGGGAGTTCGGCTGGCAAGGCGTGACGTTGGAATTGGACCCGTCGCACTTTCCGCTCTGGCGCGATCAGCGCCCAGATAGCACCTTCCTCATCGCTGACGCCTTGGCGGTGGATTACGCGAAAGCACTGCCGATGTACTTCGGCGAACCGGGCGGACGCATCGACTATCTCCAACTCGACATCGATCCCAGCATCAACACGCTTGCCGTGCTCAAGCGTCTGCCCCTCGACACCTGGCGCTTTTCGGTCATTACCTTTGAGACCGATGCCTACACGAATGACATGCGCGCTCGAGACGAAAGCAGGGCGATTCTTTCAGCCCACGGATACATGCTGGTCGCAAAGGATGTTTGCGTCCTGTTCCCGCCCGTTTCGCCGCAGCCGATCCCCTTTGAGGACTGGTGGGTCGATCCGGCGGTCGTGGGCTCTGAGGCAATCGAAACCTTACAGCGCGCAAGCGCTACAACGGGCCTTCCTCAAGACCTGTTGTTTACGAACTACGCGGATACCGTTCGATGAGCGCACCCAACACACTGAACGTCTGCCTCGGACACCTTGCGTTCCCACAGACCCACAATCGCCACATCGATCTGATGATCGCCCCGCTGCTGGTGGCCGGCCCCAAAAAACTAGCTTTGGTCGAAGACAGTTCTTTCGGCCCGAACGGAAGCGCCCTTTCCGAATACGCGCAACTACTATGGCTCCTAGACAATCTGTGGACTCTGACCGCCGGATGCAGTTACATACGGATATTCCATTATCGGCGGTTCGTCTCCGCCAAGACGCCGCCGATCGGACGGCGCTCGTCCAACCTCCCTTGGGCCACGACCATCCACGCAGCAGACCTTGACGCATTCGAGCCTTCCTTTTCACGCAACTGCGGAAGCGAACTGTTCAACACACCAGTGCAGTTCCACGGCGGAATGCTCTACCAGTATGCCCAAAGCCACATCCTCGAAGACATACTGAATTTCAGCAAATTCCTGACTGAAAACGCGATCCTGACGCCCCTGGATTGCGCAGAATTCCTATCGATGCAGCTTCACATCCCGTCATGCAACATCGGCATATTCACGAAGGCCGCATATGCCGAAATCTTCGGCGCGCTGCGAAGGGCTGCAGGCTTTCTGGAATCCCCCTACTTTGTCTTACGCCCGGGCTACCAACGGCGCTCGGTAGGCTTCCTGCTTGAGCGGCTAAACAGCTACCTCATCATCAAACGCATCCGTAGCGGCCATAGCTCATCGTCATTCGGGCACAACGTAGTGATCTCGGATACAGCTGTGGTTTCCGCTACAGGGTAAGGAGGCTCCAACATGCAAAAGAAAACAGCACTGGTCACTGGTATCACCGGTCAGGATGGTGCCTACCTTGCAGAGCTCCTGCTCTCGAAAGGATATTCGGTGCACGGAATCCGTCGGCGTGCGTCTCAGTTCAATACTGCGCGCATCGACCACCTTCTGCACCCGACCAACGAGGAAGGGCTGGATCTGACTTTGCATTATGGCGACCTAACCGATTCGTCAAGCCTCGTCCGCATCGTCGAACACACGCGCCCGGACGAGATATACAACCTGGCCGCTCAGAGCCACGTCGCAGTATCGTTCGAGCAGCCCGAATACACCGCAAATACCGTCGGCGTCGGCACACTACGCCTGCTTGAGGCGATCCGTATCGCTGGGCTGGACGAAAAAACGCGCTTCTACCAGGCATCCACGTCCGAGCTCTACGGCCTGGTTCAGGAAGTGCCCCAAAGGGAAAGCACTCCGTTTTACCCCCGATCGCCCTATGCCGCCGCCAAGCTTTATGCCTACGCGATCACCGTAAACTATAGGGAAGCCTATGGCATGTACGCATGCAACGGCATCCTTTTCAACCACGAATCCCCGATCCGCGGCGAGATCTTCGTTACCCGCAAGATCACACGTGCCCTTGCCCGCATGAAGCTCGGAATGCAGAAAAAACTCTATCTCGGCAACCTGAATGCGATGCGCGATTGGGGCCATGCCCGCGACTATGTCGAAGCCATGTGGCTGATGCTGCAGCAGGACACACCACAGGATTTTGTCATCGCATCGGGCGAGCAACACTCGGTACAGGAATTCGTCGACACGGCCGCAGCAGCTCTCGGCATGCAACTACGTTGGGAAGGCGAAGGGCTCAACCAGAGGGCTTTCGACACCACTTCAGGCGCCTGCATCGTGGAGGTGGATCCCCGCTATTTCCGCCCTTCCGAGGTGGAGACTCTGCTGGGCGATGCCAGTAAGGCGCGAAGCCTGCTGGGCTGGACTCCGCGTACCAGTTTCCAGGAACTGGTCGAGGAAATGGCCCTGCAGGATCTGCAGGAGGCGCGCCGTGACGAACTCGTGAGCCGCAGTGGCTTCAAGTATTTTCGTCATGACCAATAGTACTTATCCACTGGTTCCTGCCTCGGGTTGCAGGACACACTGGGAGACCATGTATTGCAGCCTTGGCGCGCCCGAGACGCCGCCCTCATGTTTTTTTAGCGCGTCTTTATCACAACGCCTGGTCGTTCATGATGTGAGGGTGCAGCGAGGGCTGCTAGAGGGCCGAAGAAGTAATGAGCGACAACGGGCGCGCACAACTGCAGGCCTGGACGTGACCTCGAAAGGGTGGACGGACGCCGAGGCAGCACGTACGAATTATGCTGGAATCTACAACCGCTGCCGACAACCAGGTCGTCGCGCATCGCGGCGGGAGAAGACAGTTCCGAGCGGTCAGATCGCTTTGCGACACAACAACTCGATGGCCTGTCCAGTACCCGTCTTCAGGGCAAGGCTATGTGCAGCAACGAAACGAATCTGGCTGATCGGGCGGCAGCGTCTTAACCAGATTCGGACCGTTTTCTTACGCATTCCCAACCAACAACGCTAGAACACGAATCCGCATCATGTCGGAGCACACTTCATTCCCCTATGCTCCCATCCAACCAATGCGCAAGGCACTCATCATCGGCGCGCTGGGCCAGGACGGCTTCTACCTCACTGAGTTACTACTGCGCCTGGGCTACACGGTCATCGGCACGACCCATCACGACCTGGGAAGAATGGCCGGAACGTACCGCGGCACGCTGCGCCATCTCGATTTGCGCAATCAAAAGGACATCTCCGCGCTACTCTCCGCCGAGCAACCCGAAGAAATCTACAACCTCGGCGCCCGCGCCTCCAGCGGACAGTTATCCGACGATGCGGAACAAACCGGTGACATCAACGGCTTGGGAGTTACGCGACTGCTCGAGGCGATCCGACGCTTCTCTCCCCATTCACGTCTGTGCCAAGCCCTCAGCAGCGAAATATTCGCCAAGAGCAGCATCTCCCCTCAGGACGAAGAGACGCCACTAGCGCCCGCAAATGCGTATGGCGCTGCCAAGACCTATGCATTGCACATGCTTAGAACATACCGGGCTCAGTACGACCTGTTCGTCTGCGGAGCGATTCTCTACAACCACGAGAGCCCGCTGCGGCCAGCAAACTTCGTCACTCGCAAGGTCACCCGCTGCGTGGCCCGCATTGCATCCGGCAACGCTCACTCCCTTCAATTGGGCAGTGCCAGCCATCGGCGCGACTGGGGACATGCCCGCGACCATGTTCGCGGCATGCACCTCATGCTGCAGCACGGCACCGCTGAGGATTTCATCATTGGCACAGGCGTTACGCACACCATTGCCGACCTGTGCAAGACCGCCTTCGAGGCAGTCGGCCTCGATTTCTGCCGTTACGTCACCTTTCAGCCTGATCCGACACGTCGCGAAGAAGACCTCGAACTTCGCGGCGACGCCAGCAAGGCCAGGCGCCTGCTAGGCTGGCAGCCGGAAATCTCTTTTGAGGCGTTGATCCGTGAAATGGTCAACGCCGACCTGGCACAGCAGGGCAACGCACAGCAGCCCCTTACTCCAGGCGATGCCTCCTCCAATCAGTCGTCGAGTACCGCCATGCCAACCAACACGCCGCCCGTAGACCAAAACCAAGAGGAGAGTCTCTTCCCACATGGTGAGACCGAACCGGCCTGCCCCGTCTACGACGTAAAGCACTTCGGCGCAGATGCACTTGCCGTACTGATGCCGCCCCAAGGCACCTTCGTGGTGGAGAGCGTCTTGCAGGATGCTACTCCAGCGAAACGCAGCTTCGAGCGCGAGGGCATCAGCTTCGTCATCTGCTCCATCGACGACTCCAAGTACACTCACGTCAGCGCGCGCCTCCACGCAATCTGCACCGCACCCCATGAGATCATCCGCATTGACGACGCTCGCAGCCTCTCCGAGGGCTACACCCGCGGCATCGGCAAGACCCGCTTCGACACCGTCGTGCTGTGCCACGACGACATCGACCTGCTCTGCGACACTGCCCTGGCCGACATCCTCCGCAGTGCCCTGCACGAATTCGATGTGGTCGGCGTCGCCGGCCCTCGCGTGCTCAAGAGTGCATTTTGGCTCAATGGAGGCCCCTCGAATACCGCTGGCCTCGTCGTACACGGCCCGGTCGGCAAGCCCGAGGCACCCTTTGCAATCAACTATTACGACAGCAGCAGCGATAACCGGATCGCTGTCCAGGCACTCGATGGCGTCTTCATCGCCGCGAAAAGGAGCGTCTTCGATCACGTGCAATTTGACGCCGATCTATTCGACGGCTTCCACCTCTACGACATCGATTTCACCCATCGCTGTCACCTGGCCGGCCTCAAGTTAGGCGTCGTCAAGGATTTTTCCCTGGTGCACGCATCGTCCGGGAACTTCGGGGATGACTGGCTGCATTACGAAAGACGCTTTCGGCAGAAATTTCCGTCCCTTGCCGCCGCCCGCCTGTCTCCTCGCCAAACCCCCGCGGTTATCTACGCATCCTCGCTGGAGCAGGCAGCCCAACTCTGTCGAAACCCTGACGCGCTTCTCAGCAGAGTTGCAGAGTATGGTCGGTCCACTGCACCGATCGACAAGAGATATTCATACTGGCTCAATCGCACCTCGATCCGCGAGATTGACACTCAGCTGCTCGCCGAGCGCATGATGCTCAAATGGACGAAACGCCCGGGCTTCCACCTCTTGATGGCCTTGCATCCCGGTGACGAGAGTCTGCTCGCCGACACCCTCGACAGCCTCGCCACCCAGCTCTATCCCGACTGGCTGCTCAGCGTCGTGACCGACCTGCCCAAGCCGGAAGGCCTCGATGAGATTCCCAATCTGCAATGGCTCTCGCTGCACGACGCCAGCCAGATCGACTACGTGATCGACGAGGTCGCAGCCGCATCGGCGGCTACGTGGCTGGCGCGTGTCGAACCCGGACTCACGTTCGAACCTCACGCCCTCCAGGTGTTTGCCGACTACATCAATGCGCGCCCGATGTGGCACTTGATGTACTGCGACGAAGACACGCGGGAGGAAGACGGCACATTCAGTCAAGCCTTGTTCAAGCCCGACCTCAATCTCGACCTGCTGCGCGCGCAGAACTATTTCGGCGCCTTCGTGTTGGTGGAAAAGGAAGCCTTTCTCGTCACGGGCCGTTACGGCCCTCATCGTGGCGCCGAAACCTACGACCTCAGCCTTCGCGTGCTCGACCAGGTCGGGCCGAAGGCGGTCGGTCATGTAGACCAAATGCTTGTTCATCTCCCCCGCGCATCGACGCGTGCGATGGCGCCAGAAGCCGAGCGGCTCGCCGTCGAAGAGCATCTGCGGCGCCAGGGGCTTGCTGGCACGGTCGGTGAGGGCATCGTCTTCGGCACTCGCCACATCGAATGTGTCTGGCCTGACACGCCGCTGATAAGCATCGTGATCCAGACTCGTGACCGCGAAGAATACTTACGTCCTCTGCTCGACAGCCTTCACGAACAAACGGAATACTCCAGTTACGAAATCATCATCATCGACAACGAGACGCGAGACCCAGACGCAACAGAGTGGCTCAGCACCATCGCATCAGACCCCCGTTGGCGTGGTCGTGCGACGGTACTATCGATGGACGGCCCATTCAACTGGGCTGCGGGAGCAAATCTCGGCGCAAAAGCAGCCAGCGGGGAGTATTTGCTCTTCCTGGACAACGATATGCATGTGGTTCAGAAAGAGTGGCTGAGCAGGTTGATGGCGATCGCGCAGCGCCCCGAGGTCGGTATCGTCGGCCCGCGTCTGGCTTTTGCTGAAACGGCAAGAGTTCAGGAGACAGGATGGATTCTGGGACTGAACGGGCTGGCGGGCAGCCCCTGGAAGGGTGGCATGGAGTTAACGGATCCTGGCTACATGGGCCGCGCCGTATGCGATCAAAATGTCGGAGCGGTCAGCGGTTCAGCTTTGCTAGTCCGCGCTTCGCTACTTGCCGACTGTGGCGGCTTCGATGCCACCAACTTTCCAGTGTTCGATGGGGCGCTTGATTTATGCTTGCGGATCGCGCAGTTAGGCAAGGAAATCGTGTGGACGCCCTATTCAATGATCGTCCACTATGGTGGCGTGTCGATGCACGAACGTCAGAAGGATGCGGCCTCAGCACTCTCTGATCTGATTGCGAGAAAGGCAGAGCGGGAAGAGCTTGTCAATCGCTGGCTACCCAGCCTGGCGAACGACCCCGCCTACAACAAGCACCTGAGCCTTAACGAACCCTATACCCCCGAGCACATCGTCCCGATCACGTGGGACACGAACTTCCACGACCGCACTCGCATCCTGGGCATCCCGCTCTCGGGCGGTGCAGGGGAGTATCGGCTGCGCGCACCGTTGAGGGCGATCGCGCACGCGGGACTTGCTCAGACCATGATCTGCGAACCGCCTGAGCCCAAGACCGTGCGTATTCTCTCCGCGGTCGAAATCGCCCGGATAGACCCGGACGTCATCATCTTTCATCAGCCGGTAGATGATCTGCAAACCGAGTCCTTGCGGAACCTCGCGAAGTTCCTGCCTGGGATACGCCGGATCATCACGATCGATGACCTGGTCACTGCGGTACCCAAGAAAAACTCTTTTCATAAGTTCGGTTTCAAGGATGCACGGCCACGGCTCAGGAAGACGCTCAGCCTTGCCGAGCGCGTGGTTGTCAGCACGCAGCCTCTGGCAGACTTTTGCGCCGGCATGATCGACGACATCCGGGTCATGCCCAACTGCCTGGAAAGAACCTTCTGGGAAGGGGCGCACCCACCGAACTTGCCACGTCGCAAGCCCCGAATCGGGTGGGCAGGAGCACAACAGCACCTCGGGGATCTAGAGCTGATCTACCCCGTTGTCGAGGCGCTGGCCGACGAGGTCGATTGGATATTCATGGGAATGTGCCCGGATCCACTTCGGCCATTCGTTCATGAGTTTCATGATTTCGTACGCGATTTCGAAGCCTACCCGGCAAAGCTCGCCCAACTGGATCTGGATCTCGCGATCGCACCGCTGGAGATCAATGCATTCAACGAAGCGAAGAGCAATCTGAGACTCCTCGAGTACGGTTACATGGCTTGGCCGGTCATCTGTACGGACATCTTCCCCTACCAGAACGCACCGGTGACCCGTCTCACAAACGATCCACAGCTGTGGATCTCGGCAATCCGCGAGCAGCTTGCCGAGCCTGCGGCAATGCAGGCGGCCGGCAAGTCACTACAGGGCTGGGTACTTGGGCACTTCATGCTCGAGGACCACACATCAAGCTGGCTCGAGGCCTACGGTCGCTGAGCCCATCGAGGGAAACAGGGTTAGGGAGGCGCGGACGCCTCCCTTGTACTTTCTGATCGCGAGACGGCACAAACCACTGTTTGGCTGACTGTGCACAAGCTCACGCACGGTGAATGTGACGCAGCAAAAAAGTGCTCAAGAAAGCTGAGACCACTGCCGTAAAAGGGAACAAGAGCAAACGGAACGCTCCGCACCCGAATACGCAAAGACAGGCACCCGGGTGTATGACCAACCTGAACTACCAGGAGAAACATCATGGCCCAGACAATCAACACCAACGTTGCCTCGCTCAATGCACAGCGTAACCTCACCTCCTCCCAAGGCTCGCTGGGTACGACCCTGCAACGCCTATCTTCCGGCCTGCGTGTCAACAGCGCCAAGGACGACGCGGCCGGCCTGGCGATTGCGGAACGCATGAGTAGCCAGGTTCGCGGCATGAACGTGGCAATCCGCAACGCGAGCGATGCCATCTCGCTGTCTCAGACCGCCGAAGGGGCGCTCGGTAAGATCGGCGACTCACTCCAGCGCATGCGCGAACTCGCCGTCCAATCCGCCAACGGCACCAACACCTCTGGCGACCGCGATAATCTGCAACTCGAATTCGCGCAGTTGCAGTCGGAGATCACCCGACTGGGGGACCAGACCAAGTTCAATGGACAGGCAGTCTTGGCAGGCACCGACTTCAAATTCCAGGTCGGCGCGAACAGTGGCGAAACGATCAACGTCTCGGCGACGGCCGTCAGCGCCAGCAATATCGCCAGTGCAGCGGCCTCGGGCGTTTCTATCTCCGGTTCCGCGAGCACAAACGCTGAATCAGCGCTCGCTTCGATCGATAATGCAATCGCCGAAGTCGTCAAGCAACGCGCCACTTTCGGTGCTGCACAGACGCGCTTCGAATCGGTAGTCTCAAACCTGCAGGTCGCCTCCGAGAACCAGGCCGCCGCGCGTGGCCGCATCATGGACGCGGACTTCGCCTCTGAGACAGCCAACCTGTCGCGCACTCAGATCCTGCAACAGGCGGGTACCGCGATGCTCGCCCAGGCCAACGCGCTGCCGCAGAACGTGCTGTCCCTGCTCCGCTAATTAAGGGCGGGCGCCTTAATCCGGCCGGCGCGAAGCGTACAATCGGCTTCGCGCCGTTGGTCCATCAGGAGGTCGCATCATGTCCATACAGTCCATCAACAACGCGTCGATGTCCACGCAGCAACTGCCGGCCGCGTCAGTGCGCGACGCTCAGTCCGCACGCGCCCAGGCAGAACCATCGCCTGGTGCAACGGGCGGCGTGGAAGCGCGCAGCCAGAACGCGCAACCAAACGCAGCTACTCAGCAGCAGGCACAACGTACGCCGAGCCTAGCCGAAGTTCAGCAGGCACTCGAAGAGGTCGGAAAAGCCGTGGCCCCCATGGCACAAAGTCTGCAGTTCTCGCTCGACAATGATTCGGGCAAGACCGTGGTGAAGGTCATGGATACCGAAACCAACGAGGTGATCCGCCAGATTCCGTCCGAGGAAGTGCTCGCCATCTCAAAGGCAGTCGACAAGCTGAAAGGCCTGCTCATCAAGCAGCAAGCCTGAAACGCAGGAGGGTAAGGGTATGGCAATCAGCGCCGCCGGCGTGGGCTCTGGCTTGGACGTCGCAAGCATCATCAACCAGCTCATGGCGGTCGAGCGTCAGCCGCTCGCCCGCCTGCAGGACCAGCAAAAGAGCTACCAGTCCAAGCTGTCCGCGTTCGGTCAAGTTCAGAGCGCGATGTCCAAACTTCAGGACGCGGCCACGGCGCTAACCAAATCTGCCACCTTCTCGGCCACCAAGGCAAGCGCGGGCGACACCAAGGCTTTCACCGTCAGCTCCGGCGCATCGGCACAGACCGGCAGCTATGGCATCGAGGTGGAGCAGCTCGCGCGCGCGCAACGCGTGGCCTCCAGCGCAACGACGGCCCCCTCGGTCGGCGAAGGCACCCTCACTATCAGCCTCGGCCGGTATGCCGAAGATGGCAGCTTCACCGCGGCGGCAGATGGCGAAAAGACGATCTCGCTCGCGGCTGGCGCCAGCCTGAGCGATTTGCGCGCAGCCATCAACGACGCCGATGCGGGTGTTTCGGCACAGATCATCAATAACGGCACGATTGACCAGTTGGTGATCAGCAGCAAGGACACCGGTGCAGCGCAGGCCTTCCGGCTGAGCGGCACAGGCGCTCTTGCAGGTTTTGGCTACGACGCTGGCAATGCCGACCCTGGCCTGGCCACCATCCAGAGTGCGCAGGATGCACGTCTGTCAATCGACGGCCTGGCCATCACCCGAAGCAGCAACACGGTGAGCGATGCGATCGAAGGCGTCACGCTCAGCCTGGTGAAGCCGACCGAAGGCGAAACCGCCGTGACCGTCGCACGCGACGACGACACCGCCAAGAAGGCGATCGATGAGTTTGCCAAGGCTTACAACGAGCTCAACACCCTCATCCGCAGCCAGACCAGCTACAACGCCGAAACAAAGAAGGCTGGCACGCTGAACGGCGACTCAAGCATGCGGTCCATTCAAAGCCAGTTGCGCACCGCACTCGGGAATCCGATTTCCGGCCTGAGCGGCGCGAAGATGCTGTCAGACGCCGGAATCAGCTTCAAGACGGACGGCAGCATGTCGGTCGATAGCACCAAGCTGACCGAGGCGCTCGCCGACCCATCGAAGAAAATCGGCGAGTTGTTCGCTGGCAACGGCACGGTCGATGGTTTTGCCAAATCGATGGAAACCCGCCTCAAAGGCATGCTCGGCACCGATGGCCTCCTGTCGGCGCGTACTGAAGGCATCAACAGCACGATCAAATCCTTCGATCTCCGGATCGAAACGATGGAAGCGAGATTGGTAAAGATCGAAGCTCGATACAGCGCTCAGTTCACGGCGCTTGATGCGGCGATGTCGAGCATGAACACCACCAGCGCCTTCCTCACCCAGCAGTTCGCCAACCTCTGAGCCTCTCAGGCCAGCCCAACCTCAGGCCAGCCCAACATTTCGCAGGAGATAAAACACAATGTTCGGAGGTTTTGGTAACCGCGCCGCTGCCTACGCGAAAGTCGGTGTAGAAACCGGCGTCAGCACGGCGGACCCGCACAAACTCATCCTGATGCTATTTGACGGCGCGCTGTTGCAAGTCCGCACCGCTGGCATCGCGATGCAGGGCAAAGACATCCCCGCCAAAGGAGCGGCAATCTCCAAGGCCGTCGAGATCATCATCAACGGTCTAAAGGTCAGCCTGGACGTCAAAGCCGGCGGCGAACTCGCACAACGCCTCGCTGCACTGTACGACTACATGAGTGAGCGCCTGCTGTACGCCAACCTGCACAACAGCCAGCCTGCACTCGACGAGGTGGCGGGCCTGCTGGCCACCTTGCGCGAAGCCTGGGCGGAGATTGGCGCGGAAGTGCGCAAGACGGCTGCTGCCTGAGCGCCATCTCCTGCCCTGTCGTACATCCGGAACCGCCATCATGCTCACCCGCCCCGCCCTCGACGCCCTGCTGACCCATTACGAAGCCATGGCCGAGGCTGCGCGGGCCAACGACTGGGACCGACTGTCGGCTGTCGAACGCGAGGCCGCGGCGTTGCGTGCGCAATTGCAGGCAGGCGCCGATGCGGTGAGGGATGCGAATGCCCTGTCTCGCCTGCCGCCCGCCGAGGCCGCGGCGCTGCGCGAAGGCATCGAACGCCTGCTGGCACTGGATGCCGAGATCCGCAGCCACGCCGATCCTTTCCTGTCCAGCGTGCGCAAGCTGCTGTCCACCGAGCGCCAGGCGCGTGCCGTGCGCAGCGCCTACGGCGCGCTTGCGCCCTGAGCGCCGCGCGGGCTAGGCAAACAGGCCCAGTGGAACGCATGCGATGATCCCCTCCGACCTCGCTGCCCGCCTGCGCCTGATCAACGAAGCGAGCTTTTTCAATACCGACCCGCCCGTCGCAGGGCTGCAGCGCGCACGCGAAATCCAGGCGCAGCTGCCGGAGCTCGTTCCCGGCCAGCGTTTTTTTGCCACCTTGCAGCGCACCCTGCCCGATGGCACGTTCCGCGCCGTCGTCGCCGGGCAGCAGATGACGCTGTCGCTCAACACCGCTGCGAAGTCCGGCGACACCCTTGAGCTGGAGGTGTCGCAGGTGACGCCACGGGCGGTGTTTGCCCGCATCATCGGCGCGGAGGCGGGCGCCAGCACGGCAACGCAGTCGGCCCAGCCCAACCTGAGCCCCACCGGCCGCCTGATCAGTTTTTTGCTCACCGGCCAGCCGACACCCAAGCCTGCCAGCCTCGGCGCCAACCAGCCTTTGCTCAACGCGCCCCCCAGCACCGGCGCCCAGTTGGTGCCGCTGCTGCGTCAGGCGGTGGCGCAGAGCGGCTTGTTCTATGAATCGCACCAGGCGGAATGGGTGATCGGCAAGCGCGACGCCGCGACACTGCAGCGCGAACCACAGGGCGGGCTGAGCAGCGGCCGCCCCCCCGCTACCACCCCTGCGGCAACAGCCGCTGCAGCCGGCACCGCAGCCACCACGCCCGGGGCCGCGCCAAGCCCATCGAGCCCATCCGCAACTGCAGGGCAAGCCACGGCTGCCGCGATGGCCGGCCTTGCTGACAGTGATAAGGCAGCCGACAGCTCACGCACGATGGCAGGCGGCAACGAGGCCGCCGTCACGCGCGGCAGCCCGATTCCCGAGCGCCTGATGCCCGTCGTGCACCAGCAACTCGAAGCCCTCGCCACGCACCAATACGTCTGGCATGGCCAGGCCTGGCCGGGGCAGGCGCTGGAGTGGATCATCGAAGACCCTGAGGACTACGAAGGCGACGGCCAGGGCGATGGCGATCCGACGGAAAAGAACTGGAACACCACCTTGCGCCTGACCCTGCCGCGCCTGGGCAACGTGGAGGCGCAACTGCATCTGACTCCTGCCGGCGTGGCGCTGCGCCTGCGCACCGATGACACGGCGACCATGAATGTGCTGGATGCGCGCGCGGCCGAACTGGCTTCGGCGCTGGAAGCGGCCAACCTGAAGTTGACCGGGCTGGTGGTGGAGCGCCAGCATGATTGAACACAACCCCAAGGCCCCCGTACGCAACGAAGCGGTAGCGCTGGCCTACACCGCGGGCGAAGCCGCACCGCGTGTCGTCGCCAAGGGCAAGGGCGTGGTGGCGCGCGAGATCATCGAGCGCGCGCAGGAGGCCGGCGTATTTGTGCACGAATCCCCCGAGCTGGTCGGGCTGCTGATGCAGGTGGATCTGGATGCGCGCATTCCGCCCCAGCTCTATGTGGCGGTCGCCGAGCTGTTAGCCTGGCTGTATCGCGTCGAACAGGGCGCGGCCAGCAGCCTGCCGCCTCAGGCCCAGGATCTGCCACCCTCCCTGCGTCCAGGCGCCGACGCCCGGGTGGGCTAAGAGGTGGCGGGAACGGCAGGCACGAGTCGTGCTATAAACAGGAACATCAGGCGCAGCGCATCAGGTGCCGCCTCTCCCCGAACACAGCTTATGGCAATCGAACACGCGCATACCCGGGTCGAGCTGATTCACGCCGACGACGAAGCACGCTACCTGCTGAACGACCCACTCGAGATCGTTGCCATCCTGCGGCAGTTGATCGAAGCGCGCGCGCTGATCGGCGCGCGCCTGAAGCCGGGCGCTGAGTCCTTTCTCACGGCCATCCTAGCCGTCGCCGAGGATGGTGAGAGCCTGGTCATCGACGCCAGCCGCGACACGCTGATCAACGAACGCCTCGCAGCCGGCATCGACGACCCTGCCGCACTACTTGACTGCGTGACCCAGCTCGACAAGGTGCGCATCCAGTTCGCGCTCAAGGTGCTGCAGCTGACCAGCTCGGAGGGCAGCACGGCATTTCGCGCCGCCCGTCCGCAGCAACTGCTGCGCCTGCAGCGGCGCGAGTTTTACCGCCTGCAGGCGCCCGTTACCCAGTCGCTGAGCTGCACCCTGCCGCTGCGCCACGCGGATGGCAGCGTGCGCAGCGCGGACGTTCGGGTGCTGGACATCAGCGGCGGCGGCGTGGCGATCGCCGTACCGCCGGCGGGTCTGGCCTTCGAGCCGGGCATGGAGTTCCCTGGCTGCCAGCTCAGCCTACCGGGCAGCGCGCCAATTCCCGCCCGGCTCACGGTGCGCAACCTGTTTCGCATCACGACCCGCAACGGCATCGAAATGCTGCGCGCCGGCTGCCAGTTCACCGACATGCCGCGCGGCGCAGACGATGCCATCCAGCGCTACATCCTCAAGGTCGAGCGCGAGCGCAACGCACGCCAGCGCACCTTCCGCTAAACCCGACGATGCCAGAAGAAAACACGCAGCCCCCAATCGACACCAGCCGCGACGACACGCTGGAAAAATACACCCTGCATGGCCACCACCAGATCCGCCAGTTGCTGGAAGAACTGATCGAACATCACGCCCTGATTGCGGCGCATTTCGGCAACAACCAGTCCTTCGTCACCGCGCTGGTCGCGCTGTCCGACGATGGGACAAGCCTGTTCCTGGATGCCAGCCCGGATACGGCAGTTAACCGCCGCGTGCTGGCGAACGATCGCCTGCTGTGCGTGACCCAGCTCGACCACATCCGTATCCAGTTTGCGCTGAGTGGTTTGCAGGAGGTGAGCAAGGGCGGCCACGACAGTTTTCGCGCGCTGCTGCCCGAGCACTTGCTTCGCCTGCAGCGGCGAGAGTTCTTTCGCTTGCAGGTACCGATCGCGCATGCGGTGAGTTGTACCCTCAACGCCAGAGGCATCGACGCGGCGCCGGTGCAACTCGACGCCCGGGTGCTGGACATCAGCGTAGGCGGCGTAGCCCTGCAGGTGCCGCCCGCAGTGGCCGAGTTCGTCATTGGCGCCACTCTCGATCACTGCAGCCTGCGTCTGCCCGAACTCGAGCCGATCGAGCTGTGTCTGGAAGTCCGCAACATCAACCGCAACACCCAGCGCAGCGGCACCGAACTGCTGCGCTTGGGATGCCAGTTTGCAAACCTGTCGCGGGCGGGCGAAGCAGTCATCCAGCGCTACATCTTCAACACCGAACGCGAGCGCAATGCCCGCGAACGCGGCGGCATCTGAAGCGCTGGCATGCGACGACCACAGCCAGACGCGCGCAAAAAAGCGGACCGCAGCCCGCTGGTGAGTTGAACCGCCCGCGCACGCTCACACCGGCATGTTCATAATGTCCTGATAGGCGGTAACCAGGCGGTTGCGCACCTGCACCATCTGCTGGAAGGACAGATTGGCCTTTTGCAGGTTGACCATCACGTCCTGCAGATTGACGTTGGGGTCGCCAGCGGAAAAGCTCTGCGCCATGCCGCGCGCTTCGGTCTGTGCCGCGCTGACATTCTTGAGCGCGTCGTTGAGCACATCGGCAAAATTGACTCCACCTGCGGGCTGCTCGGTGGCCGCGACTGCCCCTGCCGGCTTGCTTTGCGCAAGCTGCGACACCGAGCGCAATTCGCTCAACATCTGGTCGATTCCACGGGTGTCCATGTTCATCCCCGCTCAGGGTATTGGCTGAAGTGAGTTTAGCAGAGCAAGGCGCATGCCACTCGAGGGCTCGGTGAGCGTCATTTCACACATCGTAGCCTTCGGCACGATATTGCTGCAGCTTGTAGCGCAGGGTCCGCTCCGAGATTCCCAGCTTTTCCACGGTTTTCTTGCGAGACCCACCCAGCTCGCGCAAGGTCGCCAGGATGTGCTCGCGCTCCAGATCCTTCATGTTGGCCGGGCGCCCGGCGTCGCCGACCGCAAGCGGCGCAGCCCCCGGCGCCACTTGGACTGCGGCTGCGGACATGAAAGCGGCAGTCATTGCCGGCTGGGCGGCAGGATTTGCCGCCAACAGCGCAAATCCATCGCCTTGCGGCAGACACTGACGCACGGTTTCGACGCTCACGGCCTCGCCCTGGCTCAGGATCAGCATGCGCTGCAAGGTGTTTTCCAGTTCGCGCACGTTACCCGGCCAGGCGTACTGCGTCAGCAACGCCTCGGCCTCCGCCGACAGACGCGCGGGACGCTTGAGCCTTGCCGCCTGCTGGGCGAGGAAGTGGCGGGCGAGGGGCGCGATGTCGCCCGGACGCTCACGCAATGCCGGAATGGCGATGGGGAAGACGTTGAGGCGGTAATACAGATCCTCGCGAAAACGCCCCGCCGCCACCTCGCGCGGCATATCGCGGTTGCTGGTGGCGAGCACGCGAATGTCGAGTGCCACCGGCTTCTTGCCGCCGACCCGCTCCACCTCGCGCTCCTGCAGCACGCGCAGCAGCTTGGCCTGCAGGCCAAGTGGCATCTCGGAAATTTCGTCGAGCAGGATGGTGCCGCCTTGGGCCTGCTCGAACTTGCCCGGCTGGGCCGTCTGCGCACCAGTGAAGGCGCCCCTTTCGTAGCCGAACAGGGTGGCTTCGAGCAGACTTTCGGGAATTGCCGCGCAGTTGATGGCGATGAACGGCCCTTTGACGCGCGGCGAATGGCTGTGAATGTAGCGCGCGAACACTTCCTTGCCGGTGCCCGACTCACCCGACAGCATTACCGTAGCATCGGTGTCGGCCACGCGCGCGGCCAGTGCCAGCAGATTACGCGTGTGCGGGTCTTCGGCGATGGTGTCTTCCAGCGCGGGTGGCAGCGCGGCGTAGCGGCGTACGTTCTCCAGCAGCACATCGGGCTCGAAGGGCTTCATCAGAAAGTCGCAGGCACCGCCGCGCATCGCCGCCACCGCCTTGTCGACGTCGCCATAGGCGGTCATCAGCAGCACCGGCAGTTGTGGCTGGCGGGCACGGATCTCGTGCAGCACCTGCAGGCCGTCCATCGGCTGCATGCGCAGGTCGGTAATGACGAGGTTGAAGGTCTCGCGTTCCAGCGCAGCCAGTGCCGACGGCCCACCATCGACGCCGGTGACGTCATGGTGGGCCATTTCCAGCGTGAAGCACACGGCGTCGCGCAGCGCGTCATCGTCTTCAACGACAAGGATGTTGAGTTTTTCGATCATGGCGGCAAGGGAGTGGAGTCAGTGGCAGCGGTCTGGTTGACGACGGGCCCGGTGATAACGGGCTTGGAGACAAGGGCCTCAGCGTTGTCGAGCGACAGCGGCAGGCTGAGGGTGAAGGTGGCGCCCTGCCCCGGCGTCGAGCGCAGCAAAATATCGCCGCCGTGGGCGCGAGCGACGCCTCGGGCGATCGCCAGGCCAAGGCCCGTGCCGTCAGCGCGGGTCGTAAAGAAAGGCTCGAACAGGCGCTCCTGCAGTTCGGCGGCGATGCCGGCGCCAGTGTCGCGTACCACGAAGCGCACCGCGGCCACGCCCAGCCCGCTGTCCCTGGCCGCAGCGCGCTCGATCTGGCAGCTGACCACGCCGCCCGGCGCACTGACCTGGATGGCGTTTTCCAGCAGATTCGTCAGCGCGCCGCCCAGCGCCTTGCGGTCGCCCAGCAGCTCGGTATCGCCCACCTGGCAATCGAGATCGAAGGCAATCTGGCGCGCACGGGCGAGCGGCTCAAGGGTGTGCGCGAGTTCGGCGGCGAGCTCGCACACGCCAAAGCGCTGCCGACCCAGGCTGTCGCCACGGGCAAACAGCAACATGTCACGAATCAGGCGCTCGAGATAGCGCAGGCGCTCCAGCGCGCGGTCGGCCACCCTGGTGCGCTGTGCTGGGTCACGCTGTAAAGGGTCAAGGTCCATCTGGCGCAGGTTGCCGGTATACAGCAGCGCGGCGGCCAGCGGCGTGCGCAGCTGGTGTGCCAGACCGGCAACCATCTCGCCCATCGCCGCCAGCCGTTCGTTGCGTTCGGCGGTGAGGCGCATACGGTGGGTGTCGGTGATGTCGTGCAGCAAGATGATGCGCTCCTCGCCCGACTCCAGCGCCGACTCCGACACTGACAGGCGGCGCGGCTCACCCGTCGCTGCAGGGTTGGCCTCGGCGGCATCCGTGGCGGACGCGCAGGCCAGCATGAGCTCACCCGGCGTCTCAGTGGGCTGCAGCCGCTGCGCCACCTGCTGCCAGTGCGCACCGGCAAGCGTGCCGCCGATCAGCGCCTCAGCGGCGCGATTGACCTGCACCACAGTCCCCGCGCGATCCACCACCACCACGGCCGCGGGCAATGCCCCCATGAGCACGGTGAGACGTTCGGTAAGCTGCCCGACCTGGGCCTGCAGCGCAGCATAGGCCGTCGACAACTCCTCGGACGCGCGGCTGAACAGCGCAAAGGCTTCGGCGAGTTGAGAGGCGTCAAGCGCCGGCGGTGGCGCGTTAAGGCGTGCGACGGTATCGGCCGGCGGCACGGAAGCTGCATCGGTAGGAAGGATGGGAACGCGAGTCACGCCCTGCACTCTAGTGATGAGGTAGCCCATGTTAACCGGCAAACAGGCGGCAAAAAATGCCGCTGTTCGCCTGAACGGACTTGCTTTGACCGCCTGACAATGCCGCCATCCGTCAAAGTCAACGCACGCCACAGGACCATCCGACATGGCCAGCGCCGAAAACACCATTGAACTGCCCCCCGGAGCCAGCGCCCAAAGCACTGATGGCGCTGCCCCCGGCGTGCAGACCCGCCTGCAGCAGACCCTGCAGAACGTCAGGGACCTGTCGCAGCAGCAAAAGCTCGCTGCCGCTGCCGCCGTCGCGCTCGTCATCGCGCTCATTGCCGGCGTGCTGATGTGGAATCGGGCGCCCGACTACGCAGTGCTGTTCTCCAACCTCGACGAACGCGACGGCGGCCAGATCATCGCTGCCCTGCAGCAGCAGAACGTGCCCTACCGCATGTCGCCCAACGGCAACGCCATTCTGGTGCCGCCGGGTCAGGTGCATGAGACGCGCCTGCGTCTGGCGGCGGAAGGCCTGCCCAAGGGCGGCCTGGCGGGCTTCGAGCTGATGGATGGGCAAAAACTGGGGATCTCGCAGTTCAACGAACAGATCAACTATCAGCGTGCGCTCGAAGGCGAGCTGTCCCGCACGGTGCAGGCGATTGCCGCCGTGGCAAGCGCGCGCGTCCATCTGGCGATGCCCAAGCAGACCGCTTTCCTGCGCGACGACCAGCGTCCGACCGCATCGGTGATGGTGAACCTGCGCCCTGGCCGCGTACTCGCGGAAAACCAGGTCGCCGGCATCGTGCATCTGGTGTCATCGAGCGTGCCACGCATGACCGCCGAAGGCGTCAAGATCATCGACCAGAACGGCAAGCTGCTGACCGAGCAGGCCGACCCGCTGATGCGCGCCGGGCTCAATGCCAACCAGCTCGAGTATGTACGCCTGCTCGAGAATGGCTTCATCGAGCGCATTGATAGCATCCTGGTTCCCCTTGTCGGCAAGGGCAACTTCGGTGCCCAGGTGGCGGCCGACGTCGATTTCAACCAGGTCGAGCGGACCGCCGAGACCTACAAGCCGAACCCCTCGCCCGACCAGGCGATCCGCAGCCAGCAGACCACCGAGAGCATCAACCCGCTGCCCGGCGCGCAGGGTGTGCCGGGCGCGCTGACCAACCAGCCACCGGTGCCGGCTACCGCGCCAATCACCACGCCGGCGGTCGGCGCGGGCCCGGGTACCCAGGGCGCAGTCAACAGCAGCAATCGCAGCGCGGTGCTCAACTACGAGGTTGACCGCAACATCCAGCATGTCAAGCAGGCAGTGGGGCAGGTCAAACGTCTGTCGGTGGCAGTGGTGGTGAATAGCCGCACGATTCCCGGCCCCGACGGCGCACCGACCGAAGTACCGCTGACCGACGATGAGATCAACCGCATCACCAACCTGGTACGCGAAGCGGTGGGCTACAACCCCGATCGTGGCGACACCATCAACGTCGCCAGCGCCGCCTTTGCCGCCGATCCCACCAGCATTGCCTTGCCGCTGTGGAAGGATCCGGAGATCATCGAACTCGGCACGCAGGGCATGAACTGGCTGCTGGTGCTGATTGCCATCCTTTTTGCCTATTTCGGCGTGATCCGTCCGCTGCTGCGCACCGTCGTGCCGCCCAAGGACAAGAAGGCCAAGGGCGAAGCGGAGGCCGGCGCCGCGGGCGAGGAAGGAGAAGCGGGCGAAGACGGTGTCAGGGTGTCGCTGTCGGGCGAGGAAGATGAAGACTCGTACGAAGCCCGTCTCGAGCGGGCCCGCACCATGGCCCGCAACGACCCCAAGGTGCTCGCCAGCCTGATCAAGGTGTGGATGGGCGTAAATGAAGAGGCGCGCAAGTGACGACCCCCGAAGAAGGCCTGGAAAAAACGGCTCTGCTACTGCTGACCCTGGGGCCGGACGAGGCGGCTGAAGTGCTCAAGCACCTTGGCCCGCGTGAAGTCCAGCGCATCAGCATGAAAATGGCCAGCATGGCGCCGCAGGAACGCAGCAAGGTCGAGCCGCTGCTGGAAGAAGTGACCCAGCATTTCGGCAAGGGCCGCTTGATCGAGGCGGACGAAGACCACCTGCGCCAGATGCTCACCAAGGCCCTGGGCGTGGACCGCGCCAACCACTTGCTGTCGCGCATGGTGCCCGGATCGGACACCGCCGGCATCGAGAGCCTGAAGTGGATGGATGCGGCGACGGCCGCCGACCTGATCAAGAACGAGCACCCGCAGATCATCGCCACCATCCTGGTGCACCTCGAGTACGACCAGGCGGGCGAAATCCTCAAGAGCTTCCCCGACCGTCTGCGCAACGACGTCGTGCTGCGCATCGCCACCCTCGACGGCGTGCAGCCTTCGGCCCTGAAGGAGCTCAACGATTCACTGACACGCATGCTGTCCGGTGCGTCGACGAGCAAGAAGGCGGCCATGGGCGGCGTGCGCCATGCCGCCGAGATCCTCAACTTCGTCGGCTCGGCACACGAGACGGCGGTGATCGACAACGTGCGCGAATACGATCCCGAGCTTGCCCAGAAAATCCTGGACGAGATGTTCGTGTTCGAGAACCTGCTAGACATCGACGATCGCGGCATCCAGACCGTCCTGCGCGAAGTGCAGTCCGACTCGCTGATCGTCGCGTTGAAGGGCGCCGCACCCGAACTGCGCGAGAAGATCTTCAAGAACATGTCCAGCCGCGCCGCCGAGATGCTGCGCGAAGACCTCGAGTCGCGCGGGCCGGTGCGTCTGTCCGAAGTCGAGGCCGAGCAGAAGGAAATCCTCAAGATCGTTCGTCGTCTGGCGGAAGAAGGCCAGATCATGATGGCCAGCAAGGGAGGCGACGATGGTTTCGTTTGATCGCGCGCCTGACCCCGTGGGTCGGAGCGGAACGTGAGCATTTCACGCCATCAGGCGGTGGGCGCCTACCGGCGCTGGGAGCCCGACAGCTTCGACGAGGCTGACGACGCGCAGCCACGACCGCAGGCGCCTTCCGTGATTCCGCCTCCAGAAGCCTCCCTTGCCCCTGCCCCTGCC
>DAORUJ010000030.1:0-27498 GCA_035433105.1 Thauera sp.
ACGACATAAACAGCTTTGCCATCACTTGCCGCTGCGATTCCATTGGGCATCACGCCCTCGGTTCCCGCAACGGGTTCGAAGCCGGAGCGCTTGTTCCAGCGATAAACCAGCCCTGTCGGCGCATTTGGGTCTCCGCCCCCGCTCTGCCAGGACGAATTGGTGGACAGCATTTTCGTGGTGAAAAACGCTTCGCTGGTGCCGGCAGCAACCGCATTCAATTTCGCGTTCTCCGGCGCAACCGTGCAGCCTCGCCAGACCAGCTTCAATTCGTCCCCGGTACCTTTTACTTCGAAGAACTCGACCGACTCACGGCCACCGTGCTGGACCACCAGCAGTTGCCAACGTCCGTCACTTCGTTGAGCGAGATCGATTCCGTGAGGACTGAAAGCGGCCCCAGGCGGCTCGGTACATGAATCGTCGCCCCAGTACTCCGCGGGCTTGGTGGCATCACCACCCTTGAACGCAGAGCGTCGCTGCTGGCTGGCGATATCAAAAAAGACCAACGCACCCGGGCGAGCTCCATACAGGTCCCCATACTCGCTGACGATCAAGACCTTGTTGTCAGGCAGTACCGCGAGATCCTCGGGATTAGAAAAAACGCACAATGGCTGGGTATTTTCAAAGCGCAGACAATTGCTTGCGCTGACCTGCGTCGAAGCGGCGTCTGCGCCGGGTGCCGCCAGGGCCCCAACACTGAATAGTCCGAAAAACACGCTGCACAAACCCAGCAACACGCTTCGCGACGAATTGGCTACAGCGCTCAAACCAGAGAAGTGGTTGCGGTTGGCAACTTTCGCAAAATCCCGACAATATTCAGACATGCTTTCGTCTCCTTCGATTGACCAACACTCTGCCCGTCGTTCGCCACCGCACCCTGAGCTTTCCGCCTTTCAGGCAGTCGTCCTCATCCTGCCATGTTCCTGCTGATGCTGTCGCTCAATCAAGCTCTGCAGGAGCATGGCCGGGGATAGAGATCTCAAAGTGGCGTGGCCGCAGAGCCGCCCTACACATCATCGATATCCGGTCACCAGCCAGTCATTGCATCAGTCGCTGCAATCGGGCGTCGACGCGTACGCCATCAATGATTAGCCCGGAAGGGTAGATGATCACCTTTTCACCGGGCTGGATGCCCGCCTCGACTTCGGCGAGTTCTGCGTTGCGCTGCCCGATCTCCAGCGTGCGCATACGCGCGCGGCCCTCAGAAACGACAAAGGCACTCCAGGCGTTTGCGCGCCGAAACAGTGCGCCGGTGGGCACCACCAGCACATCGTCGGCGGACCACGTCACGATGGCAGCTTCAATGCGGTATCCGGCACCGAGGGAATCCGGTGCATCCGCCAGGTCACCGATCACGTTGACACGTTGCTCTTCTACGCCCAGCGCAGAAACCTTGGTAAAGGCGCCGGGCTCGACATGACGAACCCTACCCGTCAGCGTGTCGGAACCTCCCCAGCCCGTCATGCGGATCGGATTGCCGCTTTTCACGTTCACGGCGTCCTGGGTCAGCACGTCGATGACTAGTTCGAGCGCCCTGCCCTTGCTCAGATCGAACAACGGGTTACCCGCTGCGACCACCCGCTCACTCTCCTCATACACTTTCAGCACCAAGCCACTAACCGGCGCACGAATTTCGATCGCACCTTCACTGGGGCCGGAGCCGGCACCGAGGAGTCGCGAGCCTGCGCTCTGAACGTCGGCAGCGGCTGCGGCGAGCATCGCCTGCGCTAGATCGAGGCGCGCGTCGGCTGCCTGTGCCGCCTGCGCATACGCTTCACGGGCTTCAGCACTGATGAATCCCCTGACGTACAGACCAGATCGTCGCGCAAGCTCACTGTTGGCGAGTTCGAGATTGCTGGCTGCTTCGGCTTGCGCCGCTTCGGTCTGGCGCTGCCGCGCCTGCGCCGCTGCAAGATCGGCGCGCGCGGTGGCCACCGTTCGGGCATCGGTCGGTGGCGGGGCAATTCGGGCCAGCACATCGCCCTGTTCGATGCGGTCGCCTTCGCGCAGGGTAGTGCGCATGAGCCTGCCACTGATCGGCGCTCCGACGGTATAACGTAGCTTCGCCCGGGTACGACCCTGCGCATCGACGCTGACCGATAAGGGGCCACGCGTCGCGGCCACCGCCTCCACGGCGATGATGTCCGGCATCATCGACACCACGACCAGCGCAATGATCGCCGCGGCGACGGTAGCCATGAGCAGCCACTTCTTCCACCGGAAACCGCCGGGCTTCGTGGCAGGCTTACCCTTGTGCGCAGTGCCGGCTTGCGTAACGCTTGCAGCGTTCAGACTCGGCTGTTGGTCGGATGTCTCGGTCTGGTTGTTCATGTCACTTACTCTCTGGTCTTCAATACCTCAATCAGGTCGAGCTGATTGATCCGGCGTTGCACCAGCATCGCGCTGGCCGTGGCAGCGATGATGACGATCATCGCCGAAACGATGTAGGTCTGTGGATTGACGATGAACGGAATGTTGTATACGTCAGTCTGCATGGATCGTGCAACGAGGGATGACAAGCCGTAACCCAGCGCCCAACCCAGCGGAATGGCCAACAGCGTGATCAAGGCCTGCTCGCCCAGCAGCAGCACCGAGACCTCGCGCCGGCGAAACCCCATCACACGCAGGCTGGCCAGCTCGCGCCCGCGCTCTGACAGCGAGATGCGCGCGCCGTTATAGACCACCGCCATCGCGATCACGCCCGCAAAGCCGAGCAGGAAGCCAATGCCGATTAACAGCGACTCGTCCATCTGCTTCTTGAAAGCAGCCCGCATCGCGCTCGGCGAAGCCACGCCGGCCACGGCCGGCACCAGCTTCAGGCGGCGCTCCAATACCCGCAGTTCGTCCGCCGCCACCGAAAGGTAGGCGCCCGAGACCATCGGCGAGCCGCCCACCAGTCGCTGCAGTGCATCCAGGCTCATGGTCGCGGAGACGCCGAGGAAGCCGTCGACGACTCCGGCCACCCGGATCGTGCCACGGCGCCGCTCGCCCTCGAGGATTTCGACGTTGACCGGGTCGCCCACCGTCACCCCCAACTTGTCGGCCAGGTTCGTGCTGAGCACCAGCCCCACCGGCGGTATTGGCTGCACGCGTCCGTCGCCATCGATGATGCGTCGCAGAGCCCCATCGCTCGTCAGGCCCTGGATCGAGATTTCCCTGGTACGGTGGCCGAACTGCAACCGCGCCGGCGCCCAACGCATGGGCTCCACGCGCGTGACGCCCGCCATGTGACCAAACTCGCTTGCCGCCAGCATCGCCTTCGGTTCGTTGAACGAAACCGACAGATCCTCACGCTGGATCACGCGGAACTGCAGATCCATCATGAACACCACACCGTCGAACAGTGACAGGCCGACCATCAGGATTGCCACCGAGAAGGCCACGCCGATCGACGACAACAGTGCCTGCAGTGGCTTGCGCTTGAGATTGCGCAGCACCATGCGCACAGCCGCCGGCAAGGCCCGCGCCAGGCCCGAGCGCTCCAGCCAGCCGGCTTCGAAGCTCGCTGGCGGCTCGGGCAGCATCGCCTCGGCCGGTGGCAACAGTGCGGCGCGGCGCACGGCCAGCAACGCGCCCGCCGCAGCCGCCAGTACGCTGACGACGACGGCGCCGGCCAGCAACAAGACGTTGAGGTGGAAGGCCAGCGCGGGAAAGTCGAAATAGCTGCCGTACATCGTCACATACGCGCGTCCAAGCGGAATGCCGAGCAGCGTGCCGATCACGGCGCCCGCCACCACGGCGGCCATCGCAAAAAGCAGGTAGTGCAGCCCGACTTCTCGATCGCGGTAACCAAAGGCCTTGAGCACCGCGATTTCGGAGCGCTGGGTGGCGATCAGCCGCGACAGCACCAGGTTGAGCAGGTACGCCGCCACGGCGAGAAAGATCGCCGGGATCGCCGTACCCATGACCTTGTTCTGGTCGAGCTCGCCCTGCAGGATCGCGTGCGAGGGCTGATCTGCACGTAGAGAGGCCCCCAGTCCGCCATAGGGTGCGAGCAGCGTGTCGAGCTTTGCCTTCACCGCCAAGGGATTGGTCTCGGGAGCCAGCAACACCACGACCTCATTGAAGGCGCCGTCCATGTCGTAGGCCGGGCCCAGCACCTTGCGGCTCATCCACAGCACACCATAGCGCTTGTCGTCCGGATACAGCGAACCGGGTGGCACCGCGTAAGTATGCTCCGGCGAATCGGCAATGCCGACGATGTGCAGTATCTGCAGGCGGCCATTGATGATGGCGCGCAGGCTGGCACCGGGGCTCAATCCGCGCGCCATGGCGAACTTGCTGTTGATCAGCACCTCGTTGGCCGCGCCACGGGCAAGGTAGCGGCCGGCCTTCACGTGGATATCGTTCAGCAACGGGCGGCCCTGCTCTGGCAGCGATACCAGGCGTCCTTGCGCCGGTGCGTCCAGGCCCGGCAGGTCGAGCGTGGCGTAAAGCGTCACACGTGTGTCGACCGCTGCCACCCCCGGGATCGCGACAATGCGCTCCCGCAGCGCATTGGGCGCCCGTTTGAGCTGCACCCAGATATCGGCGAATCGTGCCTGCCGGTAGTAAGACTGCTGCGCCAGCACCAGAGAGTCGTAGCTGCCGCGCATGGTGATGACGGTCATGATGCCGGTGGCCACCACGAGCGCGATCGAGGCCATCTGTCCCTTGAGCTGCCACAGCTCGCGCAGCAACTTGCGGTTGATCGACATCATGGCAAGCCCCTCACCAGGCGATGTCGTCCACGCTGGCGCGCTGCGCATTGCGCTTGCGCTCGACGATCTCGCCGCTGCTCATGCGCAACACGGTATCGCCCAGGCCACCGATAGCGGCATTGTGCGTGATGATGGCCAGCGTGGTGCCGGTCTCGCGGTTGACCTGCTCCAGCACCCTCAACACCAGCTGGCCGGTGTGTGCATCCAGCGCACCCGTCGGCTCGTCGCAGAACAGCACGTCGGGCCGCTTGGCCACGGCGCGGGCGATGGCCACGCGTTGTTGCTCGCCACCGGAGAGCTGCGACGGAAAATGATCGAGCCTGTCTTCCAGCCCGACAAGCGCCAGCGCCTCGTGGGGTGTCATCGGATCCGCGGCGATGTCCGTCACCAGGGCGACGTTCTCGCGCGCGGTCAAGCTGGGAATCAGATTGTAGAACTGGAACACGAAGCCGACATGCGCTCGTCGGTACTCGGTGAGCCCATCGCCGTCGAGCTGATCGAGGCGCAGGCCGCGGTAGTTCAAGGTGCCGCTGGTAGCGACGTCCAGGCCACCGAGTATGTTGAGCAGCGTCGATTTGCCGCTGCCCGATGCGCCCAGCAGCACGAGCAACTCACCGGCGCGAATGTCCAGATCGACCTCGCGTAGCGCATAGACGCCGACGTCTCCCATGTGATAGGTCTTGGTCAGTTTGCGCGCGCAGAGGATCAGATCGCCGGCGTCAGTTGCTCCTGATCCGTCCACTTGCACCCGGACTGGGGCCGCCTGATTCATCACTTGTGGCTCCGTCTCGCACCCACCTCGCCCCCCTGCACCACCCCGGAAGCCTGCGGTGGCTCCAGCAATTCACAAAGCATCGACATGGGTACGGCGAAAGTGATCCAGACCGACGTCCTGGTGCGGGTTAAGGGTAAGCTGCGGTACACCCGGGCCCCAGCGATCAACAGGCCCATGGTCGCGACTGTCTGCGGATGGGTGAGAGACGCGTACATCTGAGCCACTATGCAGGTAGCCAGCTACTGAAACGACGCAGCCTGCGAGCCCCATGTGCTTGAGCTCGGGCGGCGCCAGCGAGCGCATGACCAGTGCCGCGAACAACTCAACCGCTTGAACTATACCGCATGATCTATGCTCGACTTGCTCCGCAGGAGAAAGCATGAATCCGTTTAACAAGCGTGCCGGCATCCGGATCGCAGCAGTCAGTGTGCTGCTGGCAGGGGTGGCCAGTTCTCTTGCCTGGGTCGTCGCACACGAAACGGCCGAGGCGAATACGGTCGCGATGGCGGTGAAGGAGTCGCAGCGGCTGTCACGTCATTTCGATGTAACCGCATTGAGTGGACCGAACGCCAGGGAGCACGCGCAAAGGGCTGCGGACGCGATCGTCGGTGGATTGTTCGACGTTGCGGAGATTTATGACCGGGAGGGCGGCAAACTTGCCACCTCGATGACGAGCGAGGGCGCTGAGCTCGAAAAGCTGCTGCCCGCTCACCGTCGCCCGAATTACAGCGTTGAAACGCACAAGGATTTGGGACGCACGAACGGCCGCTGGGTGATCCGTGTCTTCGTACCTTTGAAGAAAGCGGAGGGCGCTCGCCCCGACGAGATAGCAGGGTATTTCGAGGGTGTTCGTGTCGTTCCAAATTGGCAAATTGAGCAGGTGTTCTGGCATGGTCTGCGTGCAGCCCTGATGGCAGGCCTCGCCTCGCTCCTGTGTGGCGCTGCGATCTACCCGGTCGTTGTCCGGCTCGCGGCTGACAACGAACGCAAGACTTATCAAGTCCTCGAGTCCCACCTCTCGTTGATGGAAGCCCTCGGCCAGGCGATCGCAAAGCGCGATTCCGATACCGGTGCACACAATTACCGCGTTGCCTGGATTGCTGCACGCATTGCCGAGCGCATGGGGTTGCAGGGTAAGGCCATACAATCCTTGATCGTGGGCAGTTTCCTGCATGACATAGGGAAAATCGGTATCCCGGATGCCATCCTGTTCAAACCCGCCGCACTGGATGACGATGAGTTGGAGATCATGCGTACCCACGTTCAGCAGGGCGAAGAAATAATCACCGGCATCCGATGGCTTGATGAAGCTCATGCCATCGTCTCCAGCCATCATGAAAAGTGGGACGGCACGGGCTATCCACGTCGACTTTCGGGAGAGGAAATTCCTCTTGCAGCACGTGTATTCGCGGTTGCAGACGTATTTGATGCCCTCTGCTCCCGGCGCCCCTACAAGGGTGAGATCGGCTTCGATGCCACCATGGAGATTCTGGAAAGAGATTCCGGCAGCCATTTTGACCCGGCAGTAATGTCCGCGTTCCGGCCGATCGCCAGAGACGTGTTCGATACGCTTGGCAACTGCGATGAGCTGGGGGCACGCAGATTGCTGGAAGAACGTATTCGCCTGCATTTCGGGATTTAGTCGGCTGTTGAAGAGACCCCTCACGCCTGTCGACGGCGCAGGTTGAACGTCTACAATGCGCGAACTATTTCATCGCAGACGCAAGCCGAAGCCTCCGGCGTGAGGAAACGTACATGAACCGCCTGATCCACCTTATCTACAACAGCGCAGCCACCGAGGAGTTTAGCGACGAGGCCCTGGCCGTCCTGTTAACCAAGGCGCGTAACAAGAATGCGGCGCTGGGTATTACCGGCATGTTGCTGCATGTGGACGGCTGCTTCTTTCAAGTGCTCGAAGGGCCTGAAGATGCGGTCAACGGGCTGGCCGAAACCATCCGTCAGGACCCGCGACATGGGCGCATGACCACCATCATCAACGAACCCATCGCGCGTCGTGCGTTCAGCGAGTGGACCATGGGTTTTACCAGGATGTCGGCCAGTTCAGCCGGCGAAATCGAGGGCTTGAACGATTTTTTCGGCACGGGCAAGGTGTTGACCGAACTCGACGCCGGCCGCGCGCTCAAGCTGCTCACCGCGTTCAAGGACGGGCGCTGGCGGGTCCGCCTCGCTGCGCCGGCGACCAAGCCCACTGCGGTGCGTGCATGTGGTGAATCCCCAAAATCGCACATCGCGCTCAGTTCGTCGCGACCCGGGTTTTCTTTTGCCTTTCAGCCCATTGTCAACGTAGTCTCTCGACGGATGCACGGCTTCGAGGCCCTGGTGCGCGGCGCTGAAGGCGCATCGGCAACAGAGGTGCTGCAAAGCATTCCGTTGGGCGAGATCCCGACCTTTGACGAAGATGGGCGACGGGTGGCCATCGCGATGGCAAGCCGCCTGGGCTTGGTCGGCAATCTGCATCTCAACATGCTGCCGCAGTGGCGTGCCGCCAAGGCGAACACGATTGACTCCACCCTCGAAACAGCAAAGCGATGCGGTCTTGAAGCCAGCCGCATCGTGCTGGAACTCAAACACGAAGCCACGGTAGGTGATCCCGAGGCGATGACGGCATGGCTCAGTGACTATCGAACCCACGGCCTACGCATCAGCATCGATGATTTTGGTTCCGGGCATGCTGGCCTGGCACTGCTGGACCATTATCAGCCCGAGATGATCTCGCTGAGCATGTGGCTGGTGCGAGGCATCGAGGGCCACGGACCTCGCCAGGCCATCTTGCGGGGCCTTGTGCAAACCTGCTCGGACCTTGGCATCGACATCATCGCCAAGGGTGTGGAAACGCTGGAGGAGTTCACCTGGCTTCACGAAGAAGGCATCGAGCTGTTTCAGGGTTACCTGTTCGCCAAACCGGGCTTCGAGCAGCTACCGCGGCCCATGCTGCCGATGTCAGCATTCTGATTATTTAAAAAGGCCTCTATGGCAAACGAGTTCACCTTCGCTTACCAGCCCATTGTCGATGTGGCGCAGCGCCGTGTGGTGTCGTTCGAGGCACTGGTGCGCGGCCCCAACAACGAACCTGCGGGTTGGGTGCTGGAGCAGTACACGGGTGAAGCCCTGCGCAGCTTCGACATCGAGGCACGGCAACGCGCAATCGAGCTGGCAGTGACCCTGGGCCTGCCGTGCTCCATCAACCTCAACTTGCTGCCAGACTCCGCGCAGATCGGCGACGAATCCGCCTTCATGTCCACCGTGGACATCGCCAGGGTCTGTGGGCTTGACCTCTCACGCCTGGTGTTCGAGGTGAGCGAAATGGAGACCATTTCGCATTTTGATCTTTTCGTTGCCCAGGCGAATTTGTGCCGTGAGCTGGGCGTGCAGTTCGCCATTGACGATTTTGGCGCCGGCTACGCGGGCCTGAACCTGCTGGCTCAGTTCCAGCCCGACACCTTGAAACTGGACATGGAGCTCGTGCGTGGGGTCGAATCCAGGGGGCCGCGCCAGGCCATCGTGCGCGGGGTGATCCGCACGTGTGAAGACCTTGGCATCGAAATCGTGGCCGAGGGCGTCGAATCACTGGCCGAATATGACTGGCTGAACGGCGAAGGCATCAGGCTGTTCCAGGGCTACCTCTTTGCGCGGCCAGGCTTCAGGGTCCTGCCCGAGGTGCATTTCCCAAGTTGAGGGCGTAGCGGCGATTAGAGTCGCGTCGTGCCTGGCCATCCGGCACGGTGACTCTCCGCCGGCGACTATCGGCTCGCGTATGCCCCTTGATGCAACCTGCCAGCCCACGAGACCCTATTGCGGCTGCAGGAGCCTGAGAAATCTTTGTCAATGATGGACTTCACCTCCAAATTTTCCGTCATGGGGTGAAGCGGACCTGACGGTAAACTAGCGGCCTCATTCTGCGGCGGAATTCTAACCGTCAGAATTCCGTGCTCGGCCGATATTTCAATAATTTGGAGTGCGAATCTAAGTCTATTTTTTAATCCAATCAAATATTTATGAAAATAAAGCGGTAATTCCAAAGCTCGGGAGAAGCGCAAAAGCTAACGCTCCTCACTCCCACTCGATCGTAGCCGGCGGTTTTCCGCTGATGTCATACACCACCCGGTTGATACCCCGCACTTCATTGATGATGCGGTTGCTGACCTTGCCCAGCAGGCTGTGCGGCAGCTCTGCCCAGTGCGCGGTCATGAAGTCCTGCGTCTGCACTGCACGCAAGGCAACGACGTATTCATAGGTACGGCCGTCGCCCATCACCCCCACGCTCTTCACCGGCAGGAACACAGCAAAGGCCTGGCTGGTCTTGTCGTACCAGTCGGCGGCGCGCAGCTCGTCGATGAAGATCGCGTCAGCACGGCGCAGCAGGTCGGCAAAATCCTGACGCACTTCGCCGAGAATGCGCACGCCCAGCCCCGGGCCGGGGAAAGGGTGGCGATAGACCATGTCGTGTGGCAGGCCGAGTGCAACACCGAGTTCGCGCACTTCATCCTTGAACAGGTCACGCAGCGGTTCGAGCAGCTTGAGGCCAAGCGTTTCAGGCAGGCCGCCCACGTTGTGGTGGCTCTTGATGGTCTGCGCCTTCTTGTTCTTCGCCCCGCCCGATTCGATCACGTCCGGGTAGATCGTGCCCTGAGCCAGCCACTTGGCATTGGGCAGCTTTTTGGCCTCTGACTGGAACACCTCGACGAATTCGCGGCCGATGATCTTGCGCTTGTGCTCGGGGTCGGTGACGCCCTTGAGGTGGCCCATGAACTGATCGACGGCATCGACATGTACCACCCTGGCGTGCAGACGTCCGGCGAACATCTCCATCACCAGCTTGCCTTCGTTCAGGCGCAGCAGGCCGTGATCCACGAAGACGCAGGTCAGCTGGTCGCCGATGGCACGGTGGATCAGCGCCGCAGCCACGGACGAATCCACCCCGCCCGACAGGCCGAGGATCACCTCCTCGTCACCCACCTGGTCGCGAATCTTCCGTACTGCCTCATCGATGTAGTCGGGCATGTTCCAGTCATGGCCGCAGCCGCAGATGTCGTGCACGAAGCGCCCGATCATCTCCTTGCCCTTGAGGGTGTGCGTCACCTCGGGGTGAAACTGCACGCCGTAGAAGCCACGCGTCTCGTCGGCCATCGCGGCAATCGGGGTCGATTCGTTGCTGCCGATGAGTTTGAAGCCCGGCGGCAGTTCGGTGACCTTGTCGCCGTGGCTCATCCACACGTCGAGCAGACCGTGGCCTTCGGCGTTGCGACGGTCTTCGATGCCTTCGAACAGTCTGGAGTGGCCACGGGCACGCATCTCCGCATAACCGAACTCGCGCTTGCTTGAGCTTTCGACTGTGCCGCCAAGCTGGCTGGCCATGGTCTGCATGCCGTAGCAGATGCCGAGCACGGGTACGCCAAGCTCGAACACGGCCTGTGGCGCACGCCACTGTTCTCCTTCGTAGACCGAATTCGGCCCACCCGACAGGATCACTCCATCGGCGCCAAAGTTGCGCACGAACTCGTCCGATACGTCAAAGGGATGCAATTCGCAATAAACCTGCTGTTCGCGTACGCGGCGCGCGATGAGCTGCGAGACCTGGGAGCCGAAGTCGAGGATGAGGATTTTCTGGTGAGCCATGGCGCGAACGTCTCAAGCGTCAAAAAAAGGAAAGGCGGCTTGTCAGCCGCCTGGATATTTTGGAACGAAGTGATCAGCTGATCTGGTAATTCGGCGCTTCCTTGGTGATCTGAACGTCATGGACGTGGGACTCACGCATGCCAGCCGAGCTGATCTGCACGAATTCGGCACGTTCATGCATGGCCGGAATGTCGGGGCAGCCCAGATAACCCATCGAGGCGCGCAAGCCACCGATCAACTGGTGGATCACGATTCCTACCGCACCCTTGTAGGGCACACGACCTTCGATGCCTTCGGGCACCAGCTTGTCGATGTTGCCGGAGTTCTCATCCTGGAAATAGCGGTCGGCAGCGCCCTTTTCCATCGCGCCGAGCGAACCCATGCCCCGATAGGCCTTGTAGGTGCGGCCCTGGAACAGCACGGTTTCACCAGGCGCCTCTTCGGTGCCGGCAAACAGCCCGCCCAGCATCACGACGTTGGCGCCTGCAGCGATGGCCTTGGAGATGTCACCCGAGAAGCGGATGCCACCGTCAGCAATCATGGGCACACCCGTGCCGGCCAACGCATTGGCCACGTTGTCCACCGCGGTAATCTGCGGCACGCCAACCCCGGCAACAATTCGCGTCGTGCAGATCGAACCTGGGCCAATGCCAACCTTGACGCCGTCAGCGCCGGCATCGACCAGCGCCCGCGCGGCGTCAGCCGTGGCGATGTTGCCGCCGACGACTTCGATCTGCGGGAAGTTCTTCTTGACCCAATTGACGCGATCAAGAACCCCCTGAGAATGTCCATGCGCGGTGTCGACAACGATCATGTCCACACCGGCTTCGGCCAGGCGCTCTGCACGCTCCTCGGTGCCGACGCCCACTCCAATCGCCGCTGCGACGCGCAGACGACCCTGCTCATCCTTTGCGGCAAAGGGATGCTCTGTGGCCTTCATCATGTCCTTGACGGTGATGAGCCCGCACAACTCGCCCGCGTCATTCATGACCAGCACACGCTCAAGGCGATGCACTCGCAGCAGGTCGCGCGCCTCTTCCAGGCTTGCACCTTCGCGCACAGTCACCAAACGTGCCTGCGGCGTCATGATCTGTGAAACAGGCTGATCGAGATTGGTTTCGAAGCGGGTGTCGCGGTTAGTGACGATACCGACAACCCGCCCACCACTGATCACCGGCACACCCGAGAAGCGATTCTCGCGCTGCAGGGCGATGACCTCGCCGACGGTCATTGTCGGCGGGATGGTGATCGGGTCCTTCAGAATGCCCGACTCGTGGCGCTTGACCTTGTGCACCTCGGCGGCTTGCTCGGCCGGCGTGAAATTCTTGTGCACCACACCGATGCCGCCCTCTTGCGCCAACGCGATGGCCAGCCGGCTTTCGGTGACCGTGTCCATCGCTGCGGACACGAGCGGAATATTGAGACGGATGCGACGCGTGACCTGGCTTTGCAGGCTCACATCGCGTGGCAGAACCGTGGAGTGGGCAGGAACTAGAAGGACGTCATCGAACGTCAGCGCCTTCTGAATCACTCGCATGGCTTTTATCCTTTCGACCAAATCCGTATTATACAGAGGCACCTGGCAGCATGTAAGCGCTGCATTTCGGAGACTTTCAATGATTCGTTCCGCCGCCTTCCTGCTTGCCCTGATGCTTGCCCTTCCGGCAGCCGCGCAAATCTACAGCTGGAAGGACAAGGATGGTCGGATTCATTACGCGGACGTGCCACCGTCGAGCGGAGAAATAAAGACATTGCGTGGCGCACCACCGCCGCGTCACGTGCCCGCTGCGGACGAAAGCGCTGATCAGTCGGACGCCACTGCGGAGAAGACAGAAACGCCCGCCGACCCGGAAGCCGCGTTCCGCCAACGCCGGGCCGCCGAGGCTGAAGCCGCTGCCAAAGCCGCCGCAGCACAGGCCAGGGATGCCGAACGGCAGCGCTTTTGCGTGCAGGCACGTGGCCAACTGGCAGCACTCAAGTCCGGGCAGCGCGTGGCCCGCATGCGTGAAGACGGCGAGCGTGAATTCCTCGACGACGGCGCACGCGCCACGGAAATCGACCGCCTGCAGCAGCAGATCGAACAGAACTGCAACTGAAAGGCGCGTTTCCGGCAGCACGAATCAACAGCACAAACGAGAATCACTCCCGCCATCGCGCAGGACCAGCCACAGCGGCCTGATCGCGCCGCGGCCCGCAGCCACGCTGCTGGCATCCAGACGCGAAACACCTGCGTCTTCAGCCGCCTTCGTCCGCTGTACCGCCCCCCTTCTTCATCACCTTGCCCTCGTCCGCACGCTTCTTGCGCACGGCCTTGGGGTCGGCGATGAGCGGCCGATAGATCTCGACCCGGTCGCGGTCGCGCAACACCGCATCGGCCTTGGTCAGCTTGGCGAAGACGCCCAGCTTGTTGCGGCCGTCCAGTTCGATGTCAGGATACTTCTGCAGCAAGCCCGAGGCCTCCACCGCCTGACGCAGGGTCGCACCTTTCGCAAGCTTCACTTCAACGAGCTCCTGCCGCTGCGGCAGCGCATAGACCACCTCGACGCAAATCGATCCTGTCATCTTCAGCCTTTTGCGTAGACTTGCGCCGCACGCTTCACGAAGGAGTCGACGAAGGTGTTGGCAATGTGATTGAAGACCGGTCCAAGCACCTTTTCGAGCAATTTGCTCGAAAACTGATAGTTCAGACCGAACTCCACCTTGCACGCCGTATCGCCCAGCGCGGTGAACAACCAGTGACCATCCAGGCGCGTAAATGGCCCCTCGGTCAGACGCAGCCTCATTTCGTTGGGCCAGCGCTTGGTGTTTTCAGTGCTGAACTGCGCCTTGATGCCGTGATAGTTGATATGGATGGTCGCAGCAGTGATGGTGTCAGTGCGGGAGTGGAGCTCGGTTCCGCCACACCAGGGCAGAAACTGCGGGTAATCCTCGCAGCGATCGACGAGTTCGAACATCTGTGCAGGGGTGAATTCGATCAGAACCAGCTTTTTGACGTCGGCCATGAACAATCTGGGGCATCGTGCGGCGCCAAACGAGCTGGGCACCGTGCTGTTAAAATGTGCAATTCTACCGCATGCGGGCCGCACCGTTTGCCGCGCACGGCGTCCGCAAGACGCAGCCGAAGGATCATCAAGACATGAGCATCATCCAGAACCGCAAGGCCACTCACGACTTCTTCATCGAGGAAAGGCACGAAGCCGGCATCGTCCTCGAAGGCTGGGAAGTGAAGGCGATTCGTGCCGGACGCGCGAACATCAAGGAATCCTACGTCATCATTCGCAACGAGGAGATGTTCCTCTTTGGCATGCACATCACACCGCTCAGCACCGCGTCCAGCCATGTGCACCACGACCCGGTCCGCACGCGCAAGCTCTTGCTGCACAAGAAGGAAATTGCCCGCATGATTGGCAAGGTCGAGCGCGCCGGCTTCACGCTGGTGCCGCTCGACCTGCACTACGTCAAGGGTCGCATCAAGCTTGAGATCGGACTCGCCAAGGGCAAAAAGATGCACGACAAGCGCGAGGACGAAAAGAAGAAGGACTGGGATCGCGAGAAGCAGCGCCTGATGCGGGAGAAGGCCTGAGGCAAGGGCCTGAGCGCGCTTACAGCAACAGCAGGCAGGCCACCGCTACGCCGATCAAGGCAAGCCAGGTCAGCACGCCGAAGCTGATCACCTGAACCGCGACCTCACTTGCCTCGACGTATTCTTCGACACCGAGCAAACGATCGACGCCATGACGAATCAGCATCGCCGACGCCCCCATGGCCAACACGCCGACCACAACGGTCACCCAGACGCTACCGGACAGCACCGCAATCGAGGAAAGCCACAGCGGCACCGGCGCGATCGCAGCCACTGCGTACGCGTCGTGCAGGTTGTTGCTGCCGCCCTTGGCGATCGAGGCCAGGCGTACCGAGTTCGCCAGGATGGGAACACTGAAATGCTCCGCGACAAAGAAAACCGTCGCCGCGATCAGCCAGTTCGCGAAACTTACATGGGGAAAAACTTCGGCTCCAATACCGCGCGAAGCGATCAGGATCATCAGCGGCGGCAATAGGGACAGTGGCAGCACAAGACGAAGAAAAACCTGATCCATCGGCGGCCGCAGCCGCTCCACTGTGTCCCAGCCTTCGCGGCTCGAGACCACCATGCGGGGAAATTGCAGTACGTTCATGATCCTGTCTCCTTTCCGGGGTGGGGCTGGGCCGTGCACGACCGATCGTGGCGATGACCAGCACTTACATCACAGCTTGATGTTAATCCCTATTTCATGGATTGCAAGAGCACGAGGCCGGCTCGGGGGCAGATGGCGATAAAATGACCAGACCATGAACACTCCAGTCGATAAATCCGAATTCGAGGCCCTGGCCGACTTCCGCTACCAGTTGCGCCGCTTCATGCGCTTCTCGGAGCTGCTCACCCGGCGACATGGGATCACCAATCTGCAGTACTTGCTGCTGCTTCAGATCAAGGGTTTTCCCGGGCGCGACTGGGCTTTCGTCGGTGAGCTCGCAGAACGACTGCAAGCACACCAGCATGGGGTCGTGTCCCTGGTTTCGCGCTGCGAAAAGCTGGGTCTGGTCGAGCGTCGTCCAGGTCGGGAGGATCGCCGCGCAGTCGAAGTGCATCTGACGGCGGCCGGCGAGCACCTCACCGAATCAATTGCCCTGCACCATCGCGAGGAGGTCAAATTGCTCGGTGGCGTGTTCCGCGAACTGGCCACCCACCTGCGCTGATCGCACCGGACAGCGCGGCCCGCGCACGATTCAGGAATCGGGCCCCTGCCCCAGACCATTCTCAACCGCGAACACCGCGGCCTGCACGCGGCTGCTCAGGTTAAGCTTGCGCAGCATGTTCTGCACGTGAATCTTGACCGTGCTCTCGGCAAGCTCGAGTGCACGCGCAATTTCCTTGTTGCTCTGCCCGCGCGCGATGAACTGCAGCATCTCACGCTCGCGCGGAGAAAGCCGATCCGCATCGCTCCCCTCCACGCCGGTGGCCAGCGCGACCCTGGGTGCGCCGGTCCGGGCCGGCCACGATGTGGCCGCGACGTCACTACTCGCGCGCCCCGCGGCATCCCGCACGCCGCTGAGCAGCTTGCCCATCATCTGCGGCGAAACGACCGACTCGCCCTGCGCTGCGGCCGTGATCGCAGCCACGAGCGTTTCAGCCTGAATGTTCTTCAGCAGGTAGCCACACGCACCGGCGCGCAGCGTCTCAATCAGATCGTCTGATCCCTCGGAGACGGTCAGCATCAGCACCCGTGTTTGCGGCGCCTCCTCGAGCATCAAGCGAGCTGCCTCGCGCCCCGACAGGCCGGGCATGTTGTTGTCCAGCAGCACGACATCGGGCCGCAGTTGGCCGGCAAGCCGGATTCCCTCGCGCCCGTCACCCGCCTCACCGATAACCTCGAAGCAGGGGTAAGTCTGCAACAGGGAACGGATGCCGCTGCGGAACAGGGTATGGTCATCGACCAGCAATACGCGAATCTTCTCTTCGGACATCAGGCTTCCACCCTAAGTGTTCGCGGCAACTGCAACCTCATCTCGGTGCCGCGGCCGGGCGATGAACGCACGGCGAACTGGCCGCCGATGCGCAGGGCGCGCTCGCGCATGATGTGCAGACCGATGTGTGCCTCGTTGTCTGCTGTCTCAGGCTCCTCGACGAATCCCACACCGTCGTCGCGCACGGTCACCGCCAGACCGTCGCGGCCACGGCGCACGCTCACCGATACCGTGCTAGCCCCGGCGTGCTTGCGCACATTGGACAGTGCCTCCTGGACGATGTAGAGCACCTGAGTCTCGGCCTCGGGGTCGAGCGGCGCGCCATCGCCCTGTACGTCCAGATCGGTCGCCACTCCGGTCTGTTCGGCGAGCCGACGCAGCGCTGCGGCAATGGCTGCATCCAGGTCCTGCTGCTGGACCCGGGTGCGAAAATGCACCAGTAGTTCGCGTACGTCTTCGTAGCTTTCCTGGATGCCACGGCGCAGCATGTCCACCGTTGTCTGCGCATCCCCGCCGCGATTCTCATCCAGCGCCCGCTGAAGCATCTGCACCTGCAGATTGAGGAAGGCAAGTCCCTGTGCGATCGAATCGTGCAGTTCGCGCGCAAGCAAATTGCGCTCTTCGGACACGGCGAGCTCGCGCTCACGCGCGTGCAGGCGCTGATTCTCGATCGCAATGCCGAGTTGCTGACCAAGCGTTTCAAGCAACTGGCGATCGGCGTCGTCAATCTGCTGCGCGTGGTTGAAATACAGGTTGAACACACCGAGCGCACGCTTGTTGGATGTGATCGAGGTTGCCGACACGGTCTGGAAGCCAGCGCGCATGCAGGTATCCCGCGTCACATCGAAATTCGCGTTGCGCACGTCCAGCATCAGCGACCGGCCGCTTCCCTGTGCCGCCTCTCCGCACACGCATTCGCCACAGGCCAACACCTCCTCGCGCTCGAGAAATTCCTCGCCCAGGCCGTCATGCACAATCATGCACAGGTTTCGCGACTCAAGATCGAGCAGCCGCGCCGAGCCTGCGCTCGCGTTCATGGCCTTCTGCACGCGTTCGAGGAAACCCTTGCACAGCGAATCGACATCATTGGGCTCGCGAAGAAAGGCAGCGACGTCATAGAGAATCTCAAGTTCACGGTTCTTCTCCTCGAGATTGCGCGTCTTGATCGCAACGCGCTCCTCCAGCGTGTCGTACACGTTCTGCAAGTGCGCGGCCATGCGGTTGAAGCCTGCGGACAACTCGCCAAACTCGTCGTCCGAGAGCACCGGCACGCGCGTATCGAAATCCTCCTGCCCCATGCGCTTGACGCCTTCGTGCAGTTCGAACACCGGTCGAACCACAGTCAGGAAAAAAAAGCGCAGCAGCAGGATGGTGCCGATCACCGCAAGGGCGATGAGAAAGACCTGCGACGTGCGCAGGACGTTGGTGTTGCGCGCGTAGCTGTGCTCCATGCGCGACACGAAGTCGTTCAGCGCACCCACGTAAGCCTGCACCGTGCCATCGAACTCCAGACTGCGCCGGTGCAGCCCGACAGGGTCTGGGTCGTTCGCAACCTCGGCCAGGATAGGCCGCAGGCGTTGCGCCCACTCATCGGCGATACGGTTCAGCGCCTCCGGAATCCCATCATCGCGCGGAACGGCAAGCGGGCGCGTCGGGTCTCCGCGGCGCAGCACGTCGAGTACCTCGTCAAATTCCGTCACCTTCAGGGTCAGATCGGCGGCAAAGTCTTCGCGGTCTGCCGTGTCCAGTTCAGCCCGGGCAAGATGGTGTGCAAGGCTGTAGACCCTCATGCGCAGGCTACCGGCATCGTTGATCGCGGCCGCTGCGCCTTCGAGATGCCAGGAGATGAACAAGGTGGTAGCGATCGCAGCAAGCGCCACGAGGAAAAAGCCGAGCAACATGCCGGTGATCTTGACCGACAGCCCCGAACTACGGATGAACATGAGAACCGGTACCTTGTTGCGCATCCGCGCAAGCTAGGGACAAAAAGGCCGAAAGGCAAGACCGACAGCGCAAACAACGCCGTCCGTCCTGCCTTTCATCCTAGGTTCAGGCCGTGCGACGCTTGGTCCGCACGATCTGGTAGGCACGCCCCAGATAGTTGAAAGGCGCGGTCAGGATATGCACCAGACGGGTGAAGGGGAACACCAGGAACACCGTCATGCCGAAGAAGATGTGGGCACGGAAGATCGGGTCGACCTGGTCCATCAGCTCGGGTCGCGGATTCAGCAGCAGGACGCTTTTCACCCACTCGGCCAGGGCAAGCATGACCGCCGGATCACCCTTGTTGGCGTGACCAATCGAGAACGGCACCGTGATCAGACCCAGAATCAGGGTCAGCATCAGCCAGGTGATGATGAACACGTCGCTGCGCCGACTATTGATGCGCACGCGCGGGTTATACATGCGCCGGTACCACAGCATGCAGCCACCGATCAGGCACATGACACCGAAAACGAGACCGGCAATGATCGCGACCCACTGGTGGGCAAGATCGGAGACACCCAGGCCAAGCCACAACGCGTGCGGCAACACCAGTCCGGCGAAGTGGCCGAAGAAGATCATGATGATGCCGACGTGGAACAGGTTGCTCGCGATCATCATGCCGGACTTCGACAGCAACTGGGACGAGTCGGTTTTCCAGGTGTACTGCTCGTTGTCGAATCGAATCCAGCTGCCGATCACGAACACGGTCAGCGCGATGTAGGGATAGACCCCAAAAATCAGTTTCGTCAGATACATCGTCTTCTCCTCAGGCGGCCAGACGGGCCAGCGAGCTGTGGTTTTCGATCGCGCGAACGAGCACCGCATAGGGGCTCTGCGCTTTCTCCAGATTGATCGCGAGGACGTTGAACACCTTCACCGCATCGGTCAGGAACACGCGCGCCTCGGTCTCTTCGAGTTGCGACACGAATTCCAGCATCATCGGCAGGTAGTCCGGGATCTCGCGTTCGTCGTGCTGCAGCCCATAGGACTTGTAGAACTCGGAAAGATCGATCAGCGCCGGACCGCGGTTCTTGTCGTCGCCAAACACGTGATGCGTCAGATGCAGGCTGTGTTCAGGGGTGAGGTCGAAGGTCTTGACGTAACGCCCTTCGAGCTCGGTCTGCTCTTGCGCCAGCATCCAGTCGATGAAATCGGCGATGCTGGTGTGCTCGGCTTCGGAGAACACCTCGTCGGTATCCACCGAAAGCAGCAAACCGAGCGCACCGCCCTGCTCGGCGACCGCCGAACGCAGGTCATCCACGATCTCGCCACCCGGATAATCGAGTAGCGCAGCAAGTAGCTTGTAGGTCAGCATGATTCAAACTCCTCAGTAGCGTTCGCCGGTGATGTCGTGCAGGTCGTCAGCGTGCGGTGCCGGCTTGCGCGGCTCCATCGACTCCAGACGGCGCTCGGGGAACAGGGAATTCGGCGAGATGCCGACCGAGGACGCGCTGCCGAAGCTGAAGCCGGCCTGGCCCTGGAAGCCGTGGTAGTCCTCGAGGCGCATTTCCTCTTTGGAACTCGGAATCACGAAGCGGTCTTCGTAGTTCGCGATCGCCAGAAAGCGATACATCTCCTTGGCCATGTCCTCGGTCATGCCCACAGCTTCGAGCGGACGCAGGTCGGCCTTGCCTTCGACGTGTACCGAGCGCTGATAGGAGCGCATCGCGATCATGCGGTTGAGGGCATCGACGATGGGCTGCTCCTTGCCGGCAGTCAGCAGATTGGCGAGGTACTGCACCGGCAGGCGCATCGCCGAGGCCTTCGGAATCACGCCGTCGGATTCGGTCGGCAGTGTCTTCTGGTCGATCTGCGACTGCACCGGCGACAGCGGCGGCACGTACCAGATCATCGGCAGGGTGCGGTACTCCGGATGTAGCGGAAATGCGATCTTCCACTGCACGGCCATCTTGTAGATCGGCGACTTTTGCGCAGCAAGGATCCAGTCGTCGGTGATGCCGTCCTTCTTCGCCTGCTCGATGACCGCGGGATCGAACGGGTCGACGAACATGTCGAGATGTTCCTGATACAGATCTTGAACATTGTCGGCGCTGGCCGCGGCCAAAATCTTGTCGGCGTCATACAGGATGATGCCGTTGTAGCGGATGCGTCCGACGCAGGTTTCCGAACAGACTGTCGGCAAACCATTCTCGACACGCGGATAGCAGCCCACGCACTTCTCCGCCTTCGACGATTCCCAGTTAAAGAACACTTTCTTGTAGGGGCAGCCGGAGATGCACATGCGCCAGCCGCGGCAGCGGTCCTGGTCGGCCAGCACGATGCCGTCTTCCTCGCGCTTGTAAAGCGCGCCCGAAGGGCAGGACGCTACGCACGCCGGATTGATGCAATGGTTGCAGATCCGCGGCAGATACAGATGGAAGGTGTTTTCGAACTGCTTGTACATCTCCTTCTCCATGTTGGAGAAGTTCTTGTCGCGAGCGCGCGAGGCGAATTCGCCAGCGAGATCGTCCTCCCAGTTCGGGCCCCAGGTCACCTTTTCCATCCTCTCGCCGGTGATCTGCGACACCGGACGGGCAGTGGGTGCTGCTTCGGACAGCGGCGCGTTCTGCAGGCGCGCGTAGTCGTAGGTGAAAGGCTCGTAGTAGTCATCGATCTGGGGCAGGTTGGGGTTGGCGAAGATCTGCACGATCTTCTTGACCCGTCCACCCGCCTTGAGCTCGAGCTTGCCATTAATCTTTTCCCAGCCGCCCTTCCATTTCTCCTGGTTCTCCCATTCCTTCGGGTAACCGATACCAGGCTTCGACTCGACGTTGTTGAACCAGGCGTATTCAACGCCCTTGCGGTTGGTCCACACGTTCTTGCAGGTCACCGAGCAGGTGTGGCAACCGATGCACTTGTCCAGGTTGAACACCATTGCAAACTGCGCACGGATTTTCATCTTGATCTCCGAATCCTTGTCTTTGTTGCGGCGCAGGCGACTCGTCTCGCCCCTTGCCGCACCGGGCGCCAGCAGACCTGTGTCCGCGTGCGCCCCTCGTTCGTCAGGTGCCGCTTAGCGCGGGCCGATGCCAGGCGGGTTGATGGCAGCCTCACGCTCCGGTGTCAGCGGACGCTCCAGCCAGTCGATGTCCTGATCCTCGATCTTGTGGATCACCACCACTTCGTCACGCTGGCACCCCACGGTGCCGTAGTAATTGAAGCTGTAGGCCAGCTGCGCATAGCCGCCAACCATGTTGGTGGGCTTGACGATGACGCGGGTAACCGAATTCAGGATGCCGCCACGCTTGCCGGTGGTGTTCGAGCCGGGCACGTTCACGTTCTTCTCCTGGGCGTGGTACATCAGCGCCATGCCCCGCGGCACGCGCTGCGACACCACCGCACGGCACACCGTGGCGCCGTTGGCGTTGATCGCCTCGACCCAGTCGTTGTCGCGAATGCCGATGGTTGCCGCCTCTTCCTCCGACAGCCAGACGTAGGGGCCGCCACGGAACAGGTTCAGCATGCGCAGGTTGTCCTGGTAGCTGGAGTGGATGCCCCACTTCGAGTGCGGCGTAATCCACGACAGGGTCAGGTGTGGCTTCTTCTTCACGCTGTCTGGCACGTTTTCGTGTGCCTTCAGGTCGATCGGCGGTTTGTAGGTGCAGAAGCCCTCACCGAAGTCGAGGAACCACTCGTGGTCCTGGTAGAAGTGGGCACGGCCGGTCAGGGTGCGGAACGGGATGTGCTCGTGGATGTTGGTGTAGCCCGCGGTGTAGGACACGGTCTCCGACTCGATGCCGGACCAGGTCGGCGCAGTAATGATCTTGCGCGGCTGGGCGACGATGTCGCGGAAGGTGATCTTGTCCTCGTGGCGGCCGGCGTACAGATGATGGTGATCAATGCCGGTCTTCTTCGACAGCGCACTCCACGACTTGTGCGCCACCTCGCCGTTGGTCTCAGGTGCCATGCGCATCACCGAGTCGCAGACGTAGATGTCCTCCTCGAGCGAGGGCATGCCCTTTGAGACCCCTTCAACCGTCACCGGGTAGTTGCACTTCTTGAGCTCTTCGTATTCCTGGGTGGTATCCCAGTCGATGCCCTTGACGTTGTTGCCCAGCTTGAGCATCAGCGGGCCAAGTGCAATGTACTTGTTGTAGGTCTGGGCGAAATCGCGTTCGACCAGCTTGAGCATCGGCATCGTCTTGCCCGGAATGGGTTCGCACTCACCGTGCTTCCAGTCCCGGCCGACACCATGAGGCGTGGCCAGCTCGGTCGGCGAGTCGTGCTGCATCGGCAACGCGACGACGTCCTTGCGCACGCCCAAGTGCTTGGCCGCCAGACCGCTGAATGCCGCCGCCAGGGTGCGGAAGATCTGCCAGTCGGACTTCGACTCCCAGCCCGGGGTCACCGCCTCACCCAGCGGGTGAATGAAGGGGTGCATGTCGGTGGTGTTGAGGTCGTTCTTCTCGTACCAGGTCGCGGTCGGCAGGATGATGTCGGAGTAGGCGCCGGTGGAGTTGAGGCGGAAGTTGATATCCACCATCAGGTCGAGCTTGCCGGTAGGGCCATGCTCGCGCCACTTCACTTCCTTACAGTTGTTGCCGGCACCACCTTCCTGCATCACACCGTTCTGCGCACCCAGCAGGTGTTTGAGGAAATACTCGTGCCCCTTGGCCGACGAGCCGATCAGGTTCGCACGCCACACGATCAGGTTGCGCGGCCAGTTTTCCTCGGCATCGGGGTCGGCAAAGGACACATCGAGCGCCCCCGACTTGAGCTGGTCGACCACGTACTTCGATACCCCGGCCTCATCGGTGGCGCCTGCACGCGCGGCTTCCTCGGCGAGTTCCATCGGGTTGCGGTTGAAGTGCGGTGCCGACGGCAGCCAGCCCATGCGTGTTGCCTTGACGTTATAGTCGGCAAGCGACAGGCCCTTGTTGCGGTTGGGCCCGGCTGGCGTCAGCAGTGCATCGGCATCGATCGTCTCGTAGCGCCACTGATCGGTGTGGAAATACCAGAACGAGGTCGAGTTCATGTGACGCGGCGGACGCTGCCAGTCAAGCGCGAAGGCGATCGGCGCCCAACCGGCCTGCGGACGCAGCTTTTCCTGACCCACATAGTGCGCCCAGCCACCGCCGCTCTGACCCACACAGCCACACATGTGCAGCAGGTTCATGATCGCGCGGTAGGCGAGGTCGTTGTGGTACCAGTGGTTGATCGCCGCACCCATGATCACCATCGACTTGCCGCGGGTCTTGGAGGCATTATCGGCAAACTCGCGACCCGTGCGCTCGAGGTCGGCCGCCTTCACGCCGGTCTGCTTCGCCGCCCAGGCCGGGGTATAGGCGACGTTGGCGTCGTCGTAGGACGTCGCCACGTTGCCGCCACCGAGACCGCGGTCGATACCGTACTGAGCAATCTGCATGTCGAACACCGAGGTAACGAACACCTCTTCGCCACTGGCAAGCTTCAGCCGGCGCGCCGGCACATTGCGGTACAGCAACTCCTTCTCGCCGGGCACGAAGTGCGGGAAGCCGACAGAAACGACTTCGTCACGGCTGTCGATGCAGGTCAGCTCCGCTTCGGTCTCGACTTGGTCGGCACCGGCCTGCTCGAGCAGGTTCCATTTGCCCTCCTCACCCCAGCGGAAACCGATCGTACCGTTGGGCGCGATGAAGCGGCCGCTCTTGCGGTCAAAGACAATGGTCTTCCACTCGGGGTTGTTGGCTTCGCCAAGGTTGCTGTCGAAGTCGGAAGCACGCAGGTTGCGGTCGGAGACATAGCCCTCACCGTGTTGACGCAGCAGCACCTGCATCGGCAGATCGGTGTACTTGCGCGCGTACTCGGTGAAGTACGGATCCTGTCGGTCGATGAAAAATTCCTTCAGCGCGACGTGGCCCATGGCGAGGAAAGCAGCACCGTCGGTGCCCTGCTTCACCGGCATCCACAGATCGGCAAACTTGACGTACTCGGCGTAATCTGGCGCCATCGACACGATCTTCGTGCCCTTGTAGCGCACCTCGGTGGCAAAGTGGGCGTCGGGCGTACGCGTCATCGGCAGGTTGGCGCCGGTGATGATCAGATAGGTCGAGTTGTACCAGTCGGCCGCTTCAGGCACGTCGGTTTGCTCACCCCAGGTTTGCGGCGAAGCCGCCGGCAAGTCACAGTACCAGTCGTAAAACGAGCCACAGACGCCACCGATCAGCGACAGATAACGCGAGCCGGCCGCATACGAAATCATCGACATCGCCGGAATCGGCGAGAAGCCATAGATGCGGTCCGGGCCCCACTTCTTGATCGTGTAGACGTTGGCCGCGGCGATGATTTCCGTGACCTCTTCCCAGTTCGTGCGCACGAAGCCACCCAGGCCACGCACCGCCACGTACTTCTTGCGCTTGGCCGGATCCTTCTGGATTGCCTCCCAGGCCTCGACCGGATCACGGCCGGCCTTGCGCTCGGCACGGTACAACTCGAGCAGGCGGCCGCGAATCATCGGGTACTTGATGCGGTGCGGCGAATACAGATACCACGAGAACGAAGCGCCACGCTGACAGCCACGCGGCTCGTGGTTCGGCAAATCCTCGCGGGTACGCGGGTAATCAGTCTGCTGCATCTCGAACGACACCAAGCCGTTCTTGACGAAAATCCGCCACGAACAACCACCCGTGCAGTTAACACCGTGCGTGGAGCGCACCACCTTGTCGTGACGCCACCGGTTGCGGTAGGCATCCTCCCAGTTGCGGTCCTCGTTGGTGACGATGCCGTGTCCATTCGAGAAGGTCTCCTTGACCTTGTCGAAGAATCTCAGGCGATCGAGAAAATGACTCATGGTTTGCTCCTTTCAAGTCGTCGTTCCGATGCGGAAGGGCGATCGGTAAACCCGAATGTTGAAAAAATGAAATGCGTCTGCTGTGCCGAAATCAGGGATTTTTGATATATGCGCCGCGGCGCAGGTAGAACCACCAGTTCAGGACCACGCACAGGGCGTAGAACACCGCAAAGCCGTACATCGCGTTCTCGGGCGTGCCAGCCTTGATCTGGCCACCGATCACCACCGGCGCAATGAACGAACCGTAGGCGGCGATCGCCGAGGTCCAGCCCAGCACGGGGCCACGCTCATCCTTATCGAACACGAAACCCACGGTACGGAAGGTCGAGCCGTTGCCGATGCCCGAGGCGGCGAACAACAGCACGAACAGCGCCATGAACACGAAGAAGTACGCTTCGGGCGTGGCCGACTGGTAGGCCAACAGCATCACGTAGCCGGTCGCCGTGGAGGCGACCACGAGCACGATCGAGATCCACTGGGTGACGATCGAGCCACCGAGCTTGTCCGAGATCCACCCCCCCACCGGGCGGATCAGGGCGCCGACAAAGGGGCCGATCCAGGCGTACATCAGCGCCGACGGGGCGTTCGGGTTCTTCGCATGTACCCAGGCCTGGGCGGCAGTGTCGAACACGTGGGTGTTGCCGAAGATCACCGTGATCGACAGCGGCAGCGCCATCGAGAAGCCGATGAACGAGCCGAAGGTGACCACGTAAAGCGCGGTCATCGACCAGGTGTGCTTGTTGCGGAAGATCCCGAACTGCTTGTTCAGGCTGGCCTTCATCTCGCCGCTGGCAGCGAACTTCATGCCGTACAGCGTGCCGAAGATCACCAGCGCCAGCACGACCCACATGCCGTTGCCCGCCAGCACGCCGAGCCCGCTGGGCAGGTAAAGGTAGAGGCCGATCGCCGACACCACCAGGGCGATGCCATAGAAGAGCACGATCTTGCCCAGCGCCGCGCCGGTCGAGCCGATGCTGGGCGACACGGTGAGCAGATTGTTCATGCCGAACCAGCCGATCACCGCCAGTGGCACCAGCAGCAGCAGCCACACGAAGCCGGCGTTCTGTACCCAAGTCGGCGTGCCGGCGGCAATCTTGCCGATCAGCGTGGCCGAGTCCTTGGCGAGCGGGATTGCGTCGCCGCCGAGCGCGCCGAACAGGCCCAGCGTCATCACGGCCGGAATCAGCAGCTGCGAGGTGGTGACGCCAAAGTTGCCCAGCCCGGCATTGAGACCCAGCGCGGTGCCCTGCAAGCGCTTGGGGAAGAAGGTGCTGATGTTGGCCATCGAGCAGGCGAAGTTGCCCCCACCGATGCCCGACAGCAGCGCCATGAGCTGAAACACCCACAGCGGCGTCTCAAGACTCTGCAGCGCGATGCCGGTGCCCGCGGCCGGAATCATCAGCAGCGCGGTGGTCAGCCACACCGTGTTGCGCCCGCCGCAGATGCGGATGAAGAAGGAGGCCGGGATGCGCGTCGTCGCACCCGCCAGGCCGGCGATCGCGGCAAGCGAGAAGAGCTGGTCGGGGGCGAAGGGAAAGCCCGCGTTGGCCATCTGCACGGTGATGATTCCCCACATCAGCCACACGGCGAAGCCGCACAGCAGGCTGGGGATGGAGATCCACAGGTTGCGGTTGGCGATGCGCGCGCCCTGGTCTTTCCAGAACGCTTCGTCTTCCGGGCGCCAGTCGACGATATCGACGCTGCTGGTGATCGTCGGGCTGGGCGCCACGGTCTTCGCTGCTTGCATGAAACCGACTCCTCGTTGTCTTGTGAATCAGGCCTTGGTCGAACCTGTGCCGGCCTCGTGGCCGTCGAGCAGGTCGGTGCGGCGCACTTCGGTCAGGTACATCCAGATCAGCGACACCCAGGTGACGCCGTAGAGCAGCATGAAGGCGCTCGAGCGCACGCCGGTCAGGTCGAGCAGCGCGCCGAACATGATCGGCAGCAAGAAGCCGCCCATCCCGCCCACTAGGCCGACGATGCCCGACACCGCGCCGATCTCGCCCGGGAACTCGTTCGAGATGTACTTGAACACCGAGGCCTTGCCGAAGGCAAAGGCGACGCCGACGATGAACATCAGCGTGGTGAACACCCACACGTTGAGGTGGATGTTGAAGGTGCGGGGGCCG
>DAORUJ010000031.1:0-26526 GCA_035433105.1 Thauera sp.
CGCACGCGTGCGATCGTGCCGGTGCACTACGCGGGCGTCGGCTGCGAGATGGACACGATCATGGACATCGCGCGTCGGCACGACCTGCTGGTGATCGAGGACGCCGCACAGGCCGTGATGGCGAGCTACAAGGGCAGGCCACTCGGTGCGATCGGCCACATGGGCGCACTGTCCTTTCACGAGACCAAGAACATCATCTCGGGGGAGGGCGGCGCGCTGCTGGTCAGTGCGCCGGGACGTGCGGAGCGCGCCGAGATCATCCGCGAGAAGGGGACCAACCGTTCCCAGTTCTTCCGCGGACAGGTGGATAAGTACACCTGGATTGACATCGGCTCGTCCTATCTGCCGGGTGAACTGATCACCGCCTTCCTGTGGGCGCAGATGGAGGAGGCAGACAGCATCACCCGCCGCCGACTCGGCATCTGGAACACCTATCACCAATGGTTCGCCGAGGCAGAACGCCAGGGTAGATTGCGACGGCCGGTCATCCCCGCGCACTGTACCCACAACGCGCACATGTATTACCTGCTGTTGCCCGGCCTGGAGGAGCGGACCGCCTTCATCGAGCGCCTGCGCGCGATCGGAATCCACTGCGTGTTTCATTACATTCCGCTGCACGACGCTCCCGCCGGCCGGCGCTTCGGCCGTGCGCACGACGTGTTGACGGTGACCGAGGACATCGCCGACAGACTGGTGAGGCTGCCGTTGTGGCTGGGCATGGAGGACTCCCAGTCCGAGATCATCCAGCAAGTGCTCGCGGCGCTCTGACGTCCTGTCCCGCCCGCGCCAAGAATGGTCGTGAACCGAGCTTTCGCCCGTGGACGGGTGCGATGCACCCAGGGTCCCGCGGCGGCGAGCGCCACGGGGTGCGTGTCATGAAACGTCTGCTGTGGCTGGCGCTGGGTCTGTGCGTGCTGCTCGTCGCCCTTTCACGCGTGCCGCTCGGGGACGCGCACTGGGATGCCCCGATCTACCTTTATCAGGCCAAGCGCTTCGCCGAAACGCAGCATCTGGTCGATATCGCACATAACGCGGAGCGCATCGCGGCCCAAGTGACCGGGGCCTGGCCGGCAGACGAGAGCTACTCCGAGGCTTTCTGGAGATCGAGCCGGCTTGGTCACATCGTTGTACTGGGTGTGTTGGTGGAGACACTCGGGAGTACGCTGGCGGCGATCGAGGCTGCGACCTGGTTGTTCGCCCTGGCCCTGCCGCTCGGCTTGTTCGCATGGTGCCGGGTCGCACTGCTCGCAAGTCGGCTGATCGAGCCCGGATCCGTGGTCATGACCGGCCTCGGCCTCTCAGCACTCCTGTACGTATTGTCCGACGTTTATGGCTACCTGAGCGGCAATCTGGTCAGCGAGGTTGTGTCCCTGGGGCTGAGCGGTGCAGCGCTATGGGCATTACTGGCATCGATCCGCGGCGGCGGGGCGGCGCTGGCGCTGCTCTCGGGGCTGCTGGCGTTCGCCGGCTACACGATGCGGGTCGAGAGCGTCTGGGCCTGGCTGGCGTTCATGATCGCGTACCTGCCCTACGCCGGTTCGGGACAAGCACGTGCACGCACGCTGCATCGCTTCGTGCTCGCTGGTGGAGCCGCGCTGCTCGGCTACTTGGTCTACGCGTTCGCGTTCCATCCACTGGCCGATCCACGTCACTACCTCCAGTTCGCCGCCAGCCTGTCACAGCGTTCGCGTGGCGGTGTGCATGCGATCAATCTCGTTTTTGTCGTCGGCGGGCTGCTTTGGGTGGGTGCGTCGCTGGTGTTACGGCGGATCACGGTGTCGCCGGTGGTCCGTTTTGGCGGGCTGTGGCTCTTCGTCGCCGGCCTGCCGTCATGGGGGGTGATCGCCGCGGGGTCCGAGGTACAGACGCGGATGCTGGTCGGTTTGGTACCGCCACTGCTTCTGCTGTCGGCGGCGGGATGGACGTTCGCGCTGCGCGATCCGCGGCCGCGCTTTTTGCGCGCGATGCTCTTGCTGGGAGTGCTGCTACTGGTGGTGTCGCGGCCTGCGGTCTATGGCTGGCTGGTCGAGCAGCCTGGCTTATGGCGGATCCAGCGTCTCGGCGCTGCCATGTTCGTCCCGCGCTATGAGCGCATTGACTACACGCCGCGGGAGATGGCGAAAATCAGTGAGCAGGTTTTCGGTGGGGACGGGCGACCGTCGACTCTGATCTCGACTCCCGGCGTTGCGCAGGAGTATCTGAATCTGATCCGTTTTTTCGGTCCTGCTTACCCCGCCGCAGCGCGCTTGGCGCTCGCTGGCGATCCGACCAACCCTGGACCCTGTGAGACGAAGGTTGATGCCGCATACGAGCCGGTGCTGTTCTGCTCCGGCTTCGGCGACGAGGCGGCGCTGCGCGCAGCTCTCGCTCAGCGCCGCGTCCTCCATCTGCGCCGGCCGCAGGAGCCAACTTTGGCGGATGCCGTCGAGCGCTACCGGTCCGACGCCTTCGTGCTTGAGGAGATCCCCATGCGGTCTGACCCGAAGCCCCAATCGGAGATCCGGCGGAAATGAGATTCTGGCTCACCTGCGCGGCACTGTTCGCGCTCGTTTCATTTTTTTTCGTGCCGACCCTCAGTGGGGGCGGTTTCTGGTGGACCGACGAGACGCGGCATGCGATGGGCGGTGTGTTCGTGCTCGATCTGCTGCGCGACATGCCGCTCGCGGATCCCATGGGTTACGCGTTGCGCTACTTCGCGCAGTATCCGGCGCTCGCGCTCAATTGGTACCTGCCCGGCTTCTATCTTGTCGAGGCGGGCTTCTATGCGATGTTCGGCGTTGAGGAGGCGGTCGCCCACTGGACGGTGTTCGCCTTCGTTCTGCTCGCTACGGCCGTCTGGTTCAGTTGGGTGAGGGGCGGTTGGGGCGCGCTCACGGCCTTCATGGCGACGGCCCTGTTCGTAGCCGTGCCGGAGTGGAACCACTGGGCGCGCAGCGTGATGCTGGAGGCGCCAGCGATTGCGATGTTCATCCTGGTCGTGTGGACCTTCGAGCGCTACCTCGATCGTCCGACGGCCCTTCGGGCGCTCGCCGCCGGGCTCAGCATCGCGGCTGCGCTGGCGGTCAAGCAGACGGTCGCGCTACTGCTGCCCGCCCTGCTGGTGTACGCGCTGAGCTCGCCGCGGCGCCACGCCTTGTGGCGGGTGCAGGCGGTGCCCGCCTACCTGATCGTGGCGCTGGCGATCGCGCTGGTCGCACTGCACGCGCTCAAGTTCGGCAACCTCGGGCTTGCCGCCACGCTGGGCGACAGCCGTGTTGACGTTGGCCAAAGCGCGGCCCGGCTGTCGCTTGAGCGCTGGCTGACTTACCCCAAAGCGCTGCTGGAGGTATGGGGCTGGCCGCTCATGATTCTGTCCCTGGCGGGAGCGCTTCTGCCCGCACGGCAGCGCGAATCGCGGCTGGCGTTGATCTACGCTTGGCTACTGTGCTGGTACGTGGTGATGACGCTGGTGCTCGGGGGCGCCGGCAATGCGCCGAGGTACTCGCTGTACGCACTACCGGCGCTTGCGGTGCTCGGCGCACGTCCGCTATTCCTGCTGCAGGATCGGACGGGTGTCCGCAACGCGTTTCTCGCCGTGCTCATGCTGGTGCTCGCCGTCCAGGGTTGGCGGACGCTCACGCTACCGGTCCCCTATGTCGATGGTTATCGCGAGGCCGCACTCGCGATCCACGAGCGCGCGACGAGTTCGCCCGTCCTGTTCGCCGGCAAGCATGACGGCAGTTTCATCTTTCATCTGCGACGGCTGGACGAGTCGCGTGAGGCGGTGGTATTGCGTGCCGACAAGGTGCTGGTTTCGCTTGCAGTGCACAAGTATTTCGGCATGACATCGCATGTAGGCAGCGTCGATGACATCCGTGCGCTGATTCGCCGCTACGGTGTCGAGTACATCGTGATCGAGCGTCCCGACATCGTGGGGGTGACGGAATTCGCCATGCTGGCCGAACTGGTGGCGCAGTCCGACTTCGAACGCGTCGCCGACTTTCCTGTTCCCTCGGGCGGTGGTGCGGAGGCGCCCGAGAGCATCGAGATCCATCGCTATCGAGACCACGTGGCCTTGGGCGACGCCGAGATCGTGATCCCGCTGCCGCACCTCGGACGTGAGATCCGTTTCCGGCGCGGTGCGCGCTGAGGCAGCGCACCGGAGCGACGGCCGGCAGGGGGGCTACGGCGCTGCGCGCTGCGTCAAGCGCGGATCTCCGCGCAAGGCCGTATCGCTCGCCATCCACGCCCGTAGTTGTGCCCACAGCAGCTCCACCTGTTCGGGGTGGGTGGCGGCAACGTCGGTGGTGCACCCGGGGTCGGTCTCCACGTTGTAAAGGGTCAGCCGACGACCTGTTTCCAGCGGCTGATAGACCAGCTTCCAGGGGCCGTCACGAACCATGCGGTCCTTGGCGACCAGCACCACCTGCTTGTATTGCTCGCGAATCGCCAGGGTGCCGGTGGCATCGTCGGGAATGTCGAGCAACTGCAGCAGGTTCGGGTAGCTAAGGTGTCCGTCGGGTAGTCCAGGCGGCGGCGCGATCCAGATTCCCGTCTCGTTGAAGGCCTTGAGGTGAAGATCGACGTCGGGTTCGGCGATCACCGGCTGCAGCGACACGCCGTCGCAGCCGACCGATGGTGCGCCGACGATCTCGAGCAGGGTGGGCATGATGTCCACGCTGCGCACGACCTGTTCGACCCGCTTGCCACCGGGCTGGGCCGGATCCACCACGATCAGCGGCACGCGGGCGCTGAAGTCGCCGAGTGCCGAGTTGCCCTGTCCCCAGGTGCCGTGCTCGAAGAACTCCATGCCGTGGTCGCTGTACAGCACGACGATCGTGTTCTCTGCCAGGCCGGTCGCGTCAAGCTGGCGCATCAGCTTGCCGACCTCGTCATCGAAGTGGGCGACGCAGCCGTCGTACAGGTCGAGGATCTGGTCGAGATCGAACTCCTCGCGGGGCTCGCCTTGGCGGCGGATGATCTCGGAAGGGTCCGTCAGGCGAGCCATCGCGAACTTCGATTCGCCGCCATAGGCGGGGTTGGAGAAGCGGGTGTAGTAGGGATGTTCCGAGGCGAACGGTGGGTGGGTCGTGGAGTAGAAGACGTTGAGCAGGAAGGGTTCGTCGGTGGCAGCCAGGCGCGAAAGGGTGCGCCGTGCGCGCCGGCCGAGCCGGCTGGTCTGGGGGACGCCGCCGAGGTAATGGATTTCGGGCAACAAGTGGCGGCCGACGCGGTTGTGCAGGAACAGCGACAGGAACAGGCGGATGTCCTTGGGGCCCTGGCGGATCAGGTACTTCAGATTCCACTGGTCCGCGGGCAGATCGGCGACGTCGAAGCCAAAGTCGAACTTGCCGAGATCGGCGCCACACCAGTCGGACACTGCCGCGGTGCGATAGCCGACGGCGCGCAACACCTTGGGCAGGGTCGTTTCCTTGAGACGTGTCTCGGTCTCGGTGACGTAATTGTCCCGTACGCCGTGATGATGGGGCCAGGTCGCGGTGAACAGCGATATCAGGCTCGGGGCGGTGCGTGCGCACGGTACATAGCAGGCGCTGAACAGGGTGCCACGCCGCGCCAGCGCATCGATTGCTGGGGTGATCGATGCGCCGGCGCGGCGTGCGCCGATGCGGTCCGCGCGCAGCGTGTCGCTGCCGATCATGACCACGTTCGGGCGGCGACTGGAGCGCGCTTTACGGGTGCTTGATCCATCCGGTTCCCAGTGGGCGTAAAGAACGAAACCAATGTAGCCGCAGGCGGCCAGCAGCAGGGCGGCCGCGTCAGCGGGGGCGCTCTCGCGGTAGCGCAGGATTGCGATCAAGGTGGTCAGAGTGACGCCGGACAGCAGCACCAGCCTCGCGATCAGGTCGAGTCCGCGGCGGGATAGGGCACGCCACAGGCGGTGGATGCGCACCGTGCGGTACTGCCAGGAGGCGATGACGAGGCCGGGGTTGAGCGACAGGGCCCGGCATCCCGCATAAACGGTTGCCAGTGCCAGGGTCATTCCCCCGCCGGCGGCAGTGGTCCATGCGGGCATTTCGCTGCCCAGCACTTCGGACGCGGCGATCCACAGGGCGGCGCCAGGAAAGGCCCAGAATGCCGCCACGCACAGGGCCGCGAGGCCGAGCCGGGCGAGGGCGAAGACGACGTAGCCGCGATAGCGCTGGAGAATCTCATCGCGCAGGCCGGGGCCGGTGCGCGAGAAGTCGCGTATCGACTTGACCACCAGAGCGGTACTCGTCAGCGCACCGACCAGGATGGAGGCCAGCAGTGCCTCACCGAGCCAGCTCCGCGCGAATGCCGCGGCGAGCAGGAGCGCTGATGCAGCGAGAGCGAGCAGCGCCACCGAGGCATGCTCGGCACCGAGCATGGGCAGGGACGCCCGTCGCTGTCGGCGCCGGCGCTGGTCGCGAATGCCTGAAATTTCCCCCAGTGAGGATGCCAGGCGGACCAGATAGAAACGGCGTGCCTGCACTCTCAGTGCGAACACCAGGCCGGCAGCGTAGCCGGCGGCCTTGCGCCACATGTAGCGCGGCACGGTGTCGAATTCGGCACGCACCCGGGTGACCGATTGCGAGCGCTGGAAGCCCTTGCGGGCGACGTAGGAGAGAGTCAGGCGTTCGCTGTCGACATAGTGATGCTGGAGGATGTCGGGCGTATAGCGCAGGCGCGCGCCGTTGCGCAGCGCGCGCAGGATCCAGTCGGCGTCTTCCGAGCCGCCGAGGTCGTGTCCGGTCGGTCCGAGTTCGGTGGCGAAGGGGCCGGTGGCGGCGATGGCCGGCAGGCGGACCACGAGGTTGCCGCCGCCGGGAATCGGACCGTCGAGATCGATGGCGAAGCTGTCCGGGCCCTGGTCGTAGCGCGGCACAGGAAGCGGATAGATCCGGTACGGGCCTTCGTCATGGACCCAGGCCGGTTCGGTGCCGTCCCAGTCGGGCACGATTCGTCCACAGAACAGATCGGCGTCGGGCCAGCGCTCGGCAGCAGCGGTGACGGCGATCAGGTAGTCGGCGTCCACCCGGTGGTCGTCGTCGACGAAGGTCACCAGTTCGTCTTCCAGCAGAGGCAGGGCGCGGTTGAGCGCGTGCGACTTGCCCGGGGTCGGCTCGGCGATCCACGACAGCGCAAGGGCGCTCGAGCGCTTGGTGTATTCGTCCAGAAAATCGTGTGTGCCATCGGTGCAGGCGTTGGCGACCACCAAAAGGCGGACCTGCCAGCCCCGTGGCTGGGTGGCGGCATCGAGCGACGCGATGACGCGCTCAAGCAAGCCTGCCCTGTTGTGGGTGCAGATCAGGACGGTCAGGCTGCGTGTGCTCGGTCGGTTGGTGTTCATAGCGGCGCCCTGGTGAGTACGGCCCGCGCGATGCCGGCGATCAGCCGCCCGCGGTGTAGTGGGGCGAGCGCGAAGGCGCGCGCGAGATCGGCGAGCGCCGCGCTGCGCTCGCCGTCGCGGTAGGCCCACTTGGCGTAGTCGCACAGGGTGCCGGCATACAGTGCACGCCAGTATCCGCCTTGCTTGTCCGGGGGCAGCAGATGGCGGTTCTTGCGCGTCATCGCCAGCGCACCGGCGCGCATCCGTTGGCGGTTGCGGCTCACGCTGCCGGGGCGCTTGAGTACCACGACCAACGCTTCGGGGATGCACGCGAAACCGCCGCGCGCGGCCAGGCGGATCCACAGGTCGGTGTCTTCCGCGCCGAACAGCATCTCGTCGAAGCCGCCGAGCCTCTGTACCAGACCGCGGCGGGCGAGCACCGACGAGGCGCCGCCCGCGATCAGCGCATGGGCGGCGAACACCTGGGCCACCGAGGCGGTGCCGTTTGTGCTGCAGGCCCAGGCGCCGAGCACTTTACCGTCGAGGTCTTCGAGGGTCGCCGTCGCGGCGCAGAATGCCAGATCTGGCTGTTCGTCGAGGAGCGTCACCTGACGTTCGAGCTTGGGCGCGAGCCAGCGATCGTCCGCGTCCAGGAAGGCGATGTAGCGGCCGCGGGCAAGACGGATGCCGGCGTTGCGCGCGCCGCTCATGCCGCCATTGGGCTGCGAGACGACGTGCAGGGCGTCGCCGTAGCTGCACAGGATCTGTGCGGTGTCGTCGGTGCTGCCGTCGTCCACGACGATCAGTTCGAAATCGGTGAAGGTCTGCGCCAGCACGCTGTCGACCGCACGCCGGATGCACCAGCCCGCGTTGAATGCCGGGATGACGACGCTTACCGCCGGTTCAGTCCTCGAGTTCATAGCCCATCTCGCGCATCAGCGGAGCGATCTGCGGTAGGATGCGCTCGATCATCTCGGGGTTGCTTTCCTTCCATTTCTGCTTCTTGGGCGAGCCCTTGACGATGCTGGTGGGGCGCTTGGCCAGCCCGGCGCAATGTGTCTCCATGCGCGCGTCGAAGGGCAGATCCAGGCGGTCGAAAACGGTGCGGAACATCTCCACCGGGCGCTCGAAGATGTCTTCGTAGCGCACCTGGATCCACTGCGCCGCCGGCACGTCACGGGCCGCGTCAAGGGCGAGCCGGTTGGCGCTGATCCACTGGAAGGCGCACACCTCTTCCAGGCTGGCCTGGTTGTAGGCACGCCAGCCGGGGGGCAGGAAGAAATGCCATTCGTGGAATTCGCCGCCGTTGATCGCGACCGGCTCGGGTGAGGGGCCGAAGAACTTTTCCAGACCGAAACCGCCATCGGTACGACCCAGTCGCCAGCCGTCGATCATCGAGCTGATGTTGTCGCGCCCGTCACGGTGGATGAAGACGAACTTCGCCTGCGGGAACAGCTTGTGCAAGTAGCCAACGCGCAGTGTGTTGATGCAGGTCTTGTCGAGCACCGGGCCTGCGCCCAGGCGGGCATAGAAATAGGCTAACGCCCGCTCGCGATGGGCGGGGTCGGCATGCTCCGGACCTGCTGCTTCCGACGCCCAGTCGTTGTTCAGCGGCCCGTACAGCCCATCCCAGAGCTGCGGCAACTCGTAGTCGAAGTGCCGGAAGTGGCCGGATGCGGCAAGCGTCTCGAAGGTGACGGTAGTTCCCGAGCGCGAGCAGCCGATCACGAAGACCGGATCAGGCATGCGCGGGCGCCTTACCGTCCACAGGATCTCCTTGGCCCTCCAGCCGAGCCATTGCAGATTCTTTGCCCGGATTTCGGGGTCGAGCAGTTTCAGCAGGCTCGAAAACCTGAATGATGCCATGTCGGGATATCCACAAAAGGATGTAGTGTGCAGCGCCTCGGGTGCTCGCCGTGTGCGTCCGCTCGGCTTACTCGGGGTCGCGTATCCAGCCGATCACGAAGCCACAAAAATAAGCTGCGTTCATTTCCATGCGTAGCGAGTGGTCGCTACCCGACCGAAGTCGGCAGCCGAGCGCACGCCCGAGCGCCCGCAGCCACTGCGCCAGCAGATAGGGGGGCGGCACCCGGCCCCCGGCGCCGCGCTTGGCGGCGCCCTCGCTGCTCCCCTGGCGGAAGTGCAGGTCGAGGAAATAGCCGCGGCGTAGCTTGGGCGTCTGGATGCGGTGCTGAATCACCGCCTGAGGGACCCAGCGCACCTTGCAGCCGTGCTGTAGCAGGCGACGGTAGATCTCGGTGTCCTCGCCGCCAATGTTGGCCTTGCCCATGCGTCCGAGGCGGGCGTCGAAATCGCCGATGGTGTCGAAGACGCCGCGGCGGAACGCGAAATTGCCGCCGAAGATCGGCGTGCTTGGCGCTTCCAGCCAGCGCGCCTCGCCGTGATCGAGCTTGCCGAGGAAGCCGAGCAGTTCGTCCTGCAGCCAGTCCGGGCGGGCGCCGTCCTCGAAGAACACCTCGATCCGGCCTCCGAGCGCGTCCGGGCGGAATTCTTCCATCGCCCGCTCGTAGGCGCACAGCCAATCGGCGTCGGGGGTCTCGTCGTCATCCATGAACAGCAGGTACTCGCCGCGCGCCTCGCGCAGGGCCCGATTGCGCGCATTGGACAAGCCGAGACGGTCTTCGCGCACTACGCGTACCTCGACGTTCTCAGGGCGCCACTCGCTGCGTGCGAGCAGCGCGGGTGTGGCGTCGGTGCTGCCGTTGTCGATCACGAGCATTTCCCACGCCTGACGTGGGGAGCGAAGGTGCGCGAGCGTCTCGAGTGTGCGCGCGAGGCGGTCGGCGTGATTGTGCGTACACAATGCGACCGTGATAAAGGGCGTGGAACTGGTCATGATCCTGATTCAGCGTTGGATGCCCAGCCGGGCCAGGACCCGGGCTGCGTTGTAGCGTATGCCGGCTGTGAGGCTGCCGTCGTTGCTGCCGAGGGTGATCTTGCGCTCGAGATTGGCCGGGGTGTCGGTGCCGAACACGTCCAGTCGGCGCAGGCGGAAGTGGTCGACATCGGGGCGGTTGAAACCGGGCTGCACCGAAAACGCAGCGCGATAGCCGGCGCGCTGCGCCTGCTGAAGTACCCTTTCGTCGTAACGGCCGTAGGGGTAGGCCAGGTAGTCGACCGGCCCGCCGAGCAGCGCGGCGAGATCCTTGCGGGCGCCGGCGAGCTGGTCGACCAGGGCGTCGTCGTCCAGCGTCGGTAGATCGGCGTGGTTGCGCGTGTGGGAGTGGAAGGAAAAACCCTGTTCACGCAGGGCGAGTATCTGGCTACGGTCCATCAGCGGGTAGGTATGGCCGTCCGGATTGTGCGTCGCGCACCAGGTGTCGCGCTGGCCTATCAGTGCGCTGACGAGGAACACCGTCGCCGGCCAGCCAAGCCGGCGCAGCACCGGTGCAGCGTGGTCGTGCACGCCGAGAAAGCCGTCGTCGAAGGTGAGCAGGAAAGCGCCTTCGGGGAGCTTCGCCCCGCCGTCGAGCCAGGCGAAGAAGTTATCGATGGAGATCGCCTTCCAGCCCGAGCGCGCGAGCGTGTCCATGTGGGCGGCGAAGGTTTCCGGGCTGACGCAGTACTTGCGCTCCCATTCGTTATGCGCGGTACCGATGCGGTGGTACATGAGGACCGGGATGCGTTGGGCGGAGGAAGTCATGGTCGTGCTCAGCCTGGGTGGCGCGGAGAGTTGTGAGGGGGGGCGAGGCCGAGGCGGGCGTCCACTTGATCGAGCGCAGCGGGCGCGGTGAATTCGTCGAACTTGAGCCCGAACGGGGCGCCAGAGCGCATGGCTTGGTCGACTTCGTCAGCGTCGATCGCCGCGCCGCTGGCCGCATGCAGTTTCGGCCATTTTATGTAGCGCAGCACGTTGTTGCAGACGCGGAGTTCGGGAGCGTTGACCAGGATCGAGGTGAAGAAAGATTCGTCCGGAATCAGCGAGCGTCGCGCAAACTGCGTCCATTCGGGATGGGCGGAGACAAAGTCGAGCACCTGTGCGAGCGCCCTGCGATTGACGTTGAGCATCTGTCGTCCGCCGCACAGCAGGAAATCCTTGCCCATCGGACGGTGTAGCCGGCGAATGCCGAAGCGGGTTGGTGCCTTACGCGGCATCGGCACGATGCGGAACAAGGGCTGGATGCGGTTGAAGCTTTCGCGAGCGCGTCCAAGCAGTCGCTGCACCGGCTGTGGCACGCGGTGCAGGTATTGAAACTTTGGCAGCCGATAGTACTTGAACAGATAGCGCCGCTCTGCGGTGCCCTCTGGCCACTGGATCGGATCGAAGGCGTCGAAGTGATGGATGAACGCGTCGTAATCCGCATCAAGCAGGAAGGTTTCGAACTCCGCCAAGGGTTTGAGCGGATAGCTGAGCCCGGTCAGCGTGCAGCACCACTCGAACTCGAGGTCTGCCGCGCACCAGCGCAGCGCATGCAAGTATTGCTCGACTAGCGAGAAGTCGCCCCACTCGCCATGTACCGGATCGGGAACGAGATGGACCCCCTCCACACCATTGAAAAGACAAGGGTCAAGCGCTTCGCCGGCGGGATCGTGATGGATAGCGATCCACGAAGAGCTACTGAGCTGACGGATCGCTCGTACAAGACGCTCGAGTTGGTGCGGACGATCGTGCGAGAAGATTAGATATAGAGTCCGGGCCGCCGTCATCCTTCACCTCCACGTGCATAAGAAGTTCGCAAGCTATGTTCGTTCTGCCTGCTCATCCGCTACCTCCGGCTAGACGGACGAGCCGGCGAAACAGCGGCGCCGGGAGCGTTGCCGGGATCAGGTATCTCAGGTCGCTGCTCTTCCAGCCGCCTTCACGCAGGGCAGCCCGGAAGAGTTTTTGTGCGTCATCGAGATCACGCTTCCAGTACGAGCGATAGGCCTCTCGCATGAGGTAGCCATCGGAGAGCTCGGACAGCTTTGCCTGTGACAGGTGGCTGACACGCTCGGGATGCTGTGCAATGAAGTCCCGACGCACCTGCAGTGCATCGAGGACCTGCTTCCAGCGCGTCTTGGAGATCTGCCCGCCGCCATGCCAGCGGTAGAAGGCCATCACCTCGGGTACGCGCACGATGCGCTGGGTATGCGCATAAAGGCGCAGCCAGAAATCGTAATCCATCGACGAGAAACATCGTTCCGAGAAGCCGCCGATCGCGTCGACTGCTTCGCGCCGCACCAGGGCCGCGTGTATCGGCCACGGGCAGCTGCGGAGAAACTCCGCGGCCATATCCATGGTGGCGTAGTCCGGCGGAACATAGGGCTGTGATCCGGGTGCGCCTTCGCCGAAATTCTGCCAACCGCAGTACGCAACGTCAGCATTTTGCCGGTCGAGAGCGCTCGCCAGTTTCTCTAGGCAGTCTTGCGCAAGATAGTCGTCGGCGTCGAGAAAGGAGACCTGAGCTCCCGTCGCATGCTTCAGGCCGAGGTTGCGTGCCGGATAGGGCCCTTTTCGATCCTGATGCAAGAGCACGATGCGTTGCGGGTGGCTTGCGGCAAGTGCCTGCAGAATCTCCTTGCTTCCATCCGTCGAGCCGTCGTCGACGATGATCAACTCGACGTCGCCATGGCTCTGCCCCATCACGCACTCGACCGCCTCGGCTACAAAAGGGGCGGCGTTGTAGCAGGGCATCACAACACTGATGCGCGCGGACAGGGAGGCTGAGCTCATGTACGGCCCCACACTCTCGATTGACGTCGCAGATGGTTCATTGTTCTCGGCTCTCGGCAGTTATCAAGTGTGTAGCAGGACACGGCCTGACGGATGACGATTCAATAGTGTGTATGCCCAACGGCGACTGTCGGACAGGCGTGTCTGCTTCAGCAAAGGGACCGATTTCCAGGCTTCGAGCCCCGCGTGGTGGCGAAGCCAGCGCCAGGTCGGGACGACGAAACCACTCTTGGGGCGATCAAGGACGGAGCGTGGAAGACTGTTTGGCAGGGTCTGCGGCAGCATCTGCTTGCCACTGCCGAGACGGCCGCTTGCCGCAAGGCCGAGGATCGATTCGGTCAGGCGATGATCGACCAGCGGAGTGCGGATTTCCAGGGAGTGGGACATGCTGACCCAGTCCGTGTCGCGTAGAAGCTGGTTGCGCATGTAGCGAATCGACTCCAGGCAGGCCACCTGTGCAAAGTCATTGAGGTCGTCGAAGGTATCGGAATGAGCCGCGTCATGCTCCATAAGCGTGTTCAAACCGTCGCGAAGCGTGTCGTCACCGAGCACGTGTCGCAACTCCCAGGGCATGAAGACGCCTTTTGACAGGTGATAGGCGCCGGACGCTGTGCTGCCATAGCCCGGGATGCCGGCGTTGTTGGCCGGCCAGTTGAGTGAGGCGCCGAGCAGGTCGTGGACATGGCGATAGAGCGAGGGCGCATGCCGCCATGGGCTGGCCGAGGCTTGGGCGCGAAGGCGTGGAACATGCTCGAATGTGGCATAGCCGCCCAGCAACTCGTCACCTCCCACGCCTGACAGGGCGACCTTGAGCCCGGCCTGGCGTGCAGCCCGGCTGACGAACCAGGTGTTGATGCCGTCGATGGTGGGTTGATCCATTGCGGCGAAAAAGCGTTCCAACTCATCCTCCTGCGCCCCTGCCGAGAGCACGATGCACTCATGATCTACGTCGAGGTGGCGGGCGATTTCGGCGGCAGCGGGGCATTCATCGTGTTGCGTGCCCTGCAGATCGTCGAAGCTCAGGGTCAGTGTCTGCAGGCGCGTCGTCGAGACTTCGCGCGCGAGGCCAACCAGCGTGGAGGAGTCGAGCCCTGCGGACAGAAAGGCGCCTACCGGAACGTCAGCCAGGAGATGCGCGCGAACGCTGTCGAGCAACTGCTCACGCAGGTAGGCCCGTTCCTGGCCCTTGGGTATCCCGGCCGCTGTGTGGAGGGATCGGCGCAGTGCGTCGCTGATCTTCCAGTAGCGAACAGGTTGCCCCACACCTTTGGATAGCGATGCGACGAGTGTCGATCCGGCCGGCAGCAGGCTGATCCCCTTGTACAGGGTGAAGGGCTCGGGTACGGAGCCCCACAAAAGAAAGCCTACTGCACCTGCAGGATCTGCCCGCGTGTCGACACCCTCGCCAGCGATAAGCGACGTGACCTGAGAGGCGAAGCGGATTGTGTTGCCGTCGTTGGCGTAATAGAGGGGCTTGATGCCGTGCGGATCTCGTGCGAGAAGAATTTGCCTCTCCCTTGCATCCCACAGGGCGAAAGCGAACATTCCACGGAGACGGTCAACCATCGAAGGGCCGTGCTTGCGATACAGGTGCAACAGAACCTCGGTATCCGAGTGGGAGCGGAAGTGAACGCCGTCACGCTCCAGCTCTTCACGCAGGATGAGATAATTGTAGATCTCGCCGTTGAACGTGATGACCTGCGTCCCGTCCACAGCCTGCATCGGCTGTGCGCCGGCCTCGGTAAGATCGATGATGGCCAGTCTTCGGTGTGCGAGGCCAACGCGGCCGTCATCCGAAATCCAGGACCCACTGCCGTCGGGCCCGCGAGCAGCCATTGAGTCACGCACGCGGACGAGCTCGTCGTGGCTGACCGGAGCGGCTGTCTGCCCGTAGGCGAAGATGCCGTTAAGCCCGCACATCGCTCGGTGCCTCATTCAATGCTTCGCGCACCGTTTCCAGGTAAGCGTGACCGAAACGTTGATCGGGCTCCAGATAGTTGCCCTCGGCCCATTCGTTCCAGGCCTTGATGAAGACAATGCGTTGCTCGGACGGATATTGCTGAACCAGGCTGATTCCGCGCCTCAGAACCGTCTTGAACAGTTCCGGCGTCGAGCCGTGGAGCACCAGCCCGTTCAGGCCCGAACGTGGTGTGTTGTCCCAGTTCGGCAACACCGTAGGGTACTCGGTGAACTTGGGGGGCTGCTTGCGGGTGAGTCCATCCATGATCCGGCTGTAGTCGAGCACCGTCAGCTTGTACTGCCCACGCGCAAGCCGCATGCGCGCCTTGAGGGCAGGGTAGCGCCATGGGATATGTCCGGTTTTGTCCGGTAGCGGTTGCCAGGTCGATGCGTCCATGCCGAATTCGGCAGGGTCAACCGGAACTCCGCGATAATTCACCGCCACCAGGTGGAGGCCTGGCAGCCCGGCCTCAGCGGCGAGACTGCGCCAGTAGTCCATCACGTTCTTGACGTCAGGGATGTCAGGCGGGTTGTAGATCAGGAACATCGGTTTGCCCTCGACCCGGATGTACCTGGGGTCGTGGAACGCGGCCAGCAACCATTCGAAGTGGCGCTTGTGATCATCCATCCCGGGATAGGATTGCTCGATCAGCATCCTGTCGGCGACACCCTGCCAGATGTTGCTCCAGCTGTGATTTGCCCAGCACAGGCAAAAAGGCAGGTCGGGTTCGCCGCTGGATAAAATTTCGTTGACGGGCCTTTCGAGTATGCGACGTCCGCCGAACCAGTAGTGGTAGTAGCAGAAGCCCTCGATGCCGTAAGCCTTGGCAAGTTCGGCCTGTGCATGGCGTGCCTCGGGTAGGCGCAGGTCGTAATACCCGAGGTCGGCAGGCAAATGGGGCTGGTAGTGGCCAGGATAAAGCGGGCTGGCCTTGGCGGTGTTGGTCCACTCGGTAAAGCCCTTTCCCCACCACTCGTCGTTCTCGGGCGTGGGGTGGTACTGGGGGAGGTGGAATGCGATTGCTCGTGCGTTGCTCATCGGGGACAGGAAGTGGAAGTCAATGTGTTGCGTGTGAGAGAGCTGTGGGTGCGTTTGTCGTTTTCGGCTGGTGCGTAACGGCTGGATTGCACACTGTCCAGGCACGTGCCGGGATCTGAACGGATTGCATCGGGGAAAGTGCATCCGCAGCCAGCATCGCTTCCTGGCTATCGAATACGAGCGGGAGTGGCGCCTTGGACGTATTGATCACCATGAAACTGGGGCCGTTGCGGTCAGTCAGGTTGACCACGCGCAGGCGGGAGTCGACAGGAGATGGGGTCGCAAGCGCGCGTGTTGGTTCGTGTATTTCACCGTTGGCGCCAATGAGTGAAGGTGGAAGCCCCAATCCTGCGTCGGTGAGGTCAAGTACCGCAGTGGCCAACAACTGACGGTCCGTGTCGGAGCTCGTGCGCAGGCAGCGGCGATAAAGGCCTTCGGCCCAGAAGGCGAGCGAGTCCTTGCTGGCGGCGCTTTCCTTCCAGTGCAATGTCACTTGGCTGCGAACGCCGAAGTCGACAAGACCATCACTGATTGCAAGCAGCTCGGCTGTTCTTGAGTTGACCGGAGCGCTTGAGATCAGACGTTCGAAATCCATCAGATGCACCCCGTGATAGCGGTGCACGAAATCACCTTGAGCCAGGCTGCGCTCAATGTAGCCATCGGGCATCAGCAGCCGCGGAAAGCGCTTGCGTATCAGGTGCCAGCGGGGAATCACGTACTTCCAGCCGATGCGTTTCAGTGCGCGCTTCGGGAACGACAGCCTCTCCTGCTCTGCCTTGGGAAGGAGGGATAGTTCGATGATGCGCAGCAGCGGTGTGAACAGCCATTGTGCAGGTCGTGCGGCAAGCACAGCCTGCAGGGCGCCCATGCCGGAGGCCACAAGCCCGGCGTGGGAGCTGTCTCCGGTCACCGCCTCGAATCGTTTCAGGGCCACCATGCAGTCAAGGTGGGTGTTGAGAATCAGCAAATTGGTGGGCGATTTTCCCAGCCAGTCGCTGCGTGCCCAGGCCAGTGGATAAAGGCGCATACCCTCTTCGGACATCTCCAGCGAGTCATGGAGAAACCAGGCCCCCACTGCGGTCTGGTCGACCTGAGAGGCGATAAAGGCCGCTGCACGCTGCAAGGCAGTCGCCAGTGCCGGCTCGGGCGACTCCGCGTGTTCGCTTGCAAGTAGTTGCATCGCGCCGTTGATAAGCCGGTTGTGGCTTTCATACCGGTCCGTCCACTCTCCATGCCGAAAGCCACCATTCACGTCCTGTCGTGCGAGTACTGAAAGCACGATCTGTCGGCGCAGCAGGTGGTACAGGCGTTTGCCGGTGGTTCGCACCAGCCCGGTCGCAACCATGTGCAGCGAGAGTGCATCGAGTTCATCGCATATCTTGCGTTGCTTCGGCCAAGCCCAGCACGCCCCGTATACCTTGCCTTGGATGAGGTGTTGATAGAAGTCCGCGGCTGACTGGACCGACGTGTGCGAGGCGTAGACGAAGAACGCCTGGTTTTCCAGCGCTTTCGAGGTCATCAGTTCGTCACGCCAGCTATTGGAATGCGACTCATCCCGGCTGCCCAGACGCCATAAAACCCAGTCCAGAATGTAGCCTTCGGGGATGTCGAACGTCGCCGTCGCGGTCTCGCTTCCCATCGAGAAGTCTGCTGGCGACACCGGTATCTCTGCTGTGATGCGCCCCAGTGCATCAAGCTTTCTCAAGATTGGTGCTCGAGGGGTCCAGAAGACTGCGCCAGTCCTGGATAAAGGATCGAGTAGCCAACCGCCAAGCCCCAGGCACCTGCGCAATGCGTAGCCGCCGACGAGTTGCAAACGAACAGGTCCGAGTGGCGAAGCCTGGGCGCGGATGAAGAGGCACTGGCTGTGTTCGGTAGAAAAATCGTCCCGTACCAGCTCGACGTCGCCGTTTATCCATTCCCGTCGAGTAGCCCCGTTGAGTCGAACCGGGCTGGCGTCGGCGGGCGTATTGAAACATTCAATGAGGTTGAGGAGTGTCATCGAGAATCAGGAACTCAGCTTGAGCACTCTGCGCCAGCGCAGGGCTTCATCGGCGAGTGCGGGAGCAGGAAGGAAAAGGAAGGCAGCAAGATAGGCCAGGCCCGACACGCCTCCTGCCAGAAGCATGTAAAGCGCCGGGCGTGCCTCGCGCCAGTCGGACGGCAAGGTCACATGGACGATTGCCAGCGCGACGATCAGGATCAGGTTGAGTTTGAGCCCCGGCAGTAAGGCCCGAGTGAGGTCGCTCAGGCTTGCCGGAAAACAGCGTGTGGCGAGGTAGTACATCACAGGTGTCGAATAGGCGATTCCGGCGAAGACGCCCCATGCGGCTCCCACGATTCCCCAGGTTTTCAAGCTGAAGTAGCAGATGAGCGCAACGACAATGCCTTGACTGACATGAATCCATACTTCGCGCCCAAGCCGGTTCATGGCTGCAAGGACCGCGCCACAGGGATGCCCGATACAGATGAACAGGCCGGCCAGCGACACAATGCGCAAGGGGTCGGCAGACGGCAACCATCTTTCGCCATAGACGAACAGCATGAATGGCTCAGCCATCCACACGAGGCCGATATAGACAGGCATCGTATAGACGACCATCAGCGTAATCATGCGATAGAAAAGATACTTGACCTCGTCGGGCCTGTCCTGAGCCTTCGACATGGCGCGGAACACCGCCTCGTACACCGATGCGCTCAAGGTAGAGAACGGCAGCCAGGCGAGGCTTTCGCCTTTGTTGAACAGGCCAACGGCAGATGGCCCTGCTGTTTGACTGATGATGGTGTTGCTTGCCTGTTTCGTCGCGTACGAGGCGAGGTCGTTCAGCGAAACCTTGATGCCATAGGCCCCGAAGCGTTGCGCAACAGCGTAGTCAAGGCGCAGTTGCGGCTTGCGTTCGCTCACACGGTCAAGCATCACAAGGGTGATCAGGCTGCCCAGAATCCCGGACAGGATGAGGCTCCAGGGGCCTGCGCCAGCGATGGCCATGACAATGCTTGCGAGGCCGGTGATGGCAGCCACCACGAGCCCGATGATGGAACGCTCCTTGAAACGCATTTCCCGGTGCAGCCAGCTAGCGCGGGTATTGACGAAGGGGCGCAAGAGAAAACTGATCGCGGACACCCTGACGAGGCCGGTATAAAGCGGATTGCCAAAAGCGTTGGCAATCAAAGGCGCGCAAAGATAGAAGCCGCCGAAAATCAGTGCACCGATAATGAGCTGTGCGGTGAACACCACGTCAAAGTCGTGCTCGCTCGCAACGTGTGATTGCACCAATGCCTGACCCATGCCCCCACCGCTGACGAGTCCGACAAAGCCGGTAAAAATCTGGATCGTCACAATGAAGCCGAAGTCTTCGGGTACAAGAAGACGGGCGAGTGCGATCCCGAACGCAAACTGAAGAATTTGTCCGCCGAGGCTGCCGGTAAGTAGCCACTTTATGCCGCCGCGGATGGAGTTCGATGTGCTCATTTTTTTGATTTGTCTGCGTTTTAATCGCAGTCATTTGCTTACGCAGCGTATCTGCCCTGAAAACGCTGTGCTGGGGTTCGGTCGCAGGGAATGTCGTGCTGAGCTTCACGAATGAGCTTGCGCAAGATCCCGCAGCTTTGGCAGCAGGGTGTCCTTGCCTGACAGGCTGGGCTCTGCAATCGGCCAGGGTATCGCCACGTCCGGATCGTTCCAGATCAGCCCGCCCTCATCTTCGGGAAAGTACAAGTCGGTGCACTTGTACTCGAAGTCCGCCACGTCGCTGATCACGCAAAACCCATGCGCGTAGCCCGGTGGAATCCATAGTTGCCGGTGATTGTCGTCGCTGAGTTCGAGTCCCACGTAGCGGCCAAAGGTCGGCGATTTCGGGTCGACATCCACCGCCACGTCATACACCGTGCCGCGACTGACCCGCACTAGCTTGCCCTGCGGCCGGGTCTTCTGGAAATGCAGCCCGCGCAACACCCCGCGCTGAGAGCGCGAGTGATTGTCCTGCACGAAGGGCTGGGTGATGCCGATTTTGCGGTAACGCTCGGTCTGGAAGGTTTCGATGAAGAAACCACGGGCGTCGCCGAAGACCTTGGGCTCGATGATGAGCACGCCGGGCAGCGCGGTTTCGATGACCTTCATGCGACCAGACTTTCCTTGAGGACGCGCAACAAGTACTGGCCGTAGCCGGTCTTGCTCAGCTTGTCGGCTTCGTGCGCGAGTCTGTCGGCGCTCAGCCAGCCCTTGCGGTAGGCGATTTCTTCCAGGCAGGCCACCTTCAGCCCTTGGCGCGCTTCGATGGTCTGGATGAAATGGCTGGCTTCCATCAGCGATTCGTGGGTGCCGGTGTCGAGCCAGGCAAAGCCACGTCCGAGCAGGCTGACGTGGAGGTCACCGCGCTGCAGGTAGGCGTTGTTGACGTCGGTGATCTCGAGTTCGCCACGGGCCGAGGGCTTGATCTGGCGGGCGATGTCGATGACGTCGTTGTCGTAGAAGTAGAGGCCGGTGACGGCGTAGTTCGATCTGGGCTGGCTGGGCTTTTCTTCGATGGAGATGGCCTTGCCGGTCGTGTCGAACTCGACCACTCCAAAGCGCTCGGGGTCGTTGACGTGGTAGCCGAACACGGTGGCGCCTTTCCGGCCGACGGCGGCTTGTTGCAGCATGGCGCTGAAACCATAGCCGTAGAAGATGTTGTCACCGAGGATGAGACAGACGTCGTCGTCACCGATGAAGTCTTCGCCGATCAGGAAGGCCTGCGCGAGTCCGTCGGGTGAGGGTTGTTCGGCGTAGCTGAGCGTGATGCCGAAGTCGCTGCCGTCACCGAGCAGTTTGCGAAAGTTGGGCAGGTCGTCGGGCGTGGAGATGACGAGGATGTCGCGAATGCCGGCCAGCATCAGCACCGACAGCGGGTAGTAGATCATCGGCTTGTCGTAGATGGGCAGCAGCTGTTTGGAGACGCCACGCGTGATCGGGTGCAATCGCGTGCCGGAACCGCCGGCGAGGATGATGCCTTTCATTCGGTGCTCCTGGGTAGCAGTCGGCATTATGGGCCGCTTGCTATGACGGCGCCGTGAATTATGGCACTCCACATAGGGTTTGGCCCTGTTTCGCATGGGTTGCGGAGGTTTTGCGCACCTAAATCAAGGGTTCGATGCTGTGCACGGGTGGCGCCTGGCTCGTGCCTGCGGCGCTGAACGAACGCCCATGATCGGCGTGGTTTTCAACCGGAAAGCTGATGCAGCGTGCGGCTTCCGCCTTCAATAATCTCCACCGTCACCCCGCGCTCGCCAGCTACGAACCACCAGCGTGTTGTCCGCTTCGGGCCGATGATCTCGGCCCCAACGCGCTTTCCATCCTCCACTCGGCGCACGCTGACCGGCGCCTTTTCGCCGGCGAGTGTCGGCAGCATCACGACCAGAAACTGGTCCGCCTTCGCTTCGCTGGCGGGCATCAGTTCAATGCGCCAGCTGCCAGCCTCGGGCAGGCCGGGACCGGACTTTTTCATCTCCTGCTGTACCTTGCCGCCGTCATCGTAGTTCTTGCCATCGACGAAGAACTCGAAGCCAGGGCCGCCAATGAGGTTGAGCAGCGACGCTTTCGGTAGCAGCACCAGGCCTGTAAGTTGCCCGCCCTTGTGGCCAGTTTGCGTCGTGGCGGGGATGCAGAGATTGAAGCTGTCCTTACCGATTCAGGACGACTCCATTGCTCTTGCAGCCAGTCGTGAGCCAGCGCCAGAGGCATGACCTGACCGTAGCCGCGTTCCGAGAAACCTAGGTCCATCAGTTCGACGTGGGTGCGGGCGAGGTCGATGCTGCCGGGACGCAGGCGCTCGGCGAGGATGGCGTCTACTCCCATGCCAAGCAGTTCAGGCGGGAACGGCGCACCGTCAAACGCCAGGGCACCATCCTCGGCATCGTGCGGCGCGAAATCAAACGCAAATTGACCGTCGCTACCTGTGACTCACCGGACACAACCGAGCACTTGAACTGCTTGCTCGAGCGTGCCGAACGCATCCGCCGGGAACAACCGAAAGAGAAGAAAATACTGTGCGCCCTCCATGTGCCGGAGGTCGAATGCATCGGGAAGGGCAAAGCCCGGAAGCCATGCTAGTTTGGCGTCAAAGTCAGTATCATAGAGACGCACAAGAGGGGTCTGATGGTGGTGGCGAGGACCTTTTCCGGCAACCCTTACGATGGTCACTTTCTTTCAGCTCAACTCGAGCAGACACGCATATTGCTCGACGATGCCGGGCGCGAGCCTGTCACTGCCCCGGCAGCAGCGCGAAGGGCTCAAGCGAAGACAGACAGTAGGGCCGGCGATTGGCCATCTCAAGTCGTGTTGCCGGATGGATCGCTGCAGGCTTCAAGGGCAATTGGGCGACGCACTTCATACCGTGCTGTGTGCCACCGGCTACCATCTGCGATGGTTGCTGCGGGCCATCGTTCGCCTGGGCCTGAGGGCTGCTTTTTTGCGCTCCATTTTAAGGGTACTGCTGCTGATCATCGACACCGATCGTTCACGATTCAGTGCATGTCATCAGAAATTCGGGCTGGCTGGAGTGCTCAGGTGAATCCTGCAGGGCACGACTATTGCGTCACTTTCAGCAGTAAGAATTTTTTGGAGCATGATTTGAATTCTGCGCTTGATGCGTACCTTGAACCCCAGGATCAGGTGCCGCTTTTCGTCGATCTGGATGGCACTCTTATCAAGACCGACATGCTTGTAGAAGGCGCCTTGTCCTTGCTGAAAAATGCGCCCTGGCTCGTTTTTGCGATGCTCTATTGGCTGCTCAGTTCTGGGAGATCGGGGCTCAAGGCACAGATCGCGAGTCGGGCCGAAGTCGATGCAGGGTCTATTCCCCTACAACGCGAGTTCGTGGCCTTTCTACACTCCGAAGCCGAGTCCGGACGAAAGATCTATCTTGCCACCGCCTCTGATGAACGTCCGGCGCTTGCCATCGCGAATCGGCTGGGCATATTCAGCGGCGTGTTGGCAAGCACGGCCGGGCGCAACCTCAAAAGCAGAATGAAGCTCGACGCCATTCGGGTGGCTACGGATCAAGGCCCGTTTGACTATGCCGGGAATGCACATGCCGACATGTCGATTTGGGCTGTGGCTCGCAAGGCGCTGGTTGTCAACCCCGATCCTGGCGTGCTTGCGGCGGCTCGCGCACGGTTCGAGGTGGATCGCGTGTTCGACGATCGTCCTCCATTGCTGAGGACCTGGTTACGCGCGATCAGGATTCATCAGTGGCTCAAGAACCTGCTCCTGTTCGTTCCCTTGCTGACTGCCCATGCTTTCAATCAGCACGCATTTTTCGCCGTCAGTCTGGGGTTCCTTGCATTCGGCCTGGTGGCATCCGGCACGTACATCCTGAATGACCTGTTGGATCTTGTATCTGACCGGATGCACCCGCGGAAGTCGTCGCGACCTTTCGCTGCTGGAAATATCGGGCTTGGCCTGGGGGTTTTGGTCATGGGGGCACTGGTAGCGGCAGGACTCGCAATGGCGGCGATGGTGTCTCCGCTCTTCGTCATTGTGATGCTGGGTTATTTCGTCGTAACCCTGAGTTATTCACTGTATTTCAAGACCTATGTCTTGATCGACGTCTTGCTGCTCGCGAGTTTGTACACGATGAGAATCGTTGCCGGAGCATTTGCGATCAACGTGACCGTTTCGTCATGGTTGCTGCTTTTCTCAACGTTCGTGTTCCTGAGTCTTGCGCTTGTCAAGCGCTGTGCGGAGCTTGAGGTAATGCGCGAGCAGACGAAACTGGCAACAAGCGGACGTGACTATCGTGTGGCAGACAGAGTGGTCCTCGGTGCAATGGGGGTCGCGGCGGGATATCTTTCCGTTCTAATTCTCGCCCTCTATGTCGACGACCCAGCAGTTCGCGTGCATTACAGTCACCCACATGCTCTCGCCGCCCTTTGTCCCTTCATGCTCTACTGGATATCACGAGTCTGGATAAAGACGTCGCGAGGCGAGATGAATGACGATCCGCTGCTCTACAGTCTTCAAGACAGGGCAAGTTGGATCGTTTTTGTCGCGATGGGGCTTATCACCTTGATCGCAATCTAGGAGCCTGGAGGCATGATGAGCGTTGCTGTTTTAAGTCTGATCCTCGTAAGCGTGATGATGTCCGCGGTGGCACAAATCGCCTTGAAGCACGGCATGTCTTCCCCTCTGATACAGGCTGGGTTGGCGGCCGGAGTGAGTCAAGCGCTACCATCCGTGGCGAGCAATCCGTTTGTCTGGCTTGGCTTCAGCCTGTACGGTCTTGGCGCAATCCTGTGGCTTGGCGTGCTTGCCCGGATAGATGTTAGTCAGGCCTATCCGTTTGTCGGGCTTGGTTTTCTGTTGACGATGGCGTTTGGGGTGCTGTTGCTCGGAGAGGTGCTTACTCCTTTGCGTCTGTTTGGAACGTGTCTCGTGGCTCTCGGCGTTCTTCTTGTGGCGCAGGGCTAGGTGGGTTGCCGATAATGAGCGCGTGCGCGCGCGTGCTGACCTGATAGCCGTCCTGGGGCAGCGTGCGCCTCAGATGTTCCCAGCATCCGGAGCGCAGCGTTTCGTTACTAGGGGTCAAGATAAGCACGAAAGGAACATTGCCGCCGATAGTAGACTCAACCTCGCGTGCCACTTGGGTAGAGTCGCAGTCCTTTCCTTCAGCAACTCCGCGAATAATTCTTCCCGTCTGAATACTGAAAACGTCTGCGGCGTTTGAGGCAATGACGGTGTTTTGCGGAAGGGCCCGCACCTCCTCGATCAGTTCCCGATCTCCCGAGACGATCAATTTTAGTTTGTTGGTGAATACAACCCCACGATTCGGCTCAAGCGCGATGGCACGAATCGGGTCCGCCGTTTCGGCGATGACGGTATAAGTTTCACGTTCTGCAGTGATCCGGGCATAGTTGTACTGGTAGTGTGCAAGCATTAAAACGAGGGTTCCGAGCATCGACACGATCACGACTTGCTTGATGTTCTGGGCTGCGAACGCGATCGCCAAGAGGCCCAGCAGCGCCCAGTCATACTGAATGACATGTCTCACATTGATCGGCTCGCCCCACTGGTAAAGTGTTCTGGCGAGGATGACCATGCTTCCGCCGGCCACGACATAGGTACCCAGTAAAGTTGCGGCTAATCTTGCCGTCGGGTCCGCGCTGAGCCAAGCTGCCTTTAGTCGGTTTCGGGAAAGATAGAGCGCAAGGAGGCTGGCGAGTGTGGCTGCGACCAGTAGTTTTCCATCCCAGGCAAGCATCGATACGGACGGTAATCCGGAGACATCCAGCAGCGTGGACTGGAGGAAGCTGCGGCTATTTTGCAGTAGCCCGATGTCTGAGGGAGACATCTTATAGGGTTGAAGCGTTCCGAATGTCTGCAGATTCCTTACCCAGAGCGGAACTAGGGCGGTAAGCGCTCCGGCGGACCACCAAGCGGTCCACGTAATGACCGTCCTGAGCCTTAGCGTTTGCGTCAGCGCCAGTACCATGAAGCTCGCCGCAATTGCAGCGAATGCTGCGGTGCCGGAATTCCTCGAGAGATAGGCCGCGCCGCACAAGAGGCCGGAAATGAACAAGGCCGCGCCCGGAACGTTTTGAGTCGACCGCATTGCGCGCAGTAGGAAAGCGAACGCGCTGATGGTCAGAAGTAAGAAGGTCGTGTCCGACAGTGCCCTCCAGCCGGTTTCCACCATGCCAGGTGACGTAATGGTCAGCAGCGAAATGCACTGAATGGCCCTCCGGTCCAGAACAGGAGAGAGGGCGAACAGCAGCGCGACCGGTAGCAGTGCCCAACTCACCCAGGCGATGAACACCGATGCTCGCGCGGGATCGACGCCAGTGAGCGCTGAGCACAGGGCAAGCAGGAGTGGATGGCCGGGAGGGAACAGGGCAAGCGGGACTGTCGGCGAAGGATGGGTCAAGGGCGAGCTTGTCACCAGACCCTCTCCGGCCATGAAATGTCGCGCTGACTCGATATATGCGGCGCTATCCGGTGTGTAGGGGTAACGAAAATCCGCCGGATTGATGGCGTACATCGTGACCGCGAGAACGCCGATTAGAACGGCAAAGGCGTAGTGAAAGTGGCACGAATGAAGAATTTTCGTCATGTCTGATTAACCTGGCCCCATCTGGCATACGACTCAACTGGAGAGAGGTCCAGAGGTTTGCAGGATCGCTGTTTGTTTTCTGGCCCCCGGGCAGAAAATTCTGCGGGCGAAATGCGCCCAATCGTGCTGTGTGGCCATCGATGCGGTTCGCGCAGGCTTTTTTGGATTACGATTTTACGGTGCCATTGCCCTCGGGACACCCTTCATTCGGTGCTCCTGGGTGCCAGTGGCCATTGTGGGCCAGTTGCTATGACGCGGCCGTGAATTATGGCACCCCACATACGGTCTGGCCCCGTTTTGCGCGCTTCCTGGACGCTGCACGCACTGCGATCAAGTGCTCAACACAGTGCAGTTTTGGCGCCCGGCCCTAGACTTCGGTGGCAAACGGCATCCCATGATCGGCAGGGCTCAGCCTCCAAGCTGATTCAGCGTGCGGCTTCCGCCTTCAATAATCTCCACCGTCACCCCGCGCTCGCCAGCT
>DAORUJ010000032.1:0-26338 GCA_035433105.1 Thauera sp.
GGCGAGTACGAGCGCGGCATGCGCAAGTTCCAGGAGGTGCTGGAGGCGCGCGGATTCGACTGCCGCCTGCCCGGCATGGGCGAGCCGATCAAGCTCGATTGAGCTGCGTCGCCCGGGTGTGGCCTGAATGGCCTTGGTTTTAGGGAAACGTGCAAGCCGTCGTCCATTTTCCCCCGCGGAATATGGTGTAGCGAAGCGCCGGATGACGACGGCAGGGATGCCGGAGGTACGTATCCATGGATGGATGCGGTAGAACCGCGTCGGGAACAAGCGGTCGAGAACAACGCAGGAGGAGTTGCCGGGGAGAGCGCGGTTGCGCGCGAGCGACGGGATGCGCTTGCTTCCAGCCGCTGGCGACGAGCGGCCGCGCTTGCGCTCAGGCGTCAGGCGGCTTTCCAGCATGGAAAGCGCTGAGCACATCGATGACCTCTTCAGCCTTGTCCACGCGGGTGAAAAGGTCGGCGTCAGCCGCGCTGATATAGCCTTCCTCGACCAGGTAGTCGAAATCGATCACGCGTCGCCAGAATTCGCTGCCCACCAGCACGATCGGGATGCGTGGCATCTTGCCGGTCTGCACCAGGGTCAGCACGTCGAACAATTCATCGAGCGTGCCGAAGCCTCCCGGAAACGCGACCAGGGCCCGTGCGCGCATGAGAAAGTGCATCTTGCGCAAGGCAAAATAGTGGAATCGAAACGCCAGTTCGGGGCTGATGTAGGGATTGGGACGCTGCTCGTGCGGCAGGATGATGTTGAGGCCGATCGAACGGGCACCGGCTTCATGGGCACCTCGATTCGCCGCTTCCATGATGCCCGGGCCGCCGCCGGTGACGACAACAAAGTCGCGGCGGCCTTCTTGCTGGAAACGCGACGAGACGAGATTGCCCAGTCGGCGCGCCTCCTCGTAATAGCGTGATTGCTCGAGTTGATGCCGGGCCGTCGCAAGTTGCGTTGCGGACGCCGGATCGGTGGCGCCACGGCGTGCGACGCGCGCCTCGGCTTCAGCCAGCGCGGCCTGTGCCAGGTTCGCGGAAACAACACGCGCACTGCCGAACACGACCACGGTCGAAGCGATGCCCTGTTCGCGCAGGTCATGCTCGGGCTTGAGCAGTTCGAGTTGCATGCGCAGGGGGCGCGATTCATCGCTGGCGAGAAATTCGGCGTCGTCCTGGGCGAGGCGATAGGCCGCGCCTTGCATGATCGCCTGCTGCATCGCTTCGAGCTGGGTCGGGTCGGTGGGGTCAGCCATGATGGTGCATCATGCCGCAGCAGACCGGTGTCGCAACAGCCGACGCCTGGCGATGGCAGCGATGGCGAGCCAGACCACGCTGCGCAGGATCATCGCGTACAAGGTGCGCTGCTCCCAGGTGCCGCCGGAACCGATGTGGACGAGGAAGGCGGCAAAGACCAGCACGGTTGCCGCGGCAATCGCGATGGCCAGCCATGCGGCCCAGTGCTGCCGCCACCACAATCCGGCGCCGGCAAAAACGTAGGCGAAGCCGGCGAGAAAATTGAACCAGAGCACGAACGGAACATAGTGGCCGGCCGCCGCGCGTGCGGCGTCACTGCCGAATAACACGCTGCCGCCTTGCTTGAGCGTGAGCAGGCCAAAGGCAATGGCGAGGATGGAAATCGTCCGCATCCAGATGTCACGGTTTTGCTGCGTGTGCATGCGCATGCTTCGGTTGAGCGGTGTCAATCGTGAGTCAGCGGTTTGTCGGTGAACAGGTAATCCTTGAGTTCTTTCGAGAACGTCGGATCGCGTCGCCGAATCCATTCAAGCAGCATCGAGGCATGCTCCTTTTCCTCATCGCGATTGTGCTCAAGGATTTTCTTCAGCGATGCATCGCCGCAGGCATCGCAGCGCTGGTTGTACCAGTCGATCGCTTCAAGCTCTTCCATCAACGAGACGATGGCACGGTGCATGTCTCGGGTTTCCCCGGAAAGCGTTTCAAGAGGTTCGTGGTAGCCGACACTGGACATGGGTGTTGCTCCTGTGATGTTGATGAAGTCTGCACGAGTGATGCTCAGTCGAACGGACGGCCTTCGCCGGCCTCCTCGTGAGTGACACCGTCGCGGATATGGTAGATGCGCTTGAACGTGGGGATGATCTTCTCATCATGGGTGACGACGATGATCGCGGTCTCGTACTTGCGCGCCATGTCATTGAGGATACGCACGACCGCCATCGCGCGTTCGCTGTCGAGCGGCGCGGTGGGTTCATCGGCGAGGATCACCGGCGGCTGGTTGACCAGCCCGCGCGCGATCGAGACGCGCTGCTGTTCGCCGCCGGACAATTGCGACGGCATCGCCGTGGCCCGGTGCTGGACGTCAAGCGCGGTCAGCAGTTCCAGCGCGCGTGCACGTGCGGCGGAATTCGGCACGCCGGCGAGCATCGGCAGCAGGGCGACGTTGTCGGTCGCATCGAGAAACGGAATCAGATACGGCGCCTGGAACACGAAGCCGATCTTGTCGCGGCGCAAGGCGCGCAGGTCGCGCACCTTCCAGCCGTTGTCGTAGATCACCTCGTCACCAAGCAGCATGCGCCCGGCGGTCGGATCGATCACCGCGCCGAGGCATTTGAGCAAGGTGCTCTTGCCCGAGCCCGACGGCCCGATCAGGCCGACCACTTCGCCCGGCCCAACCTGCATGTTGACGTCCTTGAGTGCATGCACGGCGGTGTCGCCCTCGCCATAGCGCTTGCTCAAACCTTCAATGCGGATGCCTTTCCGGTTCATGCGCTTACCCGATCGCCTCGGCCGGATCGACCTTGAGGGCCATGCGGATCGCAACCAGGCTGGCCAGCACGCAGATGCCGAGCACGGCGAAGAAACCGGCTATCGAATCGGCCGGGACCAGCAACACGTACTTGGGAAACAGCGGCGCGGCAAACGTCGCCGTGATCTTGCCGACGACGAAACCGATCACGCCGAGCACCACGGCCTGCTGCATGATCATCGCGGCGATCGTGCGGTTGCGCGTGCCGATCAGCTTGAGCACGGCGATCTCGCGGATCTTGTCCATGGTCAGCGAGTAGATGATGAAGGCGACGATGGTCGCGCTGACCACGGCGAGGATGACCAGGAACATGCCGATCTGGCGCGCCGAGGTGGCGATCAGCTTGCCAACCAGGATGCCCTCCATCTGCGGACGCGTGTAGGCGGTGACGCGCCTCCAGCGCCGGATCGATGCGGCGACTTCTTCGGCCTCGTGACCCGGCTCGAGGGTTACGAGGACGGCATTCACGTAAGGGTTGCTGCTTTGCGAGGCGATCACCGAATCGAGCAGGCCGGGCACGCCGGGGCGGTTGAAGGACGGATTTTCCGCGTTGCGCCGGCGGCTCTGCAGGATGGCGTCGTTGTCCTTGAGGAACTGCGCCTCCTGCGCATCCTTGAGCGGGATGAAGACCATCGGATCGCCACTCGAGGAAACCATGCGCCGGGTCAGCCCGACCACGCTGTATTCGTTGCGACGGATGCGGATGCGTTCGCCGATGCGAAATCCGCTGGCGACGTCGGCCACGGCTTCGTAGTGGCTGCGCGTGATCTGGCGCCCGTCGATCAGGTGGGGCGGCCAGCCTGGCGTGCCAGCGGCACCCGGCGTGATGCCAACCACCATCGCGCGCACATCGGCCTCAGCCTGGCGAATCTGCATGGTCAGGTAGGTCACATTGGCCGCCATGGCGACACCGGGCATGACCAGGATGCCGCGGTACAGGTCATCGTGGACGCTGGATGCCTCGGCATACGGGCCGAGGGTATCCTTCTGCACAATCCACAGGTCTGCGCCACTGTTGTCGAGCAGGGCCTTGCCGTCATCGACCATGCCGCGATAGACGCCCGCCATGGTCAGGGTCACGCCGATCAGCAGGCCGAGGCCGATCCCGGTGAACAGGAACTTGCCCCAGGCATGCAGGATGTCGCGGCCTGCCAGGCTGATCATTGCGCGGTTCCGTCAAGGCGCTCGACGACGTGGATGCGGCTGCGCGCAGCGAGCGTCTTTTCGCTGAACAGCACGATGCGCTGACCGGGCTGCAGACCTTCCTCGACCTGCACATTGCCTTCAAGATCACCCGCACCAAGCCGGACAGGCCGGAATTCGAGTCCGCCATCCGTGATGAGCCATACGCCGATGCGTCCGTCCATCCGCCGGATCGCGGCATTTGGAATGACCGTCGTCGCCGGCAGTGGCGGCAAGGCCAGGGTGACTTCGGCCAGCTCGCCAACCGGCGGCAGGGTGCCGGTCGGCAATGCGAAGGCGATCTTGGCCACGGTTTCTTCGGTCACCGCATCGGCCAGCGGCTCGACCCGCGCGACTTCGCCATCGAAGCTGGCGTCGCGGCGTGAACGCAGGGTGATGCGTGCGGGCAAGCCGGTCGCCAGGCCGGCGGCGCTGATCTGGTCGAAGCGCGCATTGATCCACAGGCTGCCGGTGTCGATGATCTCGATCACGGCCTGGCCGGCGACCACGGTGGTACCGGGTTCGATGTCGCGTGAGACGACGAGGCCGTCGACCGGAGCGAGCAGGCGCAAGCTGCCACGCTGGGCCACCGCCGCCTCGCGATCCGCGCGCGCACGCGATAGCTCTTCACCGGCGGCCGAATAAACCGCATCGGCAATCTGCCGTTCCTGCTGGCGGCCGGCGACCGCTTCGGCACTGACCGCGTGCGTCAGCAACAATTTTTCATAACGCTGTTCCTGTGCACGCGCATAGGTCTGGCGCGCTGATGCTTCACGCACGGCGGCGGCACCCCGCTTGATCACGGCTTCCTGCATGCGCACGCGGTCGTCGAGATCGACCGGATCCATCTCGCCGAGCACCTGGCCGGCAACGACGCGATCGCCAACCTCAACGTCAAGCCGCTGCAGGCGCCCGGCACTGGTCGGACCGATCTTGTAGAGGTAGCGCGCCTCGACCGTACCGACGCCGAACAGGGCTGGCGAGATCGCCCGCGTCTGCACGGTAGTGGCGACGACCGCCACCGGTGCCAGGGGTCCGGAACGCAGGACGACATGGACAAACAAGGCCAGCAACGGAACGATCGCGGCGATCAGGGCGAGCGTGCGGCGACGCACCTGCGGCAGCTTCATGGCAGCTTCCTTATTCCGCGGGCATAAATCGCGAACACCTTTGGTGCGTCTTCGCGCATGCGGGTCATGTCGCCCTGCAGCAGTGACTGCATGACCAGCCCCTGGATCGTGCCGATGAACAGGTTTGCGGCGGCGCTGGTATCCAGCCCTTTATCGAGCTCACCGCAGGATTTGCCCGCCTCGATGGTGCGCTGCAGGCGTTGCCCATAGTGCTGGATCAGGGTTTGTGCAACGCGCTTCGGCGCGGTGGTTCCAGCCTTCTGCAATTCGCCGAACAGCATGCGCGGCACGCCCGGGTGCTCGGCAACGAAATCGACATGGCTCATGAACATCGCGCGCAATGCCGCCAGCGGGGAGTCGATCCCACCGGCGGCGCGATCGATGCGTCCAAGCAGGGTTTCGGCGACCCATTGCATGACCGACTGCCAGATCGCCTGCTTGGTCGGGAAATGCCGAAACAGCGCACCTTCAGTCAGGTTCATGTGCCTGGCGATCGCCAAGGTCGTTATGTCATTGGGGTTTTGCGTGCCGGCCAGCTCGACCACGGCTTCCACCGCATGCGCACGACGTTCGTCAGCAGACAGGTTGCGCGGTCGATTCATGATCATCGCTAAAAGATAGTGAGTACTCACTATCTTACTCGGACGAGCAGCAATTGCAAGCCGAACGCTACCGGGGCGGAGCCATCCGTGACCGCCGGGTCGGCTTTGGCCAGAGGGGCTGATCGTGCAAAAGGCGGTGTGGGATGCTGGCGTCCCGTGGCCAGCTGGGTGCTCTCAGGATCGAGTCGCGAGGCCCGGACTTTGCTGCGGATCGCCGGATAACTCGCCGACGCTCGTGGACAGTGTCTGGAAGCCGTCGCCATCCCGCAGCACGAACAACGCCTCCATGCCGCGCACCCGCGCCAGTTCGATTCCCGCGCTTTCTCCCAGCACCAGCAAGGCGGTCGCCCAGGCATCAGCCAGCATGCAGCTCGGTGCAACGACGCTGACGGCCGCCAGCGCATTGGCGGCCGGCTCGCGCCGCGCACCGTTCATCGTGTGTGCGTGCGACGTGCCGTGATGCTCGACCCAATGGCGGTAGTCACCCGAGCTGGCAATGGCGGCATCATCGAGTTCCATCACGCCCATGACTTCGCGCAGGTGGCGGATGGGCTTTTCGATGGCGATGATCCAGGGTTGCCCATCCGGCTTGCTGCCGCCAGCACGCATCTCGCCGTCGATGCCGACCAGATAGCGGGTGATGCCCAGGCCGGCAAGACAACAGGCCAGTTGATCGACGCCAAAACCCTTGGCAATGCCGGAAAGATCCAGGGTAATGGCCGCTGATTTGCGCACCCGGCGATGCACCGGATCGATCTCCAGCACGTCGCTGGCGGGGCGGTGTGGCCGGGCTCGCAAGGCATCGATCTGCTGCTCGTCGACTCGCCCCTGGCCAGGGCCGAAACCCCAGGCGTGCACCAGCGCGCCGACGCCGATATCAAACGCTCCATGCGACTCCCGGCTGACCTGCAGGGCCGCTTCCAGCACCGTGAACAACTCTGCCGGCACGCTCAGCCATTGTCCAGTCGGCGCCGCGTTCAGGCGGTTCAGATCGGAGTGCGGCTGCCAACTCGACATCTGTCGATCGACGGCGTCCACCGCGGCAAAAAGGCGCAGACCGATGGCCTCTGCATCAAGATCCGGGGCGGCGAAGAAAACCGCACTGTAGCGAGTACCCATGGTCTCGCCATGCAGGCTGTAGCGTTGCCCCGAGACGGCGGCCGGATCACGCGGTTCCGAATACATCTTCACGATAGCGCCCCTGGCGTTCGAGTGTGCGTACGTCGAGATCGATCGTGGCGAGGATTGCATCGAGCGCATGCATGATGCTGGCCGCCATGGCGCGGCTGCCGCAAACGAGGATCTGTGCGCCATCCTCGATCAATCGACGAATTTGCGAAGCGTTGTCGAGCACCCGATCCTGCACGTAGGCGCCTTGCTCGACGCGTGAAAAGACCGCGTGCAACTCGGTCAGTCGACGATCCGCCAGGTAGCCGCCGAGCTCCGGCTCGTAAAGAAAATCGGACGCCGGGTCGCGGCCGCCCCAGTACAGGTACATCGGGTGCTTGTGCGTGTTGTTGCGAATGAATCCAGCCAGTGGACCAATGCCTGCGCCGGCACCAATCAGGATGACCGGGTGCTTGCCGGAGGCGGGGCGAAAATCCGGATTGGGCTGGATGAACGCATCGATGCGCTGGCCCACCTGCAAGCCATGCAGCATTCCCGAGCACAGGCCGCCGGGCTGCTTGCGCACGCAGATTTCCAGGAAACCGTCCTTTGCTCCGCTGGCCAGCGAATAGAATCGTGGCAGCGGGCTGCCCGGCGGCACGATCCCGACCAGATCGCCCGCCTCGAAACGCGGCAGGCCCTTGCGGCCCACCCGCTGCGCAAATCGTGCCCAGCGGTTGGCGGGCGAGACGGGTCCGAAGCGCAGGATGCTGGTGGGCGCCTGAACCTGGGTGCCATAGTCACTTCGGCTGATCAGTTCGAGCGCCTGGGTGGGCGGATGTTTGTGCGTGTAGGCCAGGCTCAACTCGCGCCCGAACAGCTGCCCGACGGTTTGTCCCCAGCGCGCAAATTCCTGTGTCGACTGGCGGTCAATGGTGTCCAGATCGAGGGATTTCTGCCAGCCGTGCGCAAGCAGGGCGTCTTGCGTGTCCATGGCAAACTGGCAGAATTTCGGGAACTGGCGATCGCCAAAACCGAGCACGGCGAAGCGTGGCCGATCACTATCGGAAAACCTGTCCAGACGTGCGAGGAATCGATTGGCCGAGCTGGGTGCATCGCCATCCGCATAGGTCGAGGTCAGGATGAAAATATGCTTGGCCTGACGATATTGCGTGGCCAACTGGTTCATCGGCGCGGTGTGCACGCGTTGCCCGGCTTCGCGCAAGGCATCGTGCAATGCTTTCGCGAAACCCCAGGTGCTGTTGCTTTCGCTGCCGACCAGGATGACGGTATCGGCGGATTGCGCTCCGCTGTTGTCAGCGATGCGTGGCATCGCGCGGTAGCGCTGCCACCACATCGTGACGCCGGTGGCGCCCATCAAGGGCACGCTCAACGCACTGACGCCGAGAATAAGACCCAGCCACCACAGACCTTCGCCCGTGTGCAATTGGTAGATCAATTCATAAGTCTTTTGCGTGCCGCCATGTGCCTGCCAGGACAACAGGGCGCCACTCACCTGATCAACATAACCGTCGCCCGCGGCGGTACGCAGTGAATAAAAATCCTCCGGATTGTCCGGACTGGGATAGACCAGTTCGCGCAAGTCGTTAAGATCGATGGCTTGCAGGGCGGTCAAGCTGCCGATGGACGCTGGTGTGCCGGTTGTCGCCACGCTGGGGAAATCAGGTTCGTTCTGCGTGCCGTCGGCGATCAAACCAAAGGTCGTCGCCGACATGTAGAGTCCACTGAGCGCGGACAACAGCAATCCGAATATCACGATCCGGCCCAGCTCGGCATGCCAGCGCTGGCTGAAATTGCCACGCAGGGGACGCATCAGCTGTCGCCATCCGCCCACGCGCTTGACCAGCAAGGCCATGCCTGACAGACACAGCACCAACATGATCAAGGCCGACACGCCGGCCACGGCACGGCCGGCTGTGTCGCCAAGGAAAGAGCGATGCAGGTTCTTCACCCAGCGCGTGAATGGCGAGGGTGCATACGGCCCAATGCCTTGTCCGCTGAGCGGATCAATCCGCTCGGCGCCGGTGGCGCCGTCCTGGCTGAAATACACAACGATCGAGCCCGATGGTGAGCGCTGGATCTGTTCGGCGCCGGGATAGTGCTGCGCTACCCGCGCCGCCAGTGCCGCCACGCTGATCTGGCCATTGGCGGGTACGCTTGTGCGCAGGCGTTCAAGGGCAGGGTTGACCGAGAGGATGGCACCGCTGATCGCCGCCAAGACCAGCAGCAGGGTGGCGATCAGGGCGGGCAGGGAGTGAATCCGGCGCAGCATCGTTGGGTGGTCCTGTGTCCGAGTGGTTACATGTCGTAGGTGAGTGACTGGACATAGCCGCGTCCAGCCGCCGGTTTGCCTGCGCCCTGCGTGGTCAGCGGCGTGCGCACATCGGCCGGGTTGTCGCGGCCGTCTTCCACCGCGGAATCCACGCGGATCTCGTAGCCCGCGTCGATCAAGGTATCGGCGAGGTCGACGGTGACTTTCAGGGCGCGTCCACTACCCACACTCGCACCGCTCACGCCGTCATATTCGGCACGATTCATGCCGCTGCCGCGCGCCCAGTCGCGCAGGTTCTTGTAGTGCTTGGCCTTGTTGCCGGATACCCAGAGCGTTTTCTGATATTGACCCGCTGCGTCGGTGACGTAGATGGCCAGGTACGCGCCGTCTCCGCTGTAATTTTTCAGTTGGGTAGTCAGGGTCAGCGGCCTTGCCTGAGCCAGCCCGGGCAGCGCCATGGCGCCGGCCAGGCAGAGTGAAAGCGCGATCTTGTGCATGCTCATTCTCCGGAGGGTTTCGTGACGGCAGAGGGTTCCTCGGTTTTCTGGTCCGGATTGCGGTCCAGATAGTCGGCCGCATCGCCGTCCTGGCCAAACGTGATTTCGAGTTTGCGAATGCGCAATGAAGCCGGCGCGTATTTGGCATTGAATGCATTACCGATCTTGTCGATGCCCCTGACTTCGTAGCAGCCGTCATCCACCTTGATCCGCTGCACTTCCCAGCCATGCTGTTCGAGCTGCTGGCGCAAGGTTTCGCGCGGCTGCCAGTCCGCCACGGGATCGCTGCAGTCGTCAGAGGCCATGACGGCGCTGCTGAAAACCAGGCTGGACAAAACGGCGCTGGTGAGGCTGATGGATTTCATGGCGTGATCTCCTTGAGTGGTGTGAGGCGGACACTAACGGCATGTCCTGATGTCAACCTGAAGGTGGCAGGTGTTTCCGACTAGACTGCGGAACCGCCATGCCGTGGCGGCCACGGTCCCGTGCGGGGAAGGGGTATGCGAGTACTCTTGATTGAAGACAATGCCGACCTCGGCCAAGCCGTGCGCGAGCAAATCGCCGATGACGGTCACGCGGTAGATTGGGTGCAGCGACTCGCTCACGCGGACCTCGGAGCGCAGACGACACCGTATGACTTGATCCTGCTCGACCTGATGTTGCCGGATGGACGCGGGATCGATTTCCTGCGCCAGCGACGGGCCAGCGGCGACACCACTCCGGTGATCATCCTGACGGCGCGGGACCAGCTGTCGGATCGCATCGAAGGGCTGAATGCCGGTGCGGATGATTACCTGGTCAAGCCTTTTGATTTATCCGAATTGTCGGCACGCGTCGCCGCCGTCACGCGACGTTACAGCGGCAACCCGAATCCGCAGATCCAGTTGGGTGAACTGCGCATCAATCTTGCGGATCGCACCATCCGGCGCGGCGAGGTCGCGATTGATCTGACCGCCCGCGAGTGGGCCTTGTTCGAGACATTCCTGCAGCGTCCGGGTGCGTTGTTTTCAAAAGCGCAACTGGAAGAGCGCCTGTATGAATTTGGCGCCGAGATCGAGAGCAACACCATCGAGGTGCACATCAGCCATCTGCGCAAGAAGCTCGGCTTCAAGGTCGTGGAGACCGTGCGCGGAGTGGGTTACCGATTGGGTGTGGCATGAAGGCGGCGGCAAGCCTGCAAAGGCAACTGGTCTACGGACTCACGCTGGGGATTGTCGTGTTCTGGCTGGTCGCCGCGCTGGTGTCCGGCCTGGTCGTCCAACACCGACTGGATCGCGTTTTCGACAACGCCATGCAGGAAGCCGCGCAGCGCATCCTGCCCCTGGCCGTGCTGGACATTCTCAATCGCGAGGAACCCGGCCCGCCCCAACGGGTGGCGCCCCTGCATGCCGGGCAAACCGGCTTTGCGTATCTGGTGCGTGATCGACAAGGAAATATCCTGCTGCAGTCGTTCAGCGCCGACCCGGCGGTATTCGATCCTCGCTCCACGATGGGCTTCACCAGCACCGCGACGCATCGGCTGTATAGCGCCAGTGCGTTGCGTGAGACACTATTTCTGCAGATTGCCGAACCGCTCGGATATCGTCGCCAGGCCGTGCTGGATGCGACCGTCGCGCTGCTCGTGCCCCTGTTGTTGCTGATACCGGCAAGCCTGATTGGAATCTGGATGTTCGTGCATTTCAGCCTGCGCAGCGTGCGCGCTTATCGCCAGGCAATCGAATCGCGCGGTGCCGGCAATCTGTCGGCCATCCCGTTGCACGGACTTGCCGAGGAAATCACGCCGATTGCGGATGCCGTCAATCGGCTGATCGAACGCTTGCGCCGCGCGCTGGAGACCGAGCGCAGGTTCACCGCCAACAGCGCGCACGAACTGCGCACTCCACTGGCGGCCGCCCTTGCCCAGGTGCAACGCTTGCGTCATGACGCGCCCGCAGGGCCGCTGCAGGATCGTGCAATCCAGATCGAAACCTCGCTCAGGGAGCTGTCGCGCCTGTCGGAAAAGCTGATGCAACTGGCAAAGGCGGAGGGTGGCGGCGTGCTGTCGGAAACACCGCAGGATCTCGTGGTTCTGCTGTCGCATGTGGTGCGGGATCTGCAGCGCACGGCCCCCGTCCCGATTGAATTGGCGTTGCCGCCGGGAGGGGTGGTGCTGTCCCGGATCGATGCGGATGCCTTTGCGATTCTCGCGCGTAACCTGATCGAGAATGCGCTCAAGCATGGCGCACCCGATTGCGCAATCGAAGTCGACTTGTCCGAAAACGCGCGCCTTGGAGTGGTCAATGCAGGTACCGTCGTGCTGGCAGCCGATCTGGCCCAATTGACCGGCCATTTCGTACGCGGCGGCAGCCGGGCCGCAGGCTTTGGGCTAGGCCTGGCGATTGTGTCGACCATTGCCCACGGCGTGGGCGCCGAACTGACGTTCGCCTCCCCGGCGACCGGCAGGGCCGACGGGTTTGAGGCCACGGTGCAGTTTGTTCTTGATCGGCAGTGTCGATCTGATCACCCTTCTTCCTGAGCGCAGGTGCCTCAGGAGTCGGTCATGCCACTGACCGGCGAAGCGTTCGTCGAAAGAATGACGTTTCCATGGCAGCCACAGCCGGAGGCGGATGATCACGCTGCCCAACTTTGGGTCGAACAACGCTAGTCCGTGGCCACGGATCTCGCGGTTTCGTTGCTCTGCACACAGCAGGGTTCCTGCAACACAGTTCAGTCTTGGTGATTGCTCGCATCAAGATGAGTCAGATAGAGCCGCAAATCAAACTCCAACTGGTGGTAATCCGGCTCCATGTGCGTGCATAGCCGATAGAACGGTTTGTTGTGCTCGGTTTCCTTCAAGTGTGCCAACTCATGCACCACAATCATCTTCAGGAATTCAGCAGGCGCATCGCGGAACACGCTGGCTATGCGAATCTCACGGCTGGCTTTGAGCTTGCTGCCCTGCACCCTGGAAATGCTCGTGTGGGTGCCGAGCGCGTGTTTCATGACCTGCAACTTGCCATCGTAGATCACCTTTCCCAACGGCACCGATTTGCGCAGATGACGATCCTTCAGCTCCGCGACGTAGTCGTACAACTGACCATCGTTGCGCACGGTATGCGGCTCGACATATTTTTCGGCGAGTGTTGTGCCGAGGCGCCCAGAGACGATCAACGCCTGCACTTTCGCAAGGACGTGGGGCGGGTAACCGGTGAGGTATTTGAGAGGTTCCATCGGCAGCAGGGCGAGAGATTGCTTGGATGACGACAGGTATGATGGGCCGGAAATCCCAACTGCGAAACCCGAGACATGGCCAAGGCGAATCCACTCCAGGAACAATTGCTCAAGGCGGGCCTGGTCAAGAAATCCAAAGTAGCCGAGATTGCCCGCGAGCAGAACAAGGCACGGCACGGCAAAGGGCCGCAGGAGCACAGCGAAATCCAGTTGGAAGCGGAGCGGGCGCGGGCTGAAAAGGCCGAACGAGATCGCGCGATCGCCGCCGAGCACAAAGCCAGGGCGCGCATCACGGAACTGGGCGCGCAAGCCCGTCAAATCATCGAAGACAAGAAAATCCCACGCACGGGAGAGATCGAGTACCGCTTCACCGCCGACGGCACCATCCGCAGCCTGCTCGTCAACGAGGATCTGCGCAAGATGCTTTCTTCCGGGGCACTCGTGATTGCCCGTCTCGGTGACCGTTACGAATTGCTGCCACGTGCGGCAGGTGACAAGGTGCGCGAACGCGACGCCAGCATGATCGTACTCGACCACAGCCAGCAAGCCGGCGCCACCCCGTCAGTCGAAAGCTCGGAAGACGATGCGTATTACGCGCAGTTCAAGGTGCCTGACGACTTGGCGTGGTAGCTGCGTGGGGAAAGCAGCTCGGTGCGCTGATCGCCCGCGCCATCATTCTGACGCGTTTGTTCCACCCACAACAGTTTGCGCTTTGGCTTTGCCAGATGAGCGTATCGATCATTGCGTAGTCGCCGACTTCCAAAGCAACACCCCACACACCTTGCCGCACGAAACAGTTCCTCTCAGCCTTACCCCCGCGTGCAAAAGCAGCGCGAACAGCATCACCGTCAGTCCATCGCGCCGCTCAAACAGAACTGGACATAGCAGCCGGGCGGCGAACAGCAGGTGGCGCAACCGGTAGCGCGGATAGAGCGCTGCGGCATACTGCTGCGAGGGCAGCCACGACGGTTCACTGTCGACCTGTGCGGTACATGCAGCAGCATAAGCGCCGATGATTTGCTGATCGCCCAATTCAGTCATACGACGCAGGCCGATCCAGCAACGCCGCCAGCGTCCAAGCGCTTCAAGGCCTTTCTGCTCCTCATGCAGCATCGCCAAAAACATACCGTAGTGGCGCGCTTCGTCTCGAGCCAGCGCGGCCAAGGCTGCTCGCGGAATGGACGTTTCCAGACTATCCCGCAGCGCTCGGTAGAAGGTGCTCGCCAGCGCCTCAACCACGCACCGCCACCAGCTCACCCGCAATGGATCCGCGAACCGAGCGACCATCGCATGCGTGATAGGGGACGGTGGTCGTATAACGGTGCATCGCGGAAACGAAATCAAAAGTCGGATCGGCGGCGCTGACCAGCCCTCGCAACAGCATTCCATGCAGTCGCTCTTCAGTGTTCCAGCGTTCAATGGCTTGGCGCCATCGACAGTTCCGCCGTCGAAATACTGCGTGCAGATATTGCGCATATTTATCGGCACGTGATTCGACTAGTGCAGTTGTTTTTAGGATCGCCAGCAAGCCTGGGTCAGTTGCAAGAGCGGGTGCGTTTTGCACTACAAAATCGGACAGCCGCAGCGGCGACGCAGCAGGTTTGAGGAATGACAAAGCGGATCCTCCGAAGCACGATCTTCAGATTTGGCGATCGAACGCGGACACGATCGTCAGCGCATATCGATGCTGGCGCCGGAAGCGGGCCTCCACAGGTTTCAGATCTGTCGATTTCCGGGCAGGTGCTGGCGTGGAGCAGCAATGCGTGCATGCAGGCCGCACCACTACTATTGCAACACTCCGAGGTCACTCGGAGTGTCAGCGGCGTTTCGAGCGGATGGGGTCGTCAAGCGGGTCGCAAAAAAAATGGGATATAAAATGCAGCTTAATTCTACCTACGCCTATCTCACTGACGCCCGCTGCTGCGACTGCGCCCATCGTACCCAGTCGTCGCTGGTCCAGCGGTAATAGGTGCGCCACGACGCATTCGCTCTGGCCGCATCGATGACTACGGCCAGATGTTCCGGAGTCGGCTCAATCCGTGCTTCGACGTAGGCGCGCGCAATTCGCAGATACTGCGCTACGGGCTTTTCGGACTGACCATTGGCAATCATCCATTCAAGAACTGGCTCAATCTGTTTCTTTGCTTCGTGCCAATCGCCCGCCATTACCTTCACAAGGCTCTGGTTGGCTTCGAGTGCGCGCGTGCGCAGGCTTTCCGGCCCAACCTGGCCCAACACGATCGAGTGGGCTTCCGCGAACAGGCCATTACCCCGCTCAGGTTCCCCATCGAGTACGCAGAGCATGCCGACATTGGTCAGCATCATGGCGCGCCACAAGTCGTTTTCACCATAAAACTCGCGCGCGTCGACCAGTAGCTTCTCCATCACCTCGCGTGATTCACGCAGGCGATGCTGGTGAACCAAGGCGGTGCCGAGGTACATGCGCATCGGCAACAAAATGTCCTGCGAATCAAGCCCGTGTTTTGCAGCCAGATCAAGCGCCTCCTGCAGCCGATCGGATGATTCACGCGGATTGGAATTGATGACCGTGGTTGCAAGATTTATCTGGGCCGCCAGATAGTCTTTGAGCAGTTCGCAATCGCCGAGGTTGTCTCGTGTCAGTACGACGATTCGCTCGTAATAAGCGCGAGCTCGTGATGTGTCGCCCAGCGTCTGGGCTTGGGTTGCCGCCTGGAGGATCAGGTTGTTGCGCACCAGAGGATCGTGCGCATCGCCACTTTCGAACAAGGACAATCCGGCTTCCGCTTCACGCAAGGCGGCTTCAGCGTTTCCATTCCGCAGCAGGGCACCAGAAAGCTGCGCGTGAGCCGAAACGAGAAGCGCTGCATCCCGTGGCTCAACGGTGCTTGCAAGCTCGAGGGCCAGTCGCGCAGCGCTCTCCTGTTCATGCGAGTGGCCTAGAGCAGACAAGGCACTCGCGCTGGCAACCAGCAAAGCCGCGCGGGTGAGTGCGGGGCGACTCTGGTCATTTTGGAGGCGCTGTACGCTTCGCTCCAGCAGGGTGGCCGCGCTCACGTCGCCGGATTCGGCTTCGCGTGGATTCGCCTCATCGAACAAATCAGCAAAGTGTGATGCCAGCGCTTGTGATCGATCGCGTTGACGCTCAACTTCAGCGAGTTGCTGCTGCTGAGTTATGAGGTGGTATCCCACGCCAGCGACGGCTACCAGGGATGCCGCGATGGCCAGCCAGCGCCGACGCACGAAACTACGCAATCGATAACCGCGTTCACCACGTCGCGCTTCGACTGGCGCGTACATCAGCCAACGATCAAGGTCGGCAAGGAGTGCCGCCGCATCGCTGTACCGATCTGTCGGACGCTTGCGCGCGGCGCGCAGGCAGATCGCATCCAGATCCGCATCGGCACCGCGAACGGCTCCTTCGCCCTTCGATGGAGCGATTGGAATTTCGTGGAGAATGGCGTGAATCAGCGCAGCCGTGCCGTTGGCATCGCGGTACATCGGCGCTTGCGCGAGCATCTCGTACATCAGCACGCCGAGCGCGTAGATATCAACGCTGACGCCTTTTTCGCCGCCGTCATTGGCCACTTGCTCGGGCGCAGCGTAGCGCAGGGTCATCTGGCTCTGCCCGTCGGATGTCAACGGATCATCATCGAGGGCGCGCGCGATGCCGAAATCAAGCAACTTGGCCTGACCTTCTCGCGTGACCAGGATATTCGCCGGCTTGAGATCGCGATGCACGACGAGGTTGCGATGCGCGTAGGCAACCGCCGAGACAATATCGCGCAGCAACATGATGCGGGATCGCGCGTCGGGCGCGTGCTTTTCACACCACTTGTCGAGGCGTTCGCCATCGACAAACTGGGTCGCGAAGAAAGCTTGACCGTGGCTATCGGTCCCGCCATCCAGCAAGGCGGCGATATTGGGATGCTCAAGCCCGGCGAGGATGCGACGTTCGCGCTCGAAGCGTCGCGGGTCATCGCGGTCAATGCCAAATCCGGCGACCTGCTTGATCGCCACCTTCTGGCTGATGCCGCCCACATCGCGCTCGGCCAGCCAGACCACGCCCATGCCGCCGCGGCCGAGTTCGCGCAAGATCGTATAGCGCTCGAGGACAGGCGCGGCGGGATGGGCTGCCACACGATCTAGCAACGGCAAGGACTTGCCGATCGAGGCCAGCTGCTGGCGTAGACGCTGGGCGAATTCTGGCGACTCGGCTTCAAATTCAGCGAGCCGCGCAACGCGAACGTCGGGGGTTGCTTCGATCAACTCACCAAAGGCGGTTTTCAGTCGCTGGTAGTCGATCGCCTCGGTGGGTTTCATCGTATCAATCCACGGCAGAAAACAAGTTGCACTTGAGCCAGGCACTGGCATGTGCCCATTCACGATTGACCGCCGAAGGGTGCAGCTCCAGGGCCTGTGCGGTCTCTTCAATCGTCATTCCGGCAAACACACGCAACTCGACTACGGATGCCGCGACCGGATCGATCTTGGCCAACGCCATCATCGCCTGATCGAGCGATACCATCTGCTCGGGCGATGCCGTCAGCACCACATCGTGCCGATCTGCATCGAATGACACCGGCTGCTCGCCCGAGCCCCGCTTGTCCGCGAGCTTCCGACGCGCCCGATCCACCAGGATCTGGCGCATCGCACGCGCGACGATACGGGCGAAATGCCCACGACTCTCGGCCTCCGGTGCGCGTGCCTTGAGCAGTTTCATCAGTGCATCGTTGAGCAAGGCCGTCGGCTGCATGGTTTCGTGACCCGATTCACTGCGCAGCACCACCGAAGCCAATCGCTTCAACTCCGTATAAAGCTGTCCGAACACACGGTCACGCGCGTGCTCATCGCCGTCCTGCCATTGCCGGATCCAGCCCGTGATGTCATCGATCGAGTTGTGCATCGCGCCATGATAGCGGGGCGCCACACACGCACAACCGATCAATTCACTCAACGCCCGCCTGTATGTCTCCGTTGCAGTCGGGGCAGGCGCCGATACACATCACGAATCCGCAGGCGAGCGGTCGATCAAACCTGTCGCATGCGCCTGGAAGCAGTGCGATCAATCAAAGCCATCGACGAAGATCGGAAACTGGTCGTCCTTGACACAAGTGAGGAATCCGTCGTAATTGCCTCCGCCATAAGTGGGCTGAGCACCACCCAGCATGTACGGCAAGCCGGGACCGTTGGTGAAGCCGCCGACACACACGCGATCGGAGCCGGACTGGGCGACCGTCAGTCCTAGGGTGGCAGTGCCCGAACCGCCCCAACGCAGGCTGGAAAAATTGCCGAGCATGCTGCTCGGCATCCGCGCTACAAACACCGAGGTGTTATTTCCGATGAGAGGTGGTGCGCCGGGCAGGTATTCCGATTGTGTAACACCGGTCACCACAATCTGACCATCCGGCTTCACCGTCATGGCGTAGGCTCCATCAAACCCTTCGCCGCCGATATAGGTCGCCCGACCGCGTGCGCCGAGATCCGTCGCGAATCTCACCACGAAACCGTCAGTGCCGCCGCCCAATTCGTCCTGGACTGTCCCGACAGCACCGGGCAATGCTGGGGACCTTGTTGAACCGGCGACAAGAATTCCGCCCGTTGTGGGATCAAATTCAATCGCGTATACGGAATCGTTGCCACTGCCGCCGTAGTAGCTTGAACGATGCCGTATAGCCAAATTTCCGGAAAAGCGCGCAAGTTGCACATCATTGCCGCCGGCAAGTTGGCCTTGGGCGGCACCGGCAACATTGCCAAGATTGGTTGACGCGGTATCGCCAGTCACCACCATGTCGTCCGTCGCGGGATCAATCCACATCGCATACAGATCGTCATTGCCATTTCCACCCTGGAATGTGGATGCCCCAAGGCTGCGCAGGTCCGCGCTGAATCGGGCGACGAAGCCGTCTCGACCACCACCGCCACTGACCGGTTGGGCGCCTGATTCGCTTCCGGGCAAGGTATAGGATGTACTGGAACCAACAATGAAAATGTTGCGATCACTTTGTCGTACCTTGATGCCGATACCGTATTCCGTGCCGAGGCGCCCAAAGAACGTCGACTGTCGAATCTGATCCAGATTCGGCGAGAGCCGCGCCACAAAGGCATCGAAGTCACCGCCGGGCAGCGTCTGTGGCGCGCCGGCGATACCCGGTAGCGTCGCTGAATTGCTGTAACCGACGATAAGGACATCGCCGGTGCGCGGATCAAGCGTCACCCCATAGGCCACGTCTTGCCCGTCGCCGCCAAAATAAGTCGCCGCACGCAACGTCCGCAGATCCGTACTGAAACGTGCAACAAAGCCTTCGCTGCCACCGGCGAAGAATGTGTCCGCCGCACCGATCGTGACGGGTGCATTCGCGGAGTTGGTTTCGCCGACGACGATGATGTCCTGAGTCTCCGGATCAATCACCATGCTGTTGATACTCTCGTAGTTGCCAATACCGTTGCCACCAAAATAGCTGGCAACCCAGGACGGAATAGTTGGTGCAGGCCCAGTTGGCGGTGGTGCAATGGCACTGGCTGATCCGCTGGCGAGCGCGAGCAGGGTCAGGAGGCAGGAAAGAATGCGCTTGAATGGCATGAGGGATGGAACTCCATGAGGGGGGTCTCCTCGCAGTACGCAGTTCCGCCCGCTTTTCTCCGGTCCCGCCCAATCACATTCAAGTTTCTTGCTCCTGCTGCTATTCGAACCGGTCTTTATTCGCCCGGTTGGCGGAGGAAACACGATTGTTCTGCGTACTGCGATCCAGAACGAGGCATTTCGCCGACGTCGGAGCCCTTCCATGAATCGCAAATCCTTTGCTGGCCTGCTCGGTGCTGCCCTGCTCGCTGTTTCGTCGTTTGCCTCGGCGGCCAGCGTTGTCATGACTGACGATTTTTCAAACGCGAAGAGTGGCTGGCCGCATTCGGGTGCCACCAGCGTTGAGGACTTGGGCTTTGCGATCTATGCCGATGGCGACTACCAGCTCACACCGGTGGCCGATCATGTGTTCGGCTACGTGAAGGCTCCGAAACAGGCTGGATCGGGGGATGTCTCCATCGAGTCGGATATGTTCCTGCTGGCCGGCGTTGGCTCGGGACTGGCCGGCCTGGCCTGTCGCGTCACCGATGCGCAGAACTTCTATGGCTTCGCCGCACGCGGCGATGCAGGGCTGATGATCTTCAAGGTGATCAAGGGCGAAGTGAAGTCGCTGGCACTGGGTCGCTTGCGCAGCGTGCTCGCTGGAAGCGTCGATACGCGCCTTACCGTGAGTTGCAAGGGTGACGAGCTGCGCCTGAGTGCCAAGGATGGCGACAGTCTGGTGGTCAAGGACAGCGACCTGACCCAGGGCACGGCCGGCCTGATCATCTTCGGTGAGAAAGCCGCCGGAACCATGGCGACATTCGACAACTTCGAGCTGTCCTCGCTCGGCCGTTGATTCACGTGCTTGCGAACACGCTGCCGATGTCCGCCAACGCAGAGCAGAATGGGGCATTGGAAGCCATTCCCGATGCCGCCCACTTCGCCGCGCCGCAGTGTCACAACTGCGGTGCGGATCTGCACACTCCCTTTTGCCCCCAATGCGGACAGAAACGCGTGGAGCGCGTCGGCAGTTGGCAGCTCGGCCAAGAGGTATGGAACAAGTTCAAATGGTTCGATGCGACTGTCGTGGTGTCGGCGCGCCGTTTGTTGCGTCGCCCCGGCATGGTCGCACGTGAATACGTGTTCGGAGCGCGCAAACGTCATTTGAACCCGATCAAGCTGTTGCTCGTTGGCATCGGGTTTCTCGTGCTCATTGTTCAACGTGGCAACTATCTGGCGTCTGCCAATGCGCCGATATCCAGCGCGATGACGATTGTGCAGGCATGGGCCAATCTGTCGTTTTCGCTCAGTGTCGTCGCGATCGTGCTGGCCACGTGGTTGTTCTATCGCCGGTATGGCGGATTCAACCTCTATGAGCATCTCATGCTCGCGTGCACGATCCAGTTCGTGGTGGTGGTAGTGAGTGTCCTGACCAAGTTGCCGACACTGGTGTGGACAGATGCCGTATTTCTCAGCCGGCACCGCTTTGTGTCCAGCTGGTTGCTTGATGCCGTGGGTGTGTTGGTTTTCTGCATCGCATGTCGCCAATTTTTCGTGATTGATCCCAGGCGTGGCTGGAAGCGGCTGCTCGTGGCCAGCGCGTTCTTTATTGCCTGCAAATGGATTCTTGTACGTGTTTACGCCCTGGTTCTTATCCGGATCGTGCTCTAAACGGCTTGATCGCTTGCTCAACCCCATCGCACCCTTGCGGAGATTCCTGATGACTAAACGAATTACCTTCAACTTGATGAGACCGATCAGCGCCTTGAGCCTTCTGCTCGCCCTTTCGGCTTGCGACGCCAGCAGTGCACCCGATTCCTCGCCAGCTGCACCGGCTGCCGTAGCCGTGCAATCCACTCCGAAAGCGCCCGCCGTCGATCAGGTTGCCTTGATCAACGAGGTGGCTGCCTCCTTGCAGGCCTGCAGTTATGACGGTGATCCGGTCAGCTTCAAAGGCAAATCCGGCGATGCGCCTTCGGACTGTCGTGACATGGTCGCCAAGATCATGAACTTCACCGGGCTACCGCAAAACTTTGTCGTGGTGCAAGCCGATGTGCCGAACGCGGCGGCGGTGATCCTGCTTGACGATCACGAAATTCCCCGGCGCGTGATCGCCTTCAACCCGCAGTTCATCGATGTGGTGCGTCAGGCTACGCATGGCAATCTTTGGGCGCCGGTCAGCATCATGGCCCACGAGATCGGACATCACCTTTCCGGCCACACGATCACGCCCGGTGGCAGTCAACCGCCGACCGAGCTTGAAGCTGACAAATTCAGTGGTTTTGTTTTGTACAAGATGGGCGCAGGTCTAAATGATGCGCAAACGGCCCTCGAAGCGCTCGTTCCTGAAGGGCCGGATGGGAAGACGCATCCCGGACGTGGCAAGCGCTTGAGCGCAGTGCGCGAAGGTTGGCAGCAAGCCTGCGTGCAGCAACACGGCAGTTGTACCAGTGGACAACCGACGCCTGTCGCTTCAGCGAAAGTAACATCGGCGCCTGTGCCGACCGTTCCGACCAGCGAACGCGGGTCACGCGATGTGGCGGCAACCGCACCTGCCCAACCGTCAGTCAGATCGATGCCTGCTCCACGCACTTACCCGAACGCCCCGCCGACTCAGTTGGCCGGTGTTGATCATCTGCCGGCACCGGGTTCGATACCGAGCAAGTTTGATCGATTCATCTATGACGAATACGGCGCGCTGGATCTTTCGATCCGTGCCACGTTTGAAGCCAAATTCGTCGAGCATGCGCGTGTGCACGGAGTCGAAATCGTCACGCTGTTGGTGCGTGATCTGCACGGCCTGGAGGCTGATGCCTATGCGCTGGCGATGATGCGCGAATTGCGCGTCGGCAAGCTCGATGTCGGAAACGGTGCGGTCATTGTTGTCGCACCGGAGCAGGGCCAGGCGGCCGTCGCCTGGGGTCCGGGCATCGCACGTCAGATGGGCTCCAGCAATCCAACCCGCTCGCTCGGCAGTTGGCTCTCGACCGGCTGGCCGATCTGCGTGCGCTACAAGGCGTGCGGAAACTGGACCGAGAATCTGCTGACAACCTCCGATCACGTCATGCGTGATACGGACGAGGTGGAATGGACAATTCGCTATCAATCCGTCGCTTCGATGATGCAGGCAAGAGAAGAGAAACACGAAGGAAGCGCGGGAGATCCCACCAGTCAAAAGATTGCCACGTTCGAAGGCACGGTGGTGGCCCGTGACGTCAAGGCCGATTATGCGGGCGCGTTCGTCAATTCATCGCGCTTGGCGGTCAACGATGCGGTTCACGTGCAGACGGCTGATGGCTACAAGCTGATGGTCTATGTTGTTCCCGGCACAGAATCGCTGATGCCCACTGGAAAGCTCAAGGCGGGAACGCGCTACCAGTTCATCGCCCGCGCCGGTGGCCTCACTCACAACAAAAACGATACCCAGGAATTTGAGCTGCTGAGTTACAGCCAGTCCGAATGATCGGTTCATCATTGCTCGGCCGTCACGATGACCGAGCAATGATGCTGCCATTAACATCTGAAGAAACTTCTCGGAGAGGGACCCAAACGATGATTCCCCAGTTAACGATCTGTACCTCCATGGTCGTCTTTGTTGCTTCGGCGCTGGTAGTTGCGCACGCTGACACCGCTACTGAAGCCATGCTCAGGCACCAGGCCGACACCTGGGATCAAGCGATCATCCACAAGGATCGCAAGGCGATAGCAGACAACATTGCATCAACTTTCATGCAAATCGGCAGTGACGGCGCCAAGGCAGACAAAGCGGGCTTCGTTGCAGCGATCATGGACTTGCGGCTTTCAATCGCGCCCTACAAGGTTGAGGATTTCCAGGCGCGCATTTATGGCGATACCGCGTTGCTGACGGGCACTACGGAAATGCATGGCAGTTGGAATGGGAAGGCGTTCACCAGCCACTATCGCTACACCGATGTTTACGTCCGCGAAAATGGCAAATGGCGAGTGGTCAATGTGCAAACCACACCGATGCCTTGATCGTACTTGGCTTGCTGTACCGGAGTGAGAACGCTCCGAGGGAAGTGCCGGACGCGAAACAGGCAATGCTGATCAACTGGCACAACCGTCATCGCATTCAACAGGTTTGCCAGCCGTGCTGCGCGGCGAAGCGAATGCTGGTTGCCTTGACGAGTCGCACGGTGCGGCTGGGGAGCCTTTTGAATGCCACCTGCTTTGCCTCAGACATTGCGGCCATAGCCCTCGCCGTGGGTCCAGGCGGCGGCAAACAAAGCGTTTCATCTATCGCGTTGCCAACCATACAGCGCCCTTGATCCGCATCCGATTTCAATGGGCATGATTTTCGTTTCAGCCGATAAGAGTCGAACGCCGAAAATGTCACACGAAGATATCCAGGCCCCACCATCGCCTCACGTTTATTGGCGATCAATCGTCACGTTCTATGCGCTGGCATGCGCTTGGTCCTGGCCGTTCTTCTGGCTTCGCGATTTTCACACCCAGGCGTTCTATTCGCTTCCATGCCCGGGCTTTCTGAAGACCTCACTGATCATGTGGGGGCCGGGCCTTGCTGCCCTCGTATGCTGGCGGCTGTTTCGGGATCGTTGGCCACGCCGCACCAACATCCTCGGCGGCCACCCGTGGCGAGCGCTTGCCTTCTACTTCTTGCCGATGGCTGCTCTGGCCATTCCGGGCATTCCGATGCAGCCCGGCACGCCGCCGGTACATGTGCTGGTATTCCTGCTCGCTATCGTCGGCTTGTTCAACACGCTCGGCGAGGAACTCGGCTGGCGCGGCTTCCTGCAGGACGCGTTGCGGCCGTTGGTTTGGTGGAAGCGTTTCGGATTGGTCGGCGCCATGTGGTGTGGATGGCATTTCACCAATTTGTTTGCCGGCCGCGATACACACGAAATGCTCGCTTATCTGGCCTGGTATCCACTCTCATGCGTCTTGCTGAGCTCGTTGCTCGGAATGGCGGTGGAGCGCAGCCGTGCCGTGCTTGTCTCAGTCACCCTGCATGCTTGGGTGAATATGCTGTTCGAGTTTTCAGGCACCGGGACGACCCTGGTATTCGCTTGTGCAATTCCATTCTGGATCTGGATGCTGTGGAGCTGGCCCACCCGTATATCGGAGTTTCACACGCCAAGGCTTGTGCAGTCTCACCGCACAATTGACGAGAAAAGGAGCGTGATTTGAAGCCGTCTATCAGCCGTGGCAAGTCGTTGTATCGGACTTGTGCGCTGCATGCGTGGCGAGTCCTTGCGAGATTTCTGTTCATCTCGCTTGTCACATTGCCACCAATCGCGCATGCAGACTCCAGCTCAATCGACGTGGCGAAGATTCGTCAATTCATATCTTCTCAAATTCGCGCAGATGCGATCCCGGGATTGGCGGTTGTCGTCGTTAGCCGGGATGGCACTTTGTACACCGAAGGCTTCGGCACAAACCCCAGTGACGCCAAAACCATAACCGCGGATACGCCGTTTCTGTTCGGATCGATGAGCAAGAGTTTCACTGCACTGGCCGTTATGCAGCTTGTTGAGTCAGGTCAGATCGATATTGATGCACAAGTGCGGAGCTACCTGCCCCACTTTACGATGGCATCCGCGCAGGCGGGGCAAATCACGGTTCGCGAACTGTTGGCTCATACCAGCGGCATTCCTGCGAACGCGGCCCGAGCAAGCAAGGACGACGCCACGCTCGCCGATCATGTCGCCGCCCTGCGGGATGTCCATCTCGCGCGCGCGCCAGGAGCGGCATACGAGTACGCGAGCCCCAATTACCAGATCCTTGGCCGCATCGTCGAGGTCGTGTCAGGCGAGTCTTTCGGTGCCTATGTAGCTCGTCACGTCTTCGAGCCACTCGGCATGCTCCACTCGTTTGTCGATCAAGCCTCAGCGCTCGCGGCCGGACTGGCGCAGGGTCATCAGATGATGTTCGGGTTTGCTGTTGCACACCCGTTGCCGCCTGAGCCTGGTCGACTGCCGACGGCCGCATTGATTGCGAGTGCAAACGATCTGGGTCGCTACATGCGCATGCAGCTTCGCGGCGGCGAACTCGACGGTACACGAGTGGTATCGGAATCGAGCGTGACAACGATGCACCGGCCGTTGGTGAAGCTTGCCGACTTTGGCTATGCGATGGGCTGGCGTGTCAGTGAAATCAGTGGATCGCATGCCGTCCATCACGGTGGGATTTTGCCCAACTACCGCGGCAAGATGGTTCTGTTGCCGGAGCGAGGAATCGGCGTCGCGGTGTTGACGAATGTCTCCGCGGCGATTGGATCGCCGAGCAGTCACCGCATCGCTGACGGGGTGGCGGCCATCGCTTTGGGGCAGCCTCCAGCGCCTTCACCGGCGTGGCCGCTGCGATGGATCTTGTTTGGTATGGCGATCGGTATGCTCATGATCACAGCGCTTCAGTTGCGCGGCATCGTCAAGGCGGTTCGCGCGCCTCGAAGCTTGGCGGTGGCGGCACGTGAGCTGGTGTTTGCTCTCACCATTCTGCTTGGCTTGCCGTGGTGGGGAGGGATTGGCTGGCTTGGAATCTACCGGCAGGCACCCGATCTGGCCGTATGGTCCATCGTGGCAGCCGCTCTGGGATTGTCGACTGCCCTGCTGCGTATTCGCGGTCACCGCGCGCCTGGGCAAGCCACTCCTGGCATTTCCTAGTTGCGCAATGTGATCGCGGCATTGAGAACAATGACAGGATGCGAGAAGTGACTTCGATCATTCGATGCCGCCATCGATGCGCAATGCGAATCGAGGTTGCAAGAGCGCTGGAACGATCCCGGATCGTTCTGTAACCGCTTGCCGACACAAATTCAGGGACCTTGCAGCTTTGTATCGCGGTGGTCCTGGGTCACCGCCGCTCGCCTCTGCAGACGGCGGCAGTCAATGGACCGAACCGGCGCTGCGCCGGATCACACTGTGGCTTCCACGCCGGGTGTCTTGGCGCGTTCCTGATAATTGAGCCAGGCGTAATAAAGCAGCGGAATGACCAGCAGGGTCAGTGCGGTGGAGACG
>DAORUJ010000033.1:0-26166 GCA_035433105.1 Thauera sp.
ACGGCGCAGGTGATGATGGAGTGGTCCGGCGGCATCGCGACCGCTGCGGCCGCGATCGTTGCTGCGGCAGCCGGCGTGCCGGTCGCCTGCACGCGCAAGAGCGTACCCGGCACCCGGGCCCTCTCGGCCAAGGCCGTCAGGTCGGGCGGTGCGAGGCTGCACCGGCTGGGGCTGTCCGAGAGCCTGCTGATCTTTCAGGAGCACAGGCTGTTTGTCGACGAAGAGCCGGCGCAGAGCATCGCCCGACTGAAGCGGCTGGAAGCGGAAAAAAAGATCGTCGTCGAAGTCGCGGACGAGGCGGAAGCCCTGCTGTGGGCACGTGCCGGCGCGGACGTGCTGCAACTCGAAAAATTTCTGCCCGAGCAGGTGCAGGCGTGCCGTCGTCTGGTCGATGCTGAATGTATGCAGGTGAAGCTTGCCGCGACCGGCGGTGTGCACGCCGCCAACGCAGCCGCCTACGTTGCGGCCGGCGCCGACCTGCTGGTCACGTCGGCGCCCTATTACGCACCGCCGCGCGACGTCAAGGTGGTGTTCATGCGGACGGGCAGGGCGGCTTAGAGACCCGGCCCCTTGGACGCAGGGCTTCATCGGCTGCCGGTCGGTCTTCACATGAAACGCCAATCCCCGTGACTTCGGCGCGGGCTGAGAAAGCCGACGACGCGCGTCACGGGGATTGGCGTGGCCCGGCCATGCCGGGCAAGGGTGGATCAGTCGGCGAGGTCAGTCGGCCAGAGTCAGTCGGCCAGAGTCAGTCGGCCAGAGTCAGTCGGCCAGAGTCAGTGCGCCTCGGCCGCTTTCGCCGCTTCGATCGACGCGGCGCGATCATCGCGCCCTCCGTTGAAGAACAGGTTCAGCACCACCGCCGAAATCGCCGTCAGCAGGATTCCCGACTCCAGCAGCGGGTGCAGGCTATGCGCCATGTGCTGGGTCCAGCGCGGGGCCACCAGCGGCACCAGGCCAAAGCCGATTGACAGCGCGACGATGTAGAGGTTGTTGCGGTTGCTCTTGAAGTCGACGTTGCTCAGGATGCGGATACCGGTTGCGGCCACCATGCCGAACATCACCAGACCGGCACCACCCAGCACGATTACCGGCACTGATTCCACCAGCGCTGCCATCTTCGGCAACATGCCCAGCACGATCATGATGCCGCCTGCAGCCACGCACACCCAGCGGCTCTTGACCCCGGTCACGCCGACCAGGCCCACGTTCTGCGAGAAGCTGGTGTAGGGGAAGGTGTTGAAGATGCCGCCAATCAGGGTGCCCAGACCATCGGTGCGCAGGCCAGCGGCAAGTTCGGTGCGACTGATTTGCTTGTCGGTCATTTCACCGAGCGCCAGGAACATCCCCACCGATTCGATCATGACCACGATCATCACCAGTGTCATGGTCAGGATCATCACTGGATCGAAGATCGGCATGCCGAAGGCAAACGGCGTGACGATGTCGAACCAGTGAGCGTTGGCGACCTTGTCGAAGTGCATCTTGCCCATGAAGGCCGCGACCACGCAGCCAGCGACAATGCCGAGCAGCACCGCGATGTTCGCAACGAAGCCGCGTCCGTAGCGCACCAGCAGCAGCACCACGATCAGCACGAAGGCGGCGATCGCCATGTTGTCGAGCGCGCCATAGGTCGGGCTTGTGCTCATCGGGATTGGCCCTGGCAGCTTTGCCAGTTCCACGCCGGCGGCAAGGGCTTTTTCCTTGGCCCCATCGACCATCTGCACCAGCTTGGGCACGTCAACGCTTTGTGCCAGGTGCGCCGGCCCGCCCATCGCCCAGCCCACACCGACGCGCATCAGGCTGATGCCGATGATGGCGATGATGGTGCCGGTCACCACCGGCGGAAAGAAGCGCAGCAATCGGCTCATCAGCGGGGCGAGAAAGATGGAAATGATGCCGGCGCCGATGATCGCGCCAAAGATGGCGCGTGCCCCCTCTGGTCCGTTCTGCACGTTGGCCATCGCCACCATCGGACCGACCGCGGCGAAGGTGACGCCCATCATCACCGGCAGCTTGATGCCGAAGTGTTTGCCGAAACCCAGCGACTGGATCAGAGTAACCAGGCCACAGCAGAACAGGTCGGCCGAGATCAGCAGGGCGACCTGCTCGGGGGTGAGGTTGAGCGCACGGCCGACGATCAGCGGCACGGCCACTGCGCCTGCGTACATGACCAGCACGTGCTGCATGCCCAGGGCCATCAAACGGCCACCGGGCAGTTTCTGGTCGACGGGATGGACTCCCGTAGATCCGCCTTCGAGTGCGAGGTCTGACATGGTTGTCTCCTTCATTGTCTTGTTTTGTCTCTTTGTCCCCATCGGGCCGCATTAAGGGCATTCGGGGCTTGCAGCAGGAAATCAGGCAGCGGATGTTTCGGGGGCGCTTCGTCGTCTGCCATGGGCGGGGGTACCCGCTGTGGCGCGGTCTGCCGGCTTGTGGCCGCTCTCTGCTGAATTGACTTGGGATCAGTCTAGGGGCTGAGTCAGACGCAAAGTGTGCGTGCCACTAATAAGCGGAATATAAAAATTTATATTTTTGCAGTGCACGATCGACCTGCTGCGCGGCGCTCATGCAGCCGACTTGTGGCAGTGTTGCCCTGCGCTGAGTTGGCTGTATGGCGACGTTCCACTGTACATCGGCATTCAGGTTTTCTTCTTGTGCGCCGGTCCTTGCCGAGACCCGGTCGCTTCAATCCACCCGCAGGCGGATGAGTCAGTGTGTCCTTAGGCGATGGCCCCGGTGAGCAACAGATATCCGGGCAGCCAGCCGGTGAGGATGCCCTGGGCAATCGCCATGCCCGCCGTCAGGCGCGTAAGCGGCTTGTTCAGGACCAGCACCAGGAAGAACAGCAACCACAGCAGCGCCCAAGCCGCCCACGACAGCCCGAACCACCAGCTCCAGGGGGTCGAGGCGACACTGAGGGTATCGATTGCAATCGGTACCGCGGTGATCGCCACGAACAGGCTGAACCAGCCTAGGCCGCGCCCGTCGGCACCCGTCAGGCGGTTGAAGGCGACCCACAGATAGGTCAGGGCAAACAGCAGCGAAAATGCCCCGGCCTTGATCGAGGCGGCGTCTGCGCCTTCGCCGAGGGTGAGCTTCAGCGACACCAGCAGGTTCAGGCCGCCAGTAAACAGGTTGATCACGGTGATCTCGCGGTCGCTGATCCGGCCGAGCATCCACAAGCCGTTCAGGATCAGTACCGCGCCGACATAGAACAGCGACAAACCGAGCAGCATGGCGCACTCCCTTGGTGCATTTCGGGCCAGCCGAAGTGTAGCTCAGCGCGGGTGATGCGTAGTTTCGGCTGCTGATAGCGCACATCACCAAATGCGTATCCGCCGTATGGGTCCCGGGGCACGGCAAGGCTAGCGGGCAGAGGTATCATCCGGCGTGCCGATGGTGGCGAGGGACGTGACCTCCCGTTCCAGCCCCATGCCGCAGCGTTGATCACCCCTTTCCTGTTTCCCCGATTCCGTGCCCATCCATAAGGTGGTCACGTAACGAATTCATTTTGTGCCAGGCAGTCCCCATGTCCCCAGTCTCCATGTCTGCATCCCGCCCGACGCCGCTTGCCATCCTTGCCCTGATCCTGTTGTCCCTCATCTGGGGCTACAACTGGGTGGTGATGAAGCAGGTCATCCAGTACGTCGATCCGTTCGACTTCTCCGCGATTCGCACGCTGCTGGGCGCGGCGACTCTGTTTCTCGTGCTGGCCCTGATGCGTCGGCCGATGAAGGTCGTCGCGCTGCGCCAGGTGGCCTTGCTCGGCCTGCTGCAGACGGGGGCCTTCACGGCGCTGATCCAGTGGGCGCTGGTGTCCGGTGGCGCGGGCAAGACTGCGGTGCTGGTGTACACGATGCCGTTCTGGACCATTCCGATGGCGTGGTGGGTGCTGGGCGAGCGCGTGCGCGGCTTGCAATGGCTGTCGATTGCGATCGCGGCGGGTGGCCTGGTGCTGATTCTGGAACCCTGGAACATGCAGGGCAGCGCGTTCAGCAACGCCCTGGCGGTGCTCGCCGGGCTGACCTGGGCGGCCTCGGCCGTGCTCGCCAAGCGCATGCGGCGTGACCATGAATTCGATGTGCTGGCGCTGACCGCATGGCAGATGCTGTTCGGTGCGCTCGCGGTGTCCGCGTTCGCGGTTCTGCATCCGTCACGGGCAATCGATCCAACACCCTACTTCTATGGCGCGCTGGCGTTCAATGCGGTGCTGGCAACGGGCCTGGCCTGGGTGTTGTGGCTCTACATCCTGCAGCACGTCTCGGCTGGCATGGCCGGACTGTCGGCGCTGGGCATTCCGCTCATCAGCGTACTGTCAGGCTGGATCGAGCTGGGTGAGCGGCCGTCGAGCGCCGAATTCGCCGGCATGTTGCTGATTGGCGGCGCACTGGGCCTGACCAGCCTGTGGTCGCTGTGGCAGTCGCGACGCGCGTCAGCGCGCGTGCCCTTGCCCTGATTGCCGGGGTGGATTGCCGGGCCACACGGGCTGGGCTTGCGTTCACCAGGCGCTTGCCATCAACGGCACAGCCTCAGGATGGCTTCGGGAATCCGGCCCAGCGGCACGACCTGGTCGGCGGCGCCGAGCCGGATCGCCTCCCTGGGCATGCCGAACACCGTAGCAGTTCGACATTCGCTTTCAGCGACTGCACGGCCGGCGCCACGCCGCTGTACCCAGCACGTGCGTTGCTGCCACCGCGCGGTCGTCGCCGAGCATCATCAGCACGAACAGGCGCTCGCTCAGGCTAGAACAGGCCGCCGAGCGCCGTGCAAGCAAGGGCGTGGCCTGCGGGTCGAGGACGACCAGGTCCGCTTCCTTGCCGGGCAGGAAGTTGCCGATGCGGTCGTCCAGGTAGAGGCTGCGCGCACCGCCCAGCGTCGCCAGGTAAAAAGCGCTTTCGGCTGACAGGCGCTGGTCGTTCAACTGCAGCACCTTGTAGGCTTCGTTGAGCGTCTGCAGCATGGAAAAGCTGGTGCCGGCGCCCACGTCGGTGCCCATGCCCACGCGCACGCCCACCTGCCGTGCGCAGTCCAGGTTGAACAGGCCAGAGCCCAGAAACAGATTGGACGTCGGGCAAAAGCTCATTGCGCTGCCAGTGGCCGCCATGCGTGCCCTGTCGGTCTGGTCCAGCCAGATGCAGTGCGCGTACACGCTGCGTTCGCCCAGTTGGCCGAAGCGGCCGTACACATCCAGATAGCTGCGTGCTTCGGGGTAGAGCTTCGCGATCCAGTCGACTTCGGCGCGATTCTCGGCCACATGCGACTGCAGGTACAGGCTGGGGTGCTCGGCAAACAGCCGCCCGGCGCCTGCCATCTGCGCGGGCGTCGACGTACCGGCGAAGCGCGGCGTCACCGCGTACAGCAGGCGTTCGCGGCCATGCCAGCGTTCGATCAGGGCGCGCGATTCGGCCTCGCCCGATGCTGCGGTGTCGCGCAGATTGTCCGGGCAGTTGCGGTCCATCAGCACCTTGCCGGTAATCAGGCGCATGCGCCGCTGCAATGCCGCTGCGAACAGCGCGTCTACCGACTGGGCATGCACGGTGGCGAAGGCCATGGCCGTCGTCGTACCGTTGCGCAGCAGCTCGTCGCAAAAGAAGTTGGCCACCGTGGCCGCATGGGCCGCGTCGGCAAAGCGCGCCTCGGCGGGGAAGGTGTATTTCTCCAGCCAGGCCAGCAGCTGCTCGCCATGGCTGGCGATGATGTCGGTCTGCGCATAGTGGGTGTGAGTGTCGACAAAGCCGGGCAGGATGAGCTTGCCGCGGTAGTCGTCGTGGGTGATGTCGGATGGCAGTTTGGCCAGCATGTCGTCGGCCGGGCCGACTTCGGCGACAAGGCCGTCGCGGATGGCAAGGATGCCGTCGCCGAAATGCTGCCAGGCGGCGGTGCCGTGTTCGGCCGGATCGGACAGGAAGTGCAGGATCTCGCCGCGGATGACGCGCAGGCGCAGGGGGTCGCTTGTGCTCATGGGGCGGGCCTCATTCAGCGGAGTCATTCGGCGGGCTCGGGCGGCAGGGGCGGTCGGCGGGGTCAGTCATTCAGGCCGCTCTCTTTCGCGGCCAGGGCGCGCTGGGCAGGGCGGGCGGCAAAGCTGGCACCGCGCAGTTGCAACAATTCGGCCGCGACCGCAATCGCGATCACTTCCGGCTCCTTGCCGGTGATGCCCGGTGCGCCGATTGGGCAATTCAGGCGTCCGATCGCAGACTCGGCGTAGCCGCGTGCGCGCAGTCGCCGCTCAAAGCTCTCGCGCTTCGCATTCGACCCGATCATGCCGCAATAGCGAAAGTCGGCCCGGTCGAGGATGGCGCGCACCAGATCCAGGTCCAGGGCATGGCTGTGGGTCAGTACCAGAAAGACCGCACCTGGCGCCGCGCCTGCGACTTCGGCCAGCGGCGTGTCGGTGCAGCACAGCTCGACACCGGGTGGCGGGGAAAGCGGAAAACCGTCGTCGCGGGTCTCGACCCAGGTCAGCCGCAGCGGCAGGTTCGCCAGCACCTGCGCCAGCGCCCGGCCGACGTGGCCGGCGCCAAACAGCACCGCTTCCAGCTCAGGCGGCACGCTGACGTCGATCAGCCAGTTGGCGCCGCCATCCGGCCGTGCCCCCGCCAGCGCGGCGCCGTGGGCATGGCCGGCAAGCAGGCTGGCGGCGCGCTCGGCCACGCTGCGGTCGTGGAATGCCGTAATGCTGCCGGCCGGGCTGCATGCTGCCTCGAGCCGGGCGAAATCAAAGACACAGGTCGGCGGCTGCGTCGGTGGCTGTTCGGGTGTCGGTGTGGCGGGGTGTGAGTCGGTGGGGGGTGAGTCGGCCGCGTGAGACTCGGCGGCCATGAAGCCCACGCCGACGTCCACCCCCAGGCCGACAATCCGCCCCCAGGGCCGTCGCGCGTCGGTATGGGTGCGCGCTGCATCCACCCATTCGCGGGCACGGTGGTCGATAGGCTCGAAGGCCAGCTGCACCACGCCGCCGCAGCACTGGCCCACGCTGGCGCCCAGCGCAAAGCGCTCCACGCCGGGCTGGGTTGCGCCTGCAGCCATCATTCGCCGGGCCAGCTCGGTGGCGCGCAGTTCCAGTTGTCCGCCGCCGATGCTGCCGGCGCTGTCGGTCTGCCCGACCACCATGTGCGCACCGGGCGCGCGCGGTGTGGAGCCTCGAGTGGCCGCCACGGTCACCAGCACCGCGGGCTGATCGGCGTCGATGCGACGGGCGAGTTCTTCGATCCAGGTGCTCATGTCTGCCTTGGCGGTTAGCGGGCGCGGGCATGCTGCCTGCGCTTGGGGCGGCACAGTCATGGTACCGGAGCCTGTCCGCCGATGCCGCCTCCGGGTGCCCGCCCCGCGGCAGGCGCCCCCGGAGCCGTGGTGAGCGGCAAAGCTGTGGCTTGTTTTCGGCATGACGCTGCCTGGCCACCTGTGTCCGGTCACTGTGTCCGGCCACCATGGCGGCGCAGCCTGGGCCGTGCTTGAATGCAGTCATGGCTCCAGTATTCAAGGCCCCCATGCCCAGCCTCTTCGTTTCCTATCGTCGTGACGACAGCGCCGGCTTTGCCGGCCGGCTGACCGACGCACTCGAACAGCGTCTGGGGGCCGGCAGTGTGTTCCGAGACGTGGACGACATCACGCCGGGTGCCGATTTCGAGCACGCCATCGAGCACGGCTTGCACCAGGTGCAGGCCGTGCTGGTGCTCATCGGCCCCGGCTGGCTCAGCGCCAGCCTCGATGGCCAGCGTCGGCTCGACCGTGCCGACGACTACGTGCGGCGCGAGATCGAAGGCGCGCTGGCGTCGGGCAAGCCGGTGGTGCCGGTGCTGGTCGGGGGGGCGGCAATGCCGACGGCAGACGCGCTGCCCGCGTCGATTCGCGGCCTCGCCAAACACCATGCGCTGTCGCTCGGCGATGCCTCGTGGTCGGCGGACCTGCAACGGCTGCAGGCGGTGCTGGCGCCGTGGTTGGCCCCGGCGGCACCACCGCGTCGGCGCCGTGCGGTGCTTGTGTCCGGCATCCTGGGTGTCGGCATTGTGCTCGCCGCGGTGCTGGGCTGGTTCGCCTCAGCACCCGGCCCACAGGCGTTGCAGGGGGGCTGGCAGGCGGAGGTGGTCTATCCGTGGAATCTGAGCCTGCTGGAGCGCCTTGAGTTCGTCGTGCGCGGCGCTGAGGTCGAGGGCACAGCGAGTTTTCTCGGTGTGCCGCGCGTGATCGAACAAGTCGAATGGGGCGATGGGCGCCTGCGCTTCGTCACCCGCGCCGAAAGCGCTCTCGGCAGTGAGCCGCCGCGGGAGCTGGTGCAGCGCTATGAAGTATGGCCCGACAGCGACACCTTGCGAGTCAGGCTGAGCATCCATCGCAGCCACAGCGTCGATGCGCCGCTCGACTTCATTGCCCGGCGGCCCTGAGATCGCTGGAGGTACTTTCGCTACTTGCGTTTCACGTCGCAGTGTCTCCTTGACGTCGTGCTGGAACGCACGTCGTCCGCATGGCAAAGTAAGCACCCGATCAGCACCCTCGCGCGGAAATTCCGATGTTCTACGGCGTCACCGACCTCAGCACCTTCATCCTCGGCACCATCTTCATTGTGCTGCTGCCGGGCCCGAACTCGCTCTACGTCATGGCGGCGTCCTCGCGCTGGGGCGTGGGCGCGGGATACCGAGGCGCGGCCGGTATCTTCGTCGGCGATACCATCCTGATGCTGCTGACCGTGATGGGCGCGGCCTCGCTGCTGCGCACGCTGCCCGAGCTGTTCATGGTCATCAAGTACCTTGGCGCCGCCTACCTTGCCTGGGTCGGTTTCGGGCTGTTGCGCGGCGCGCTCGCCACTTGGCGGCGCGGCGACGAAACGGCCGAACAGGTTGGCGACGGCCGGCCTGACTACCCGCCGGTGCGCGGCAACCCGCATCCCTTTCGCACGGCGCTGCTCATCAGCCTGATGAACCCCAAGGCGATCCTGTTCTTCGTGTCCTTCTTCATCCAGTTTGTCGACCCGGCCTATGCGCACCCGGGGCTGTCCTTCGTCATCCTCGGCGTCATCGTGCAGATCTGCAGCCTGCTCTACCTGTCGCTGCTGATCTTTGCCGGCGCCCGACTCGCCGCCCAGTTCCGCCTTCACCGGCGCGCCGCTGCGGGGGCCACGGCGGGCGTGGGCGGGGTGTTCATCGGCTTCGGCGCCAAGCTGGCGACGGCGACGCTGGGTTGAGTCCGTTCATGCTCCGGGCGGTGTCCTGTCCCCTGTGTCGGCTTTCTTGATTGGACAAACTTGACAATTTGGACGTGTAGCGCCAAGCTGAAAGCCCTATCAGATCGTCAGGGAGCCTTCTTCATGAGCACCCGCATTCATCGAGAAATTCCGCCCATCAAAGTCACGCATGTTCGGACCGGAGGCTTGGCTGGCCGTGTGGTCGTGTCACCTGATGCCGGACGGTCACCCGGTTTTGGGTTTGTCGAGATTGCCCTGATTCAGGAGGCCGCCACCTACGACGCTGTCACGCAGCCGCTGCGGGATGCGTTCAATCAGCTCAGTGTCGAAGAGATTGGCCGCCTCGGCGCCGGGGATGCGCTCGAGGCCTGCAGCCAGCTCCTTGCCCATGCGGCGCGGGCAAGGGGCCAGAAGGCATTGTCCCGCAACCTGCGCGCCTTTGAGGCGCGTCGATCGGCGATCGACGCCGCGGGCGGCATGATCACCCCCACCGTGCTTGCTCAAAGGCTCGGAAAATCCCGCCAGACCATCAAGGATTGGGGCGATGCGCACAAAATCCTGTGGGTCGACGACAACGGCACGCGCAGCTATCCGCTGTGCCAGTTCGACAGCCACGGTCAGGTTCTGCGCGGGCTTGATCGCTTCCTGCAAACGCTTGCTGCGACCGGCATCACCGGCTGGATGGCGCTCGATGCCTTGCTTGGCGACGATCCCGGGTTCAATGCGTCACCGCTTGCACTGCTGCAGCAAGGCCGCGTCGACGATGCGGACGTCTGCGCCCGCGCGCTGAGCCAGGCGGGCGCTGCATGATGTTCGGGCTGATCGACCTGCCCGATCAGCTCCATACCGAAGCGAGTCCGCTCGTCCTCTACCGTATTCATCACAAGGACTATCACCCCGTCTTCTTCGGCAAGACGGGTGACTATCGTTTCGACGCGCCAGACCAGGGCTTCGGCGTTCTCTACGCCGCCAGTGCGCCGGAAGGCGCCTTTGTCGAGGCCGTGTTGCGCCAGAAGACGGGTCGCCCCGGCCGTTTTATCGCGCGCACTTATCTGGCGACGCGCAAGCTCTCGGTGCTTCATCTTGAACGGTCGGTCACCGTCGCCAAGCTGCATGGCAATGGGCTCGCTCGCAATCACGCCAACAGCGAGATATCGGCGATCGAGCCCTATACCAGCAGCCAGCAATTTTCGCGTGCGCTATTCCTTCACTCGAATGCCGTGGCCGGGCTGTCCTACCGCTGTCGGCACGATAACGAGCAAATTGCCTGGGCGCTCTTCGATCGCAGCGAACACCTGCTGGCACGGATCGATATTCCGGATACCACGCTCGACCAGGATGAAGACTGGCTCGAGCAACTGCAGGACCGTTACGACATCATCTACTGCTGAGCTGATGAGGCGCCCGCCCGATTCGGCCACCCCAGTTGCCTGCATGAGGATACGGCCGAAGTGCGCGGCTCTCCTGATGCAGGGTCAGGCCCGTTCGGCCGCGCCCTCTCGCCGTTCCAGGTAGGAGGCTAGCGTCTCAAAGAGACGGTCGGTGTGTCCGGTGTCGTCGACGTGGAGATGGCGGAAGAGATTCCGGATGTTGCCCGCGGTGATTTCGGTTGCGGTGGGGTCGAACACTCGACCGTTGGGCAGGGTGATCTGCAGACTGCCCATGCCGATTCGCGACATCGTTCTCTTCCTCGAGTAAGCACCGTTGGCTGATGCAAAACACATGCCAATAGGAAGAGGTGGCGCGGGGGGCGTTGTTTGACGCAGGAGAGGATGCAACGGGGGCAGCCCCGGCTGATGGAGTGCCAAGCTCTGAGCGCTCGTGCACGCTGAGCATCACGATGTGCCTGAGCCGTGTCACCCGGAGTTTACCCAGAGGATGACAGGTGCACTGCGCCCGCTCGAAACCGATATTCGGCTGTTGCGAAATCTGGCGCAGTGGCCACAAGGCCACTGCGCGCCGTGAAGGCCGATTGCGCCCGGCCTCAGGTGGTGGTGGGGGCGATTATTTTCCGCGCCCGCCCTGTCCTGGCCCTGCGCCGGGCCCCATGCCTCCACCCGGACCCATTCCGGCGCCCCCTCCCTTGCCGGGGCCCATGCCTGAGCCAGAACCCATGCCCGAGCCAGAACCCATGCCTGAGCCGGGCCCCATGCCGCCCCGTGCCGGGGGCTCGTCGGGCAGGGTGACGCCGCGCTCCCTGGCGCGTTCTACCATCTGCGTGTGGTGCTCAGTGCGCACCTGCTCGCGCGCTTCCAGCGTTTTTGCCGCGCGCATTTTGTCGCGGTGCTCGACGCGTTCTTCCTGAGTCATGATCTGCGACCCGAAAACGGGGGCGTCGTCGGCGATCGGGGGCAGGGTAGCCTGCGCCAGCACGCCACCAGACAGCAGCGCCAGAACGGAGGCAGCGACAAGATATCGACGTCTCATGTGGATCTCCTTGAAAGGACTTGACGACAAGCAGGCTGCAGCCTGCGGCACGATGGCGATCAGGCCAGGGTCGACATCAGTGTAGGCCGCGACCGATGTCGGGTCTGTATCGATCTGTAGCCGTGTGGGGGGAGGGTGCCGCACTGCATGGCCATTGGTGAGGTAGGCGTCGAGGCTGTGGCATGGTTTCCGGATGCAGAGGCGAGCGATGCGGTTCGCCAGCACGCAGCACCGAACCCGCTGCAAGGTCGGGAAGCTTGCCGTGCACAGGGAACTGCCGGGTCGATCTGCTATCTTCCCAGCCATGCAGCCGATCATTTCCATTTCAGCACTTTCCAAGACCTACGCCGGCGGCTTTGCCGCGCTGAAGCAGGTCGACCTCGACATTCACCGCGGTGAGATCTTTGCCCTGCTGGGCCCCAATGGGGCAGGCAAGACGACGCTGATCAGCATCGTGTGTGGTCTGGTCACGCCCAGCACCGGACGGGTGACGGTGGACGGCCACGACATCATTCGCGACTATCGCGCCGCGCGCGCGCTGATAGGCCTGGTGCCGCAGGAGCTGACCACTGACGCCTTCGAGACGGTGTGGAACACCGTGAGCTTCACCCGCGGCCTGTTTGGCAAGCCGGCAAAGCCGGCGTATATCGAGCAGTTGCTGAAGGATCTGTCCTTGTGGGACAAGAAGGACGCCAGACTGATGATGTTGTCCGGCGGCATGAAGCGGCGCGTGTTGATCGCCAAGGCCTTGTCGCATGAACCGAGGATTCTGTTCCTTGACGAGCCGACAGCCGGCGTGGACGTCGAACTGCGCCGCGACATGTGGCAACTGGTGCGCCGCCTGCGCGATACCGGCGTCACCGTAATCCTGACCACGCATTACATCGAAGAGGCCGAAGAAATGGCCGATCGCGTGGGTGTGATCAGCAAGGGCGCGCTGATCCTGGTCGAGGACAAGGCGGCGCTGATGCAAAAGCTCGGCGGCAAGCAATTGACGCTGCAGCTGCAGACGCCGCTGCACGCGATTCCGTCGGCACTGGCGCACCATGGGCTGACGCTGGCGAAGGGCGGTGCGGAGCTGGTCTACCGTTACGACGGCGACGGCGAAGAGACGGCTATCGTGGACCTGTTGCAGGAGCTGAGTGCCGCGGACATCGGTTTCTCCGACCTGCACACCACGCAGCGTTCGCTCGAGGATATCTTTGTCAGCCTGGTTGCCGAGCCTGCGCGCCAGGGTGCAGGAGAAGCATCATGAACTGGTATGCCGTTCGCGCCATCTACCTGTTTGAAATGGCCCGCACCGGGCGCACCGTGCTGCAAAGCGTGCTGGCGCCGGTGATTTCGACTTCGCTGTACTTCGTCGTGTTCGGTTCGGCCATTGGTGGCTACATTCCCGAAGTCGACGGGGTGAGCTACGGCGCTTTCATCGTTCCCGGCCTGATCATGCTCAGCCTGCTGACGCAGAGCGTGTCCAACGCCTCGTTCGCGATCTTCTTTCCAAAGTTCACGCGTTCGATCTACGAGCTGTTGTCGGCGCCGGTGTCGAACTTCGAAATCGTGCTCAGCTATGTCGGCGCGGCGGCGAGCAAATCGGTCCTGCTCAGCCTCATCATCCTCGCCACCGCCAGCCTGTTCGTGCCGCTGCGCATCGAGCACCCGCTGTGGATGGTGTTCTTTCTCGTTCTGACCGCGCTCACCTTCAGCATGCTGGGCTTCATCCTCGGTATCTGGGCGGACAACTTCGAGAAGCTGCAGCTGGTGCCGCTGCTCATCATTACGCCGCTGACCTTTCTCGGCGGCAGCTTCTACTCAATCGATATGCTGCCGCCAGCCTGGCAGACGGTGAGCCTGCTCAACCCGGTGGTGTACCTGGTGAGCGCTTTTCGCTGGAGCTTCTACGGCAGCGCCGATGTCAGCGTGGGCGTCAGCCTGGGCATGGCGCTGCTGTTTCTCGCGCTGTTCGTCGCTATCGTGATGTGGATGTTCCGGACGGGGTACCGGCTCAAACCTTGAGGGCGCAAATTCTGGGGCGTTCGCCGGCCCTCCTGCTGAACGGCCGACCGGCACTGTAGGTGCGCGGCCGGCCGATTGCTCAGTGGAAGTGTAGGCGCTCAGTGCGCGTGCGGCACCAGGTCGTTCTCTCCTGTTTTGCTGCGTGAGCCATTGAAGAACAGGTTCAGACCCACGGCAGTGATGGCGGCGAGCAGGATGCCGCTGTGCAGCAGCGGCGCCAGCGCGGCCGGCATGTTGTGGAAGAAGGTCGGCGCCACCATTGGGATCATGCCGGCACTGATGCTGAGCGCGACGATGTAGAGGTTGTAGCGGTTGCCGCGCATATCGGCCGACAGCATGATCTTGATGCCGGTTGCAGCGACCATGCCGAACATCACCAGGCCGGCGCCGCCCAGCACGTACTGCGGTACCGAGGCAATGATCAGCGCCATCTTGGGAAACAGGCCAAACGCCATCAGGATGGCGCCACCGGCCACGCACACCCAGCGGCTCTTGACCCCGGTGACACCGACCAGGCCGACGTTTTGCGAGAACGAGGTGTGGGGAAAGGTGTTCATGAAGCCGCCGATCAGCGTGCCGAGGCCGTCGGTGCGCAGGCCGCGGGTGAGGTCGTCACGCGTCAGCTGGCGGTCGGTGAGATCGCCGAGGGCGAGGAACATGCCCAGGGACTCGACCATCACCACCACCATCACCAGGCACATCGTCGCGATCGACACCGGATCGAAGATCGGCATGCCGAAGTGCAGCGGCGTCACGATCGAAATCCAGGGCTGGTCGGAGATGCCGTCGAAGTTGACCCGGCCGAGTGCGATCGCGATTCCGAAACCCACGCCCATGCCCAGCAGCACGGCGACGTTGGAGATGAAACCGCGGCCATAGCGGGTAATGGCAAGCACGATCAGCAGCACCAGGCCGGCGATCGCCAGGTGATCGAGCGAGCCGTAGCTGGGGTTGTCGATGAGCTGGCCGCTGACCACATCACGGATGCGGGCCTGGCCGCCGGCCGACCAGTTGATTGCGACCGGCATCAGCGAGATGCCGATCACCGCGATGATGGAGCCGGTGACGACCGGCGGGAACAGTGGCAGCGAGCGTGACACCAAGGGCGCGAACAGGATGCCGAACAGGCCGGCGGCGATGCCCGAGCCAAGGATGGCGTTGATGCCCAGGGTGGGGTCGCCCGCCATCGCCACCATCGGGCCGACGGCGGCGAAGGTGACGCCCATCATGATCGGCAGGCGGATGCCGAAGCGGCCGACGCCGAGCGACTGGATGATGGTGACCAAGCCGCAGGTCAGCAGGTCGGCGTTGATCAGAAAAGCGATCTGGTCCTTGGGCAGCTTGAGCGCGCCGCCGATGATCAGGGGTACGGCGATCGCGCCTGCATACATCACCAGCACGTGTTGCAGGGCCAGCGTAAACAGGCGGCCAGCGGGCGGACATTCGTTGACGGGGTCAACCGTCGACCGGCCATCCGTGAGGGTTTGCTCGGACATCGGTTGTCTCCTTTTTTTGATCATGAACAAGTGATATTCAGTCTAGGTAGATGCCGAAATATAAATACTGTTATGAGCTGATAAAACTCATCACGAAATCGATATTGTCCGAATGAATCCGGTCACCTGACCGCTGCGGCGGGCTTCAGCGGTGTTCGGACCACATCACGCCGCCGGTTGCCCAGTGTTCGCGCTTGACTTCGACCAGGATGATGTCGACCGCGCCGGGGTCGCAGTCGAGTACCTGGCACGTCTCGCGGGTGAGCGCGGCGACGAGTTCGCGTTTCTTTTCCGGGCTGCGGCCTTCGAAGAGTTCGATGTGCAGGGTGGGCATGAGGGGCTCCTGTAAGGGATGAATCAATAGGGTTGACGTCACGTCACGTCACGTCACGTCACGTCACGGCACGGCGCGGGCAACGCAGTGCCACGAGCGTGCCGTCTGGCGGTCGCGATTGGGGCGCGAGATCAGTGTCCGGAATCAGTGTCCGGATTCAGCGCGCGAAGTCGGGCTCGGTGCGCATCAGGCCGCGCAGCAGGGCGGGCCATTCGAGCGCGCCTTCGGGTTCGGGGTCGGCAGTGAGCTGGGCATGGCTGAGGTCGAGCACCTCATCAGGCGGCAACGCCACCGGGCCGGCAGCCATGGCCGTGAGCTGGATGCGACACGCTTTTTCCAGCGTATCCATCAGCACGAAGGCTTCGGCCACAGTGCGACCGCAGGTCAGCGTGCCGTGGTTGCGCAGCATCATGGCGCGGTGGTGAGCAAGCTCGGCCACCAGCCGGGCCTGTTCCTTGGCATCGAAGGCCAGGCCCTGGTAGTCGTGGTAGGCGATGTCGCTCCAGAAGCGTATCGCGTGCTGGGACAGCGGCAGCAGACCATCGCGCAGCGCGGACACGGCGATACCGGCATCGGTGTGCAGGTGGATCACGCAGTGGGCGTCGCTGCGGGCGCGATGCACCGCGCCATGAATGGCGAAGCCACTGGGGTTGGCGACGCGCGCGCTGTCGTCGATGACCTTGCCGTCAAAATCGATCGTCAGCAGGCTGGAAGCGGTGATCTCGTCAAAGGTCTGGCCGAAGGCATTGATCAGGAACGCATCGTCACGGCCAGGCAGGCGCAGCGAAATGTGGGTGTAGACGAGGTCACTCCAGCCCCGACGCGCGGCGAGCCGGTAGCAGGCGGCGAGGTCGACGCGTGCACGCCATTGTTCGGCGCTGAAGTGATCAGGGCGTGCCGCGTAGGGCTCGGAGGGCAGCATGGCGGATGTACGCTCGGTGGCGGAGGGCCTGCGCGGCAAACGATGCGTCTGCCGCGCGCCGCTCAGGCGCGGGCGGCGATCACGCCCGGTGTTTCGAGCTGCACTTCGTCACAGTTGTGGCCGGGGCCGCTGCGATCGACGACGAGGAAGTCGCACACCGCATCGAGCGCGAGCAGCGGGTGATGCCAGACGCCAGTGGCGTAATTGACGCCCTGGTCGCCGCGGCCGAGGAAGACTCTCAGATCCTGAACCCCGGGCGCTTCGCCGGCTGGGGCGACCACGACCAGGTAGGGCTTGCCCGACATCGGGATGAAGGCCTGCGAGGCGAGCGGGTGACGCTCCATCATGTGCACGGTGAAGGGCAGGGTGCGCGCCTGGCCGCGAAAGAGGGAGACGATGACGCGACCGTCGGGGCCGGGTTCGATGTTGGCGAGATCGTGATAGCGCTCGGTGTTGCCGGCGTTGATGGTGAAGTGCTTGACCGCGTCGCTGGCTTCGATGACGTCGCCATAGGGGGCGAAGGCTTCGCGGGTGAGGGGCTGCACTTCTAGCGTTAGGGCGGGGTGTGCGGACATGGCGGGCTCTCTGTTGTTGAGGCGTGGAGCGCGGTGAAGGTTGCGGCGTGCATCGCTCCCGCAGCGCGCGCGGCGCACGGTGCGGGAGCGATGGCACAGGCTTACTTCGATTCGACCTTGCCCCACAGGCGCAGGCGCGACACGCCGCCGTCGGGGAAGATGTTGAAGCGGACGTGGGTGATCGGCCCGAGCTTGGCCACTTCGTTGCTGAAGGTGTGGATCGCATCCATCTCGAGCTTCTGCTCGGGCAGCAGGGTGTGCCAGAACATCGACTGGGTGGTGATGGAGCGGTCCGTACCACCGGTGACGTAGGCAGCCTGCACCGAGCAGCCGTCAGGGTAGTTACCCTTGAAGTAGGCGGTGTCGACTTCGATCTTCTCGACCGTACCGGGGGCGCCGAGCTCGAGCACGCACCAGTCGTTGCCCGGTTCGCGGCGGCGGCGGGTTTCCCAGCCATCGCCCATGTTCATGCCGCGTCCCGGCAGCAGTAGCGCAGCGGCCGACGAGCCGAAGCTGGCGTCGTTCCACGACACGGCGCGACCGCCGTTTTCCATCGCGATCAGGTCGATCTGTGCGCCGCTGGCTGCCTTGGCGGCGAGCGTGCCGACCGGCCGGCCATAGACGCGCAGGCGGGCGATGCCGCCGTCCGGATACATGTTGACGCGCAGGTGGGTCCAGGCCTCGGTGCTGGCGCATTCGAGGATGTGGTGGCTGTTGGGGCCGCAGGGCGAGGCCGGCAGGATCTCGGTCCAGTCTGCAGACTGCAGGGCGTCAACTTCGTCGGAGTCGGACACGCAGGCCTCGATGGAGACGGCCGGCGGGTAGTTGCCGGTGAAGTGGCTGGTGTCGACGTCGAAGCCGCGGATCACGCCCTTGACGCCGAGTTTGACCAGTGCCCAGTCATGACCGGCGACGCGCTTGCGGCGCGACTCCCAGCCGTCCATCCACTTGCCGTTGATGTCGAACTTGCCGGGCACGAACTGGGCCGGTTCGGGGTTGAGCATGCGCGCGACTTCGGCGAAGAAGTCGTCGGAGGCGGCAAGCGTCTTTGCCCCCAGGCGCGGGTTGGCGAGGTCGACCGAGCGCAGCGCCCAGTCGGGTAGTTCGGCAGGGGCGGCGAAAACGGGGGCGCCGGGGGTGTGGCTGGCCATGGAGAATCTCCTGTGGGTTCGGGTGGGCTGGGGCCGGCCGCGGTATCGCAGGCCAGGCAGTGGAAAAGCGGTTTTATTTCTTGAACGGGTGATGCTCGATCCAGTGGCGGGCGACGTCGACGCGACGGCAGACCCACACCCGGTCGTGCTTCTCGATGTGATCGAGGAAGCGCTGCAGGGCCTTGAAGCGTGCCGGGCGACCCAGCAGGCGGCAGTGCATGCCGATCGACATCATCGCCGGGCGCTCTTCGCCCTCGGCGTACATCACGTCGAAGGCGTCGCGCAGGTATTCGAAGAACTCATCGCCGTGCGAGAAACCCTGCGGCAGCGCGAAGCGCATGTCGTTGGTGTCGAGGGTGTAGGGCACCACCAGGTGCGGCACGGTGTCGCCATTGGTCTTCTGCACTTCGGTCCAGAACGGCAGGTCGTCGCCGTAGTAGTCGGAGTCGTACAGAAAACCGCCGTAGTCGGCCACCAGGCGCCGGGTGTTGGGCGAGTCGCGACCGGTGTACCAGCCCAGCGCGCGCTCGCCGGTGAGGCGCTCGATGATCTCCATGCCGATCTTCATGTGCTCGCGCTCGACCTCTTCGGGCGTGTGCTGGTAGTGGATCCAGCGCCAGCCGTGGCAGGCGATCTCGTGGCCGAGCTCCTTGAACGCGGCGGTGAGTTCGGGGTGGCGCTCGAGCGCCATCGACACGCCGAACACGGTCAGCGGCAGGCCGCGACGCTCGAACTCGCGCAGGAAGCGCCACACGCCCACCCGCGAGCCGTACTCGTAGATACCTTCCATCGTCAGGTGGCGCTCGGGGTAGCTGGCGGCATTGAACAGTTCGGACAGGAACTGTTCGCTGCCAGGGTCGCCGTGCAGCACGCAGTTTTCGCCGCCTTCCTCGTAGTTGAGGACGAACTGCACCGCGATGCGGGCGCGTCCGGGCCAGTTGGCGTGCGGCGGGTTCTTGCCGTAGCCGATCAGATCGCGGGGGTAGGGGGCGGTCGATGTCATGGTCTTGATCCGGATGGGGCGATCAGGTGAGTTGGAAGGTCAGCGCCAGTAGGTTGACGTTGGCAGTGTCGTCGATTCTGGTTCAGGCGAACATTGCATCGAGCCGGAACCGGGCGATCTTGCCAATCTCGCGCAGGCAGGCGCGGAACTCGGTGTCGCGCTCATTGGCCAGGCGGGCCTGCACCTGATCCATGATCTGATGGCGGCTGAGACCTTTGACGGCGACCACGAAGGGAAAGCCGAAGCGCGCGCGATAGTCGTGGTTGAGTTGGCGCAGGCGCTGCAGTTCTTCCTTGCTGCACTGGTCGAGACCGGCGCCGCGCTGCTCGCCGGTGGAGGCGGTGGTCAGCGTGCCGTCCTCGGCTTCCTTGCCTGCCAGCTCCGGGTGGGCGCAGATCAGGGCAAGTTGTTCGGTGGCCTCGGCCGCGTCGACCACCAGGCACATGGCGGCGTGGAGGGCGTCGATGCTGTCGAAGGGGCCCGTGCTCCAGGCGCGCTCGGCGACCCAGGGTGAATGCTCGAAGATGCCGTCGAGGCGGGCGATGAAGGCGTCCTGCGGCAGCTTCGAAAGTTCGTCCAGGGCGCTTGGTGAGGCGTTGGTACGGTGATCGGTGGCGGCTGTGGTCTGAGTGCTCATGGCTGTCTTTTCCGGGATTGTTGGTTTCTTGGCGACTCAATCGGCGGTGTGCGCGCCCTGGGCGAACCAGACGGCGATCTCTTCGCGTTCCTTGTCGGTGATTTCGGTCAGGTTGCCGAGCGGCATGTAGCCGCTGGCCACCGTCTCGGCCACCTTGGCGGCGTGCTGCGTGACCTGTTCCGGCGTCTGCAGCATCACGCCCTTGGGCGCCTCGGCGAAGCCTTCGAAGGTGGGTTTGTCGGCGTGGCAACTGACGCAGCGCTTGTCCATGGTCTGGCGGATGGTGCTGTAGCTGACCTTGTCGCCGCTGGCATCGACCGGCTTGGGCGCCATCAGCACCATCAGCATCAGGATCAGTGCGACGCCGGCGGCCGGCAGCCACCACTTCACCTGGCCGCGGTGGCGCAGCACGAAGAACTGGCGAATCAGCACGCCGGCCAGCATCAGCACGCCGAGCACCAGCCAGCCGTGCTGGTTGGCATAGGTCATCGGGTAGTGGTTGCTGATCATGATGATCAGCACCGGCAGCGTGAAATAGGTGTTGTGCACCGAGCGCTGCTTGCCGATGATGCCGGGGCGCGAATCGACCTTCTCGCCGGCGTGGATCTGCGCCACCATCCGGCGCTGTCCCGGCATGATGTGGAAGAAGACGTTGGCCGCCATCATCGTGCCGAGCATCGCGCCAACGTGGATGTAGGCGCCGCGGGCCGAGAACACCTGATGCAGTGCGTAGTTGGCGATCATGACGAGCACGAACACGATGGCTGCGAGCGCACCGTCCTTGCCGACCATGTTGCGGCACAGGATGTCATAGATCACCCAGCCCACGACCAGGAAGGCGATCGAGATACCAATCGCGGCGGCTGGCGACAGCACCATGACCTTGCTGTCGATCAGGTAGCTCGAGGCGCCGATCCAGTAGATGATCGCCAGCATGCCCATGCCCGAAAGCCAGGTGCTGTAGGCCTCCCACTTCGACCAGTGCAGATCGTGGGTGAGCGGCTCGCCCTTGGGGCCGGTGAGAAACTTCTGGCTGCAGTAGAAACCGCCGCCATGCACCGCCCACAGTTCGCCGAACACGCCGCGCTTGGCGTCCGCCGGGTTCTTGGGCGGCTTCAGTGAGGTGTCGAGCATCACGAAGTAGAAGGACGCACCGATCCAGGCAATGCCGGCGATCAGGTGTACCCAGCGGACCAAGAGATTGGCCCAGTCGAGCAGATAGGCTTCCATTGTCTTTGTCTCTATCAGGATTGAGGGTCAGCTGCCGCGATAGGTGGAGTAGCTCCACGGCGACACCAGCAGCGGCACGTGATAGTGCTGGTCGGCATTGGCGACGCCAAAGCGCAGCGCGACTTCATCGACGAACAGTGGCTCGGGCAGGTTCTGGCCCAGGGCGCGGAAGTAGTCGCCCGCGCCGAAGATGATTTCGTATTTGCCAGGCTCCAGCGCCGTGCCTTCGAGCAGGGGCTGGTCGCAGCGGCCGTCATGATTGGTGACGGTGCGGGCCACTTCGCGGCGCTCGCCATCAAGGCGATAAACGGTGACTGCGATGCCGGTACCGGGTTTGCCATTGGCCGTGTCGAGTACGTGGGTGGTGAGGCGTCCCATGCTGTTGTCTCCTTGTTATGTCCGTCTAGGCTGCGAGGGTGTGAGGCGCAGTGTAAGCCCGACAATTGTTATCGAATCGCTTATAGCTTTATAAGTGATATATGCTTCTGGTTATCTCGCTTTCAGGGCTCGAGCCCGTCCTGCCCGCAGCTTCATAACGACAACAAAAGGAGATACACCATGAGCTTGAGGCGTAGTGACGATCCGCTCGACACCTATCTGTTACGCATTTTTGTGCTGCTGATCACCGAGCGCAGCGTATCGCGCACGGCCTTGCGCATGAACCAGTCGCAACCCGCCGTCAGCGCGGCGCTGAAGCGCCTGCGCGACATCCTTGGCGACCCGCTGCTGGTGCGCGAGAAGGGGGGCATGGTGCCCACCGAGCGGGCACTGGCGCTGATGTCGCATGCCAAGGGCGCGCTGGCCGAGATCGATCTGATGACCGATTCGCCCGAGTCCTTCGAGCCGCACAGCACCCGCCATGAGTTCCGGATCGGCGCGCCCGACTACCTGGCGCCGGTGTTTGTCGCCAGCGTGGCCGAGCGTTTTCGGCGTGATGCACCGCATGCGCGCCTCAGCCTGCTTGCGCTGGGGCCGAACTTCGACTTCGAGCGCTCGCTGGCCGAAGGCGACCTTGACGTGGTGATCGGCAACTGGCCCGAGCCGCCAAACCGCATGCACCTATCGATGTTGCTCGAGGACGAGATCGTGTGCCTGGTGGGGGCCAGCCATCCGCTGGCGAAAAAAGGCATGAGCACCGAGGACTACATGCGCGCCGCCCACGTGGTGCCGATGCCGTACTCCATCAGCCAGCGCGGGGTCATCGACGGCGTGCTGGCATCGATGCGAATCAACCGTGACGAGCGTCTGGTGGTGCAGTCCTTCACCGCCGCCCCCTATCTGTTGCAGAACACCGACCTGGTGTTCACCACCACCCGCCACTTCGCGCAGTTCTACGCCAATCTGCTGGCGCTGGTGATCATTCCCTCGCCGATCGCGTTCCCGCCGATGCGTTTCTACCAGCTCTGGCACGAGCGCAACCATCACTCCACCGGCCATCGCTGGTTGCGTCGCCTGTTGTCGGACTGCGGCCGCCGCGTCGTCTCGCCCAAGGCGTAAACGACCGCCGGGGAGCGGCCTTGCGGCACGCTCCCCGGCGGTGGGTGAGGCTTTCGGTACTTAGCGGTCGATCGGTACCAGCATGACCGGAATGTCGGCCTTCATCGTGACCTTGTGCGCCACCGAGCCGAGCAGCAGCTCGCCGATCGTGCTGTGGCCGCGCGAGCCCATCACGATGACGTCGGCCAGCACGTGCTTGGCGACGTCGAGAATGCGGCGCGAAGCGTCGCCTTCGAGCGCCCGCACGCTGGCCAGCACGTTCTTGACGTCCAGGTCGGGGTTGGCCTCGCTGAACACCTCGATGCGATGGCGCAGCAGCGCTTCGGCTTTCTTGTGGCCGGCGAGCTTGATCTCGTCCATCTTGGCTTCGCTGATGAACTCTTCGTAAGGCAGGCTGGACGAAGGCAGGGTGACGGTGACGGCGTGCAGCTTGGCGTTGAACTTCATTGCCAGACCGACGGCGTGGCGGAACACCGCCGGCGAACGCGGGGTGAGGTCGGAAGCGTAAAGGATCGAACGGATTTCGTAGCTCATGCGATTCTCCGGGTTGGTATGGCTGAGGTCTGCCGTTACGCAGGGCTGCGGCCGGCTGTTGATTGTTGTACCGGGAGCGGACGACTAGCCGACCCATGTGCTTCGAAGTTTAGCGTCCCTGCCGCTGCGGCCGTGGCCTGGCACTGGATAGCGCTTATACGAAATTGCTGATGTGGCTTGCACCCCCGTGAACTCAGCCGGATCATGCGCCTTTCGGCCGCTGCCATGCTGGTGCCGCCGGATTTGCACCCGAAGCCGGGAGGAGAAGACGAGATGGAGGGGTCGAAATGAAGCTCTACCTATCGCCGCGAGCGCCCAATCCGCGCCGCGTGCAAATGTTCATTGCCGAGAAAGGCATCAGCGGCATCACCGAGGTGATGGTGGAGATCGGCCGCGACGAACATCGCAGCGCCGACTTCCGCGCCAAGAGCCCGCTGGCCAAGGTGCCGGTGCTGGAACTGGACGACGGCCGCATGCTGGGCGAAACGCGCGCCATCTGTGCCTATCTCGAGGGCTTGTACCCCGAACCCAATCTGATGGGCGAACGCTTCGACGAGCGCGCCTTCATCGAGATGGCGGACCGGCGCATGGAGCTCTACCTGTTCGGCGCGATCGCCAACTGCATCCGCCACACCCATCCCGGCCTTGCACCGCTGGAGCAGCCGCAGTTTCCGGACTTTGGCCGTTCGCAGGGCGAGAAGGTGCGCGAGGTGGCGCGCTGGCTCGATGGCGAGCTGGCACGACAGCCTTTCGTTGCCGGCGAGCGCTTCACCATTGCCGACATCACCGCCTTTTGTGCGATCGAATTTGCGCGCGGCCTGATGAAGTTCAGGCCCGGCCACGAGGGGCTCGTCCACCTGCAGGACTGGCGCGACCGCATCGCCGAACGGGCCAGTGCCCGGGTGTGAGGCTGTGGCCGGGAGAGGGCGCTTGTGGCCCGCGCAGCTGCCCGCCATTGCAGTGCGCAGGGCGGCTCAGGCGTCCGGTCGATAGGGCTTGCCGAGCGATGCCGGTGAGTTGAGCCGGATCGTGTTGGCGTTGCGTGAGATGACGACCAGCACCACGATGGTCGCCCAGTAGGGCAGCGAGGACAGCAGCTGCGACGGGAAGTCGATCTGCAGCCCCGAGCCCTGGATGAAGAGCTGGGTGATCATCACGCCGCCGAACAGGTAGGCGCCGATCATTACCCGCAGCGGCCGCCAGGTGGCGAACACCACCAGTGCCAGCGCGATCCAGCCGCGCCCGGCGACCATGCCTTCGGCCCACATCGGCGTGTAGAACACCGACAGAAATGCCCCGCCGATGCCGGCCATGGCGCCGCCAAACAGCACCGCCAGGTAGCGGATGCGGATCACCGGATAGCCGATTGCATGTGCCGAAGTGGGCGCTTCGCCCACCGCGCGCAACACCAGCCCGGCGCGACTGCGGTAAAGGAACCACAGCAGGCCCCAGAACAGCGCCCACGAGAAATACACCAGCGCCTGCTGGTTGTAGAGGGCCGGGCCGATCAGCGGCAGGTCGGCGATGAAGGGGATGCGGATCGGTGGCACCGCCTGCAGCGCCACCGCCTCGTAGGGCTTGCCGACAAAGGCGGCGAGGCCGACGCCGAAGATCGCCAGCGCCAGGCCGGAGGCCACCTGGTTGGCCATCAGGCTCAGGGTCAGCACGCCGAAGATCAGCGCCATCATCATGCCGGCGCCCATGCCGGCGAGCACGCCGAGCCAGGGGCTGCCGCTGTGGTGGGTGACGGCAAAGGCGGCGACCGCGCCCATCGCCATCATGCCTTCGGCGCCAAGGTTCAGCACCCCGGCCTTTTCGCTGACCAGCAGGCCGAGCGCGACGATGATCAGCGGCGTGCCCGCCACCACGGTGGCGAACAGCATCGAGGTAAACAGGCTCGCGTCCATCCCGGCCTCCCTCAGTTGCCACCAACCGCACGGCGGCGCAGCCGCAGGCGGTAGTTGATGAGCACGTCGGCGCCGAGCAGGAAGAACAGCAGCATGCCCTGGAACACCATCGAGATCGAACTGGGCAGGTTGAGGTATTGCTGCGCCTGCTCGCCGCCGATGTACAGCAGCGCCATCAGCAGACTGGCGAGGAAGATGCCGAAGGCGTTGAGCCGGCCGACAAAGGCCACGATGATCGCGGCGAAGCCGTAGCCGCTGCCGACCTTGTCGGTGAGCTGACCCATCGGCCCGGCCACTTCGGCCATGCCCGCCAGCCCGGCGGCGGCGCCGCCCAGCAGCAGGCCGGTCCAGATCATGCGGGCGGTTGAGAAGCCCGCGTAGCGCGCGGCCTCGGGCGCCTCGCCCGCCACCCGCATGCGGAACCCGGCGAAGCTGCGGCTCATGAAGGCATGACCCGCCACCAGCACCGCGATCGCCAGCATGAAGCCGTAGTGCAGACGGGTGCCGTCGAGCAGCGCCGGCAGCAGCGCGGCGTCGCCGAACATTTTGGATTGCGGAAAGTTGAATCCGTCCGGGTCCTTCCACGGCCCGAACACCAGCCAGGACACGAACAGCTGGGCCACATACACCAGCATCAGCGACACCAGAATCTCGTTGGCGTTGAAGCGCGTGCGCAGCAGCGCCGGAATCGCCGCCCAGGCTGCGCCGCCCAGGGCGCCGGCGATAACCATCGCCGGCAGCAGCAGGCCGCTTTCCGAGCCATCGAAATACAGTGCAACGCCGGTGGCCGCCACCGCACCCAGCATGAACTGGCCCTCGGCGCCGATGTTCCACACCTTGGCCCGGAACCCGATCGCCAGTCCGATGGCGCACAGCATCAGCGGCGTGGCCTTCAGCAGCAGCTCGGAGAGGCTGTACACATCCTTCAGCGGGTTGAGGAAGAAGACGCGAAAACCCTCGATCGGGTCTTTCCCCAGTGCCGAGAACACCAGCAGGCCGCCTCCGAGCATCAGCACCACCGCCAGCAACGGCGACAGCCAGGACATCAGGCGCGACGGTTCGGCGCGGGCTTCGAGTTCAAGCATTCAGGGTCTCCGCCGGCGTGCCTGCGGCGTCGGTGCTGGCGCCGGGCCACATGCCGCTCATCCACACGCCGATGTCTTCCACGCTGGTTGCGGCAGTGGGGCGGGTAGGTGACAGACGGCCCTTGGCGATGACGGCGATGCGGTCGCAGATCTCGAACAACTCGTCGAGCT
>DAORUJ010000034.1:0-25609 GCA_035433105.1 Thauera sp.
CGTAAGCGTCCGACGAGTGCCGTCTTGCCAGTTTCTCAGCGGGCCGGATTAATTTCATCGGTGAACTCGCCCTCGTCCCATGCGCGGGCGATAGCAGCGTCGAGCCGAACCAGAAGCTGGTGAAGGGACTCGCCGTCGCGGCGCTCAAGCATCGCGAGGCAATTGCTCTCGTCGGTCGCTACTGCGGCACATTCAACCGGGCCGACAGGGCCGAGCGAGATCTCGCCGCCATTCGAGATCAACCAATCGACGTTTCCCAGCGTTGCCAGCGGATCAGAAGAATGAGGCTTCATCAGGCGGCCTCATGCTCGCAGGCGTGCAACGCCAAATCGACATTCCACGGCAGCAGCTCGTCGACCCGATTGACCGGATGCTCGGCAATTCGACCAATGACATGACGCAGATAGGCTTCCGGATCGAGGCCGTTGAGCTTGGCGGTGCCAATCAGGCTGTAGATCGCCGCCGCACGCTCACCGCCCGCATCGGAACCCACGTAGAGATAGTTTTTTCTCCCCAGGGCGACCGTGCGCAACGCTCGCTCGGCGGCGTTGTTGTCGATCTCGATGCGTCCGTCGGTGGTATAGAGCACAAGCGCACCCCAGCGGACGAGCGCATAGCGGATCGCCTCGGCCAGCGCCGATTTCTGCGAGAGTTGCCTGAGGGTGGTGTCGAACCAGGCGCGTAGCGCAACCAGCACGGGGCCGGCGCGAGCCTGTCGCTCGGCCTGGCGCCGTTCGGGTGGCTTGCCGCGAATCGACGCTTCCACCGCATACAACGCACCGATCTGCTTGAGCGCCTCGGCCGCCAGCGGTGAGGCCTGGGCCTTGTGCAGATCGAAGAACTTGCGCCGCACATGCGCCCAGCACGCCGCCTCCTGGACTGTACCGTCCGTGTAGAGCGGCGCGTAGCCGGCAAAGGCATCGGCCTGGAGGATGCCCTTGAAGTCTTTGAGGTGAGCTTGAGGGTGCTCACCCCGGCGATTGGGCGAGTACGCGAACCAGACCGCCGGCGCCGTCATGTCTGCGCTGGCGCGGTCGTCGCGGACGTAAGTCCACAGCCGGCCGGTCTTGGTGCGTCCCTGGCCGGGTGCAAGGACCGGGATCGGCGTGTCGTCGGCATGCAGCTTGTAGGCCGCCAGCACATGGCTTCGGAGCACCTTCACGAGCGGGCGTAGCAAGGTATTGCACTGCCCGACCCAGTCGGCCAAGGTTGAGCGTTCGATGTCCACGCCTTCGCGCGCATAGATGCCGCTTTGACGATAGAGCGGCAGATGATCGCAATACTTCGCCACCAGCACGTGGGCGAGCAATCCGGCACCGGCCAGACCGCGCGCGATCGGGCGTGATGGCGCTGGCGCCTGGACGATCGTGTCGCAGCGGCTGCACGCGAACTTCGGGCGCACATGGCGGATCACGCGAAAGCTCGCGGGCACGTACTCGAGCATCTCGCTGACGGTCTCGCCCAGCTTCTTGAGCGAACCGCCGCAGGCCGGGCAATCGCACGCGGACGGCAGGTGCTCCTGCGTGTCGCGCGGCAGATGATCAGGCAGCGGTTTGCGGGGCGGAGGCCGCTCGCCGGTGTCGGCCGGCGGGGGCGGCTCGGTCAGCGCCTCGGCGCGCAGAGTTTCGAGCTCTTCGAGCGAGAGTTCGAGCTGGCCGAGCATCTCCTTCATCTGTTCCGAGCTGCGGCCAAACTGCATGCGGCGCAGCTTGGCGATCACGAGTTTCAGATGCTCAATCTCAGCCGCCTGTTCGCCCACCTTCGCCCGCAGGGCGGAGACTTCGTCAGGGGCGGGAGCAGAGGCGCAGGGCATGGCGTCATTATACCAAGCACATGTCGCCAAATGACGCTAAAGCTCAGTCATTGAGCGCTAAACCGCACGATTAGGGGCTGTTCGTACCGGTCTTCTCCAGTCGATCCCTTCGAGCAGCATCGACAACTGGGCCGGCGTCAGTGCAACGACGCCCTGAGTCACCTGAGGCCAGACGAACTTGCCGTGTTCGAGGCGCTTGGCGAACAGACACAGCCCATCGCCGTCCCACCACAACGCTTTGATCCGGTCCCCGCGACGGCCCCGGAAAACGAAGATCTGTCCGCTGAAGGGATCAGCCTCGAGTTGGGTATGAACGAGGGCGGCCAAGCCGTCGAAGCCGCGTCGCATGTCGGTGATGCCGGCCGCAATCCAAATCCGGGTGCTCGCAGGTGGGACAATCATCGCAGCAGCACCGTGAGGATCTGCGTGAGCACCTGGGCATCAGGGCAGCCTTCAATGGTGAGGCGTGCACCGTGTCGCTCGATCGTCAGGCGTCCGAACGCGGAAGGCGGGGTCTCAACCGGATCCGTCGCACTCAGGCTGTCGGTCCCGCTTACGACTACAGGCACGAACCTAGCCGCCCCCAAGCGTCCTTCCTGGTAAGCCTTGCGCCACGCGAAGATCTGGTTGGCGTTGATGTCGTGCTGGCGCGCGAGCCGCGACACCGAGGCACCCGGCTGTAAGGACTGCTCGACGACGGCGCGCTTGAGCTCGATCGGGTGGCGGCGATACGGTCCGCGCGCACCACGACGCGTCCGCTGATCCAAATTTGTGTCCATAAAATAGTTGTGGGCACAAATTTGAGTGCCCCTCCGTAGGGCCATCGTCAGTGAGGGCTAGCCGGAGGGAAAGACGGTGAGGAGCGGACGCTTACCAAGTTTCTTAAACTAACTCCCGTAGTTAGTTTAAGAAACTTGGGAAAAACCTGAATCTCAACCTGTCCTGAGCACCCCCGCCGCCTTGCTGCACGTTCTTGTCGGCCTATATTGAAATCAGGCCAGCCATTCAATCCGGGCCCCCGGCCCTCCATCCCGGATGGGCGCCCACACCCTCAGGGGATCGCCAGATGTCCGTAATTTCGCATGGTGGTCAGGACACTCCCTCAGGGCGCCGCGTTCTGGCAATCGCCTTCCTGATGACCGGCTCGTTCTCGGTCCGCCTCACCGAGGTTCTCCAGGTCAGCCTCTACTTCACTTGGTTCCTACCCTTGCTGGCGGGCTGGCTGACCCACAAGCATGGGATCGGCGTGCTGCGTGCCTGGTGGCCGCTCGTACTACTCCCCTCGCTCAGCGTCACGTTCGATGGGGGCGTCGGGTTTCGCTTCGGCGTCTCGAACGCAACGCTCGTACTGTCTTTGGTCGTCGCCGCTGCAGTCGACGAGCGCTTCGCCCTGCCCTCGCCGAGGCGCTGGCTGCGGGGCGACACAGCCCTTCCGGTTATCGCCGGTTTCTGCCTGCTGGGGGTCGCCGCGCTCGACATCGCGCCATGGCGGGTGGTCTCGCCACCGGGCGAACTCAGGGTCAATCTCCTCGCGATTCCGGCTGTCCTCATCCTGTTCGTTGCGATCCGCTGGGAGGCACTGGCAGGCGCGATCTGGACGGGGCGCCCTCAGCGAACCGTCGGTGCACTCGCGATCCTGGGCGCGGCCCTGGCGCTGACGGGGCTGGTGAGCACAGGCTCGGTCAGCCTCGGATTCGCGGGGATCCGTTACGGCAGCTACAGCCTCGCCACCTGGGTGCCCATCATCTGCTTCGGCCTCGTTGTGCTGGGGTGCTGTCGTTCGCGCGTCCTTGTCGCCCTGCTCATCACCGGCCTGGTGATCGATCGCCTGTTCGCCATCGGCACCTCGCTCGAGCCCCTGATCACGGCGGCGGAGTGGCCGCGCCTCGACTGGGATGGCCTGCTGGGGAGCCTCGCGGCAATCCTGGCCGGCCACGTGTTCCGCGCGTTAATGGCACCCGGCGGCGGTGCCCTGCCGGACGGCAAGGCAATCGCGCACCTCGTGCTGGCCTGGATCGCGCTACTGCTGATCACGCCCCTGCTGACTCGCTTCACCGCGCCGTCCTACGGCTGGGCGATGTGGCTGGTAGCACCGATCGCGTTTGCCGCCGGCACCCACTGGCGCGCGCGCAGCCTGGTCTTCGTGCCGCCCTTGCTGATGTGCGTGTGGCTGTTGGCCGCGATGCTTGCACCCGCCGGGCTGGGCGGCGAAGCCTCCGGCCCGCTCGCGACCATCGGCCTGGTCAGCCTTCCCTTCGCCTTCTGCGGCGCATTTCTAGTGATCAGTCGCGAGCTCGCCCCGCTCGATTCGCCGCGCGGCGGAGCGAGCGTACCCACATCTACGCCTGCACCTTCCCCTGCACCTGCAGACCCCATCGCGCTGATCGACGTGTCGCCCCTTGCGGAGATCGTCGAGCAGGTCGACCGCTCGGCGACCTGGCGCTCCTTCCTCGTCGCGGCCGCGCCCTTTTTGGTGCTCTGGCAGCTTTTCGAGCTGTACGGCGCGCACCGTTTCGTCGAGCAGGCATCGGAGGCCTTCGGCGGCGAGCCGCTGCTCGAGGACTGGCACTATGCGCTCGGGGCCCTGCTCGCGCTCGCGCCGCTCGGCTTCGCGTTCTGGGACTGGCTGGATCGCCAGGATCGATTCCGGCTGCTGGCGCTGGTCAGTGGATGCATCGTCGGCGCGGTCGTCTGGCAGCTCTTCGGCGGACTGCTCGGCTACGGCGTCTGGGAGCTGATCGACGAGTTCGCCGACGACCCGCTCGTGGTCGTAGGCGTCTTCGCCTATCTGGTGCTCGTGCTCGTATCCGGCCTCCTGGCGGGCACCGATCGCCGGATTGCGCGCCCCGTCTTCCTGAGCCTCTCAGGCGTCCTTATCACGGCAGCGCTTGTCGGCATCGGATGGCTCTGGATGGAGGGCGACCGCGACCTGAGGGAGTTGCTCGGCACCTTGGCCGCGCTGGTCGCCCTCGCCTTCGTCTGCATTGCGCTGGCCCGCTTCGTCCGTATGCGACTGCTGCTGGCCGGCGACCGGCCTCGGGAGCTCCTGTTCGGCGCGCTCCGCGACAAGGGCTTCTGGGTGCGCATGGCCGCCGCAGCGGGCCTGCCGTCGTCATCGTGGCAGCTTGGCGCGCTGAAGAAGCCCGCCTTCTGGGCCCTGTTCCTGGCGCGCTTCGTCGTCTACACGGGCGGTGTGCTCGCCCGCGCCTGGGTCCTCATCGGCGCCCTCGTGATCCTCGTCGGCCATGCGCTGTTCCACGCCGGCAAGCGCCTGAGCGCACGCGAGATGTGGCGCCCGGCCGTGGCGTCCGCGTCGGATCGACCGATCCTGTTCCTGCGCGGCTTCGACGACGATCAGTGCACCTTCCGGCGGCGTCCCTGGGACCTGCCGGCGCGCTGGCTGGATCTGTGGTCCTTCCGCCAGAGCCTGGACGAGGCGCTGGTCGATGAGCTCGCGCAGTTCGGCCCGGTGATTGCGCTCGGCCGGCCTGGCGACAAGCGCACGCCTTTCGGCGCGCAGCGCCATTACTCGGACCACGCGGACTGGCAGCAGACCCTGGCCGCCGCTGCCCGCTCTGCCCAGACCATCGTACTGGTGGCGAGCGACTCGCCGGGGGTGAAATGGGAGTATGACCTCCTGAAGAACGAGGCCATGCTCGACAAGGTGCTGCTGGTGTTCCGGCCTGACCCGGCGCACGGGGCCGCCAACCGCCACGCCGCCGAATGGTTCGACTCCGCCGCCGGCGCGAAGGTCGACGAGTCGATTGCCGCCGGCCTGAGGCCGGTCAGCCTGCGACGCCGCAAAGGACGGGCCCTCCTGACCGCAGCGCAAACCGCGAGCGCTGCGGCCAGCGTGCTCTCGCTGCGACTGCACTTCCACCAGCTCCAAGCGCAGTGAAGCCATGGACGCAAGCTGCCCCTCTGCGTACCCGCGATACGTACCGTAATACGTAGTCGGCCCTGCAGAATTCACCCGAACCGTCCCGCCAGCCCGAAATTCTGCTGGCCCGAACCGAATCGTGAATGGTGGGTGTCCGTTTTCAATCGGTATTGATAATCGGCGCTGAGGGCCCGCATCAGCGCCCTTAAAACGGGACGCAAAAAAACGGCCTTCAGGCCCAGGCGGACCATGGCCCGCAGCAACCAGCGCAGGTTGTAACCCGTGGCGCACAGCACAGCATGCAGTGCGTCGCCCAATTGCCCTTTAAGCCAGCAGCGATCCATCCGGTGATCCGACTTGAGGTGGCCAATCGCCGGTTCCACGGCCTGTCGTCGCTTGAGCCATCGGCGCTGCTGCCGGGTCAGTGACTTGTACTTGCCACGATGAATGATCTGCACCTGGGGATTGTCCCGATCCACGCCGCGAAACCCCAGATCCACCACCACTTCCTTGGGTTCGCGCCCGACGTCTTCGAGCAAGATGGCATCACACGGCAACGTCGGGGTGTAGTAGTCCTGACCACTGAAGTATTGCCACACCACGTTCTCGGACCAGCGCGCGACCAGTTCCTCGTCGCTCAGGTTAAAGGCGTGCTTGAGGTAAAGCAGTGCCGCCATCAGCCGGATCGGCAAACGAGGCCGGCCGGCGGCACTGATGCCTGCACCGGAAATCTCCAAGGTCGTCCCGAACAGATCGCCGCCTGGCATGACCCGACCTAAACGATTCTTGCGGGCAAAAGCCGGCGCCAAAGCGGCTTCGATCTGGCTCCACGGCAATCGACCTGTGAGCACCACCAAGGGGTGCCGGAGATCGATCATTTGATCGAGTCGCGATCTGAAAAAAATCAAGAGCAAGGTTCGCGACAGGAATTCGGCACGGGAAAGCCTTTCCAGCGACGGCAGCACACTGCCCGGGGACGCGCGCAGGGAACACTCGGAGCGAGCTCCCGCAGATCGTCAAAACCCACTGCGGCTCGATCGCCCCCCCCTATCAAACACACCCCGGTATCATTCCCACATTGAGCACCCCCAAGGCCACGTATGCCCATCGTTCTGAGCGAGCACACCCTCCCCGAGCTGGAGTCCTTGCTTGCTGAAGTCAAGCACGAGATTTGCGAGCGCGAAGGTAGCACCAGCCCGGCCGAGACATTGCCAGCCGAAGTCCCGAATCCCGCCCCTGGGGAGAATCCCGACCGCACCGCCGTACTCGATCCTGCAGACCAGGCGACAACGGACGATAAGCGGCTACGCCTCACGAAATCGGGCACCCTCAGGAAGCCGTCGCCCCCGCCCTCTGTCCCATCCGCTGCCGCACCGACGGCAGCCGACGAGGGACACGCAGCAGACAGCGCAGCCGGGGACACTCAGACGACAGCCCCATCGCCCACCGATGTGCACGTGCCGCAGGCACAGCCGCAGGAGGAGGCTCCAGCCGCGGTGATTCGTTATGTGCACCCGGCAAGCCGGACACTGACCTGGACGGGCGAAGGCTCGACGCCCGACTGGATCACGGCCTATCTGGCACATGGCGGATCGTGGAGCGCGATGGAAAACGCCGCGGAAAAACTCGCCGCCAGTCATCGCAGCAGCAGCCGAATCCTGCAGGGCGGAATCATCCCACCGAAGCGCAGTTCCTGAGCAGAGCCCGGTTTTCCGATCGGCGGAATACCGAGCATGCCGCAGCACTGCCCGGCGTGATTACAGACACAGCCTTGCGCCGCCTGCAGCGCCGGATACATTGCTGCCCAATGTGACGCCCGATGGCGGCAGCGCACAGCGACCGCCATCGGGCCTGCCTCATAATGTAGCAACTCTCAAAAACCCAGGGGACACAGAGGGATGGCGCGCTTATCCACAGGTGGGCCCACAAGCCTGTCCCCACGCGCTGGGGAAAACCCGCACCGACCTGCAGCACCACGCCAGCTCCCCGAGGCCTGGTCGTCAAGGCTTTGTGCTTTGTCGATAACTGTATAAAATACCAGCTATCTATAAACGGCAACCGACTGGTTTGACGTGAGCCAACTCTGCCTCGAACTCCACGACGCGGTCATCCCATCCGCAGTTCTGCCGCCCCGACAGCGCCGGCAAGGGCCGGCCAGGGGAAACGCCGCGACCCGCCCACCCGCCGAACAACAAGGTCTCATGCCCCAACAACAGTCCATCGCTGCACTCAACGCCCTCAGCGCCTCGGAAGCACCCGAGGCCAGCCTGCCCCATGCCACGCCCGAGCCCACCGAAACGCAGGACAGCGTTCCTGCCGACGAACCCACTGCCATTCGACAGGACCGTCTGTGGCATGACAACGGCTGGACGGCGCGCGTCATCAAGAACGAAGATGACGATGGCTGGGCTGTCGAAATGCTCAAGGACGGCGAGCCTGAACCGGCACTCGTGGGCCCGTGGACGATGGGGCGCGACAAAAAGAACCCCAAGCCGCTCGACCAGACCGCCTTCAATACCCTGGTCAAAACGGCCACCGAGGTGCTGCAGCGCCACGCCCAGCAAGCCCATGCGGCGCTGCACAAGCGCATCACCGTGTTCGCACTCGAGCGCGAATGGGATATCCGCCTCGACATCACGCCAGACGAATATGAACCCTATGCCGTACTGACTGCGCTGGACGAACTTGGTGAGGAAGTGGCACAGGTGCGCGTCCGGCCTGACTTCCGCCTGACCAACGCCGGCGCGAGCAACTGGATCAAGGACGAGTTCCGGCAACCGGAGCGCAGCGAAGACTGAGGCGCTGACAAAGCACAGCGACACCTGCGCGCAGGGTAGCCCGATGCGCCTGCAGAGCCCTTGTCTGGAGTGCCCGCAGCGTATCATTCGTTCTGTCTTCAACCCCGCCTCACGTCCATGGCAGCCCCCTCCCTTGCCATCTCCGGCGACACACCGGCACGAACGCTGGCCCCGCTCCTGCTGCTCGTCGGCCTGATGTTGCCGGTCACCGGCATGGTGCCGGTGCTTTCCGCTTTCACGGCACAACGCTTTGAAGGTTTGGGCCAGTTCGGCAGCCACTTTTTCATGTCGATCAACATGATCGGGGCGCTGCTCGGTGCCCCGGTCGCCGGACTGCTGTCGGACCGCCTCGGGCGGCGCAAAACGCTCGCGGTGGCGGCACTGAGCCTGAACGGGCTGATCCTGCTCGGCATCGCCTTTGCCTACCGACACCTCGACAGCTACGCCATCTTGCTGGCGCTCCGTCTGGTCGAAGGTTTTGCCCACATGTCGGCCCTGTCGCTACTGATGGCATTGGCTGCGGACCAGGTGGGTCGTGCCGGGCTGGGTGCCCGCATGGGCGCGATCGGGGCATCAATCAGCCTCGGCGTGGCGATGGGCGCGCCACTCGGCGGTGTGGTTGGTGGTATCGATCCGATTTGGGTGCCCTTGGGTGGCGGGCTGCTGTCACTCGTGCTGGCGGCAATCGGCGCCGCGGCACTGCGCGACGCGACGAGCGTGCGCCCACGCATGGCAATCAGCGACATTCTCGCCACACTGGCCAAGCGGCGCGAGCTGCTCATCCCCCTTGCCTTCTCCTTCGTCGACCGCCTGACCGTGGGCTTCATCGTGTCCACGCTGTCGCTCTACCTCGGCCTCACCCTCGGTTTCGATGCGCGTGCAATCGGCGCGGCAATGGCCGCCTTCCTCATCCCGTTCTCGCTGCTGACCTGGCCTGCCGGTCATCTGTCGCGACACTGGGACCCGCTCTTGATGATGGTCGGGGGCAGCATCCTCTACGGCGTCTTTCTCGCGGCACTGGCCTTCGTGCCCGCGTCCTGGATAGTGGGAACCATGGCTGCGGGCGGCGTGATTGCGGCGCTGATGTACGCGCCCTCGCTGGTGCTGGCAGCACACTATGGCGGCGAGGAGTGTCGCGCCAGCGCGCTGGCAGCCTTCAACATGGCAGGCTCACTCGGCTTTGCCTGCGGGCCGCTGATCAGCAGCCTGTTGCTGGCGTTCTATGCCGGCTTCCTGGCCCAGCCGCATGCGCCAGTATTCGTCAGCATCGGCGCCATCGAAGTGGCGCTGGCGCTCTACGTCTATGTGATCGCTCGCCGTGGCTGGCTGCGAACGCCTCCCTTGCTGGAGTCGCAGTGAAGCTCTCGCGCCTTTGGCAACCGCGCAATCCGGCGTTCTGGATGATGCTGGTGCTCAACGTGTTGTCGTCGCTGCTGGCCTGGGTGCTGCGCAGCTATGCGCTGGTGCCGCTGGCGATGATCATGGTCGCAGGCTTCGCCCTGATGAATGCCTGGATCGGCATCCGTCTTGCGGTCGGACTGATGCGCGAAGAGCCCGGGTCGGACGATCAGGCAGCAAATGGTTAAGCGCGCGCGGCTTCAGCGCGGCAACCCGTCCAGCGCACCCAGCACCGCCGCATCTCGAGCGTAAATGTCGGGACGGAACTGGAAGCGTCCATCGGCATCCAGCCCGGCGGTGGCGTAATGCAACAGCACCGGAATCTCGCGCGCCACGGGCAGGGTGCGGGTCTTGCCCGTCGCCAGTTCCAGGTCCAGCGCTTCCGGGCTCCAGCGTTGCGCATCGTCCAGCAGCAGGACGGCCAGTTCATGCGATTTTTCAACACGCACGCAACCCGAGCTGAGGGCACGACTATCGCGCCGAAACAGCGAGCGCGCGTTGGTATCGTGCAGGTAAATCGAGTAAGGATTCGCGAGCGTGAACTTGATGACGCCTAGAGAACCATCCGCCCCCGAATTCTGCACGATCATGTACGGAAACCCGCGCTGCCGCGCGCCTGCCCAATCGATCTGCTGCGGATCGACCGCCTGTCCCGAGCGATCGACCACCCGCATGCGGTGACTGGCAAGGTACTCAGGGTTGCGTAGCACGCCAGGGATGACGTCCTCGCGCAGGATGGTGGGCGGCACCACCCACTTCGGGTTCAGCACCAGATGCTGCACGCTGTCGAGCAGCGCGGGCGTATCGCGCGTCGGTTTGCCGACGATCACGCGCGAAGACCAGGCAAGCTGCCCGCCCACAACGAGATCTGCCTGATAGCCGGTGAGATCGACCATCAGGTGGTCGCCCCGCATGTCATGCGCCACCCAGCGCAAGCGCTCCAGATTGACCCGGATTTGCGCCAGGCGTTGTGCTGGGCTGATATTGAGTGCGTCGACGGTCTGGCGCCCCACGATACCGTCGGACGCCAGACCTGCACGCTGTTGAAAACGCTTCACAGCCTCGACCAGAGTCTCGTCGTAGTGCGACGCGCGCTCACGCTGGGCGTCGCCGGTGGACTCAAGCGCGGACGCTCCTTCGGCCACAAGGCGCGCACGTACGGCAGCCACGCGCGCGTCGCGCATGCCGGGGCGCAGCGTCGGGCCTTCGGCCACACGGGGCCAGGCACTCAGCATCGCGGTGAGGCGATATTGCTTCAGCGCGACCTGCAACTGGCGGTAAAGCGCCGTATCAGGCGCCTGAGCCTGAACGGCGGCCAGGAGTGACTGCGCCTCAAGCACCTGCCCGAGACGCGCAGCCTGCTCGACGGCCCTGGCCGGCCTGGAAAAGTTCCAATCGGCATACAGGCCACGCGGATCAAGCCTGCCATGACGGAGCTGCTGGATCAGACGTACCAGGGTGTCGGTAAACAACAGCTCGCGCGCCACCTGACGCTCGACCGGCACTTCGGCAAAATCCTGCAGCGCTTCACCACGCAAGGTGTCCAGCGCGAAATCCGATGGCTCCAGCCCGTGATCGCGCAGCCCGCCCACGGCCTCGGCCAATCCGTAGAGCTGCTCCTGCCGGGTCCATGCCGGGCGAAAACCACGCTGACGGTAGAACAGCAAGGTGGCGTCCTCTGCGCCTCGCATTGACGCCGCGAGGCGGCTTTCCAGTAGCGCGGGCAGCATGCCGGCGGCCCCATTGCCGCTCTGGACCAACGTCCCCGCCTCGGCGTCAAGCGCGCGCGCCGAAAGCGGATACATCCCTGCCACAAGCGCAAGCAATGCCGCCGCCGTTACAACTGATTTGCGCAAATCGATCGCGAGTTCGGTTAGCATGCCGCCTTCAAGTGCTTGTAAGGACTGAAAAATCTTCATGGTCAAAACTACCTGCCATCCTGCCGCACCCCGGCGTCGTCTGTTTCTCAAGGGCCTTTCCGCCCTGCCGCTGGCCTTGCCGTTTGCATCGGCGCATGCGGCCGCCGATCTCAAACTGGCCTTCCGCCACACCCATACCAACGAGCAGCTCAGCGCGCTTTATCGCAATCGTCGCGGCTACGTCGAACCCGCTCTACAACGCCTGAACTGGCTGCTGCGCGATTTCCGCACCGGCGAAGTGGCCAGAATGGACCCCCGACTCTACGACATCCTTCACGCATTGAACGTGAACTGCGGCGGGGGCACCTTCGAAATCATTTCCGGCTATCGCTCGTCGAAGACCAACAACATGCTGCGTCGCACCGGCGGCGGCGGCGTGGCCAAGCGCAGCCTGCATATGGATGGCAAGGCCATCGACATCCGTCTGGTCGGCTGCGATACAGCCCGTCTGCGTGATGCTGCACTGGCACTGGGTGCCGGCGGCGTCGGCTATTACCCGGAGTCCGACTTCGTACATATCGATACCGGGCCGGTCCGCAGCTGGGGATCCAAGTCAGCCTGAGCGCCGTGGGCTGGACTCCTCGGCCCGAGACGCTGTGCGCGGCGGATGCGAAGCCGCCCCCTCAAAGCCCGCTCCACCGACGCATCGCCGGTCATCGATCGCTGATCGCGAATCTCTCTGCAGCCGAATTTCTGTAGCCGAAGTCACTTAGCTGTTTGACCGGGCACATCAAGCGCGGTTGCATTGCGCTCACCGCACTTCTCAGCCGAGCAGCAGCAGCCCCCACACCACGACAAGGTTGATCAGCGCAATCAGCACCACAGCGCTGCCAATGTCCTTGGCGCGTTTGGCCAGCGGGTGCCTTTCCAGCGAGATGCGGTCGACGGTTGCCTCGATCGCCGAGTTCACCAGTTCGACGATCAGCACCAGCAGCACGCTGCCAATCATCAGCACGCGCTCGACGGCGCCCTCTCCCAGCCACAACGCCAGCGGAATCATCAGCAAGGCCAGCCATGCCTCCTGGCGAAAGGCCTCTTCATGACGATAGGCCGCCTGCAGACCGTCCAGCGAATAGTGGAGCGCATTCCACACCCTGCGCAGACCGGTCCTGCCTTTGAACGGGCTTTCCATCGATCTCGTCCTAGTTGAATAGGGAAGGACGGCGATGATTGCACGAAACCCCCCTCTTTCCGATTGCACCATGGTCGATTTCACATCACGCTAAAACCGGGCACTGGTATGCCTCCAGGCACGGCGCCGCGATGCTGCACCGAGCGTTCGCCGCCGCCAACCAGCGCAACACGACTCTTTTCGAACACGAATCAACTATGGCAAGCAAGATCGGGCGCTTCGACATCCTGCGCGAACTGGGCCGCGGCGCACACAGCGTCGTCTACCTGGCGTGGGATCCGCAACTCGAACGCCAGGTGAGCCTGAAGACACGGCAGACTGCCGCCCCTGCACACGCGGCTGGCAGCACCTTGCCGAGCCCCCCCCATGCGATTGTCCACTCACGCCATCCCGACACCGTGTCGGCGTTCGAGACGGGCGAGGAGGACGGCACGACCTACCTGGTGTTCGACCACATTCCGGACGAAGAGCTGGGCGCGGACGCATTTCGCAGCGCACTCCAGGCCGTGCTCGACCCGGATGACGAACTCATTGCGCAGCACGCCCCCAGCGGCGCCGTGGATTTTCTGCTGCGCCGCATGCGTCATCGCGGCGACTTCCCGGCCCTGTCAGAATCGGTGATGGCGATCAACCGCATTGCCAGCAGTGAATCGGAGACCGTCGGCACGCTGTCGAACCTGATCCTGCGCGACCTGTCCCTCACCCACAAGCTGCTGCGCCTGGTGAATTCGGCCCACTATCGCCCCGCTGGAGGCGGTCAGATCAGCACCGTATCGCGTGCGGTGATCGTGCTGGGCTTCGATACTGTGCGCAACATCGCCATTACTGTGCTGCTGTTCGAGCACCTCCATAACAAGCCCCAGGCCAATCAGCTCCGCGAGGCCTTCCTGCACGCCTGTCTGGCCGGACTGTTTGCCCGTGAACTCGCGGCGCGCCTGCGCACGCGCGAGCTCGAACAGGCCTATATCTGTGCCGTGTTCCACAATCTGGGGCGGCTTCTGTCGCAGTTCTATTTCCCTGAGGAAACCGAAGACATCCGCAGCACGATGAGGCAGCTCGACTGCAGCGAACACCTCGCCGCGCAACGCGTGCTGGGCGTCAGCCTGGAGGACCTGGGTATCGCGCTGGCGCGCAGCTGGGGCTTTCCGTCGCTGATCCTGGAGAGCATGCGCAAGTTGCCCGAAGGCACGACACGCAAACCGGCCAACCTGGAAGAGCGCCTGCGCGCGCTGTCGGCCTGCGCCAACGAACACTGTGACGCCATCGCGCAGTTGTCGCCCACCGAACGTGACAAGGCGATGAAGGCAATCGTCAGCCGCTTTGCCGACGCCGTTCCGATCGACCACGGTGCCGTGCGTGAGCTCATGGAGACGGCAATCGACGAAGCCGCATCCCTTGCCCGCATCATCAAGCTGCCGCTGCAGCAAACGCATTTGGGGCAGCGCCTGGCGGACTACGTCAGCCCGCACACGCAGCCCCGGGCGGACGACGCCGAGCTCGGCGTGATGCCCTCCAGTGTCGTGCTCGAGCAACGCATCCTGGCTGACCCCGTAGCGGCTGGACACAAGCCTGCCGACCCTCAGGCACTGCTCAGCTCGGGCATTCAGGACATCAGCAACACGCTGGTCGAGGACTTCAAGCTAAACGACGTACTGCGCATCATCCTCGAGACGATGTACCGCGCGATGGGGTTCAAGCGCGTGCTGTTGTGCGTGCGCGATGCGCGCAGTAACGCGATGAGCGGCCGCTTTGGCTTCGGCCCGGGCGCGAGCGAACTGGCGAGACAGGTTCACTTCAGCCTCGCCGCGCAGCCGGACAACGTGTTCAACGTGGCCACGGCGAAGGGCGTCGACATTTTGATCTCCGACGTCGACGACCCCAAAATTGCCGCCCGTGTGCCGCAGTGGTACCGCAAATCCGTGCCCTCGCGCACATTCGTGCTGTTCCCGCTGACGATCAAGGGCCGCCCGGTGGCGATGATCTACGCTGACAAGGACCAGCCCGGCGAGATCGAGATCAGCGAACAGGAGCTGGCCCTGCTGCGCACGCTACGTAATCAGGCGGTGCTTGCAATCAAGCAGGCTGGCTGACCAGGGGCTGGGAATCACGGGTTGGCGAATCGGACACCCGGCCCTGGCGCCGACCGCAAGGCTCAGCCTGGGTCCAGTCGCAGCACACGGCCCTCGCTTTCATCGAGCAGCCACAAGTGTCCATCCGGTCCCTGGCGTACGTCACGGATGCGCCGGCCCAGTTCGAAGCGCTCCTCGCTCACCACCTTGTCGCCGTCGAGCACCAGGCGCACCAGCAGTTGGAACTTCAGCGCACCGACGAACAGATTGCCTTTCCACTGCGGGAATACGTCACCGGTGTAGAAAGCCATGCCCGACGGCGCGATCGACGGCGTCCACTGCTTGAGCGGCGTTTCGACATCGGCACGCGACGTACCCTCGCCGATTCGGCTGCCGATCACATATTCGCGACCGAACGTAATCACCGGCCAGCCGTAGTTGCGCCCTGGAAGAACACGATTGAGCTCATCCCCGCCCTGCGGCCCGTGTTCGTGCGCCCACAACTCCCCGCTGAGCGGATGCAGCGCCGCCCCCTGCACATTGCGGTGACCGTAGGACCACACTTCTGGCCGGGCGCCGGCCTGCTGCACAAAAGGGTTGTCGGCCGGCACGGAGCCATTCATCCCGATACGCACGATCTTGCCGAGGTGACTATCCAGCGCCTGGGCCCGGTCGCGCGAATGAAAACGCTCGCCCAGCGTGACGAAGAGCTTGCCCGTACGGTCGAACACCAATCTCGAGCCCCAGTGGTGATTGCCCGACGGATCTTCGTTTTGGCTAAAAATAATCCTTACATCGTCGAGCCTGAGCGCCTCGACATCCAGCCGCGCACGCGCCACGGCGGTTCTTGCACCCGACGACGTGGGCTGGGCAAACGAGAACACAATCGTATGATCAGTCGCAAAATCGGGGCTCAGCACGACATCGAGCAGACCACCCTGCCCCTGGGCATGCACTTCAGGCACCCCAAGCAGCGGCACCGACAGCGAGCCGTCGGGACCGACGATGCGCATCCTTCCCGGCCGCTCGGTCACCAGCAGGCGTCGATCCGGCAGGAACGCAATCGACCAGGGGGAGTCCAGACCACGTGCGACCTCAACCACCCTCACCGGACCGGCTTCGGAACGGAGCAAGAGATCGGCTGCGGCGGCAATGCCCACGCCGGGCGCAAGTGCTGCGAAGACGAACATCATCGCCAAAGCCAGGCCACGGACTGCATTCATCCCATTCCCCTTGCTCCAAGTTCGCACCGGCATCGGCCACGCCCCGACACAAGCCCTACAATTGCGGTGGCGATTCCCTCGCGACTCATTGTCGCTTTTTCTCAGACTGCCCATGCCCTCATCCGTTCGCACGATTTTTCGCCTCATATTCCTCGCTCTTCTCGTGGCCGTATTCTGGCTCGCCCTGATGCCCGCATCCGACATCGCCAAGCTCGTCTCGTGGCAGGACAAGATTGAACACGCGGTGATGTTCGCCACCCTGGCACTGCTGGCCTTCCTCGGCTGGCCACACCACCCGGCCCGAATTGCGGCCGGCCTGCTGCTCTACGGTGCGGCGATGGAACTTGCCCAGAGCCAGACCAGCTATCGCTTCGGCGATCCATGGGACTGGCTGGCGGACGCGATCGGCTTGCTCGTGCTGCTTCCGCTTGCGCTGCGCAGACGAAAGCTCGCTCCGCATCTGGATATCTAGAACGTCCTTGTTTCGATTGATCGCCCTTCGGCCTGCGCGGCTTTGGCGCTCGTCAGCCGCGCACCCTGTTGTTATCATCCTGGCCTTTCCAATCAAGCGTTTGCGTGCCTGACGCCGACGAGCAGCGCCATGAACCATGCCCGCCACACCCTCGAACTCCTGGCCCCGGCCAAGACCGCTGATTTCGGCATCGAAGCCATCAACCATGGCGCAGACGCGGTGTATATCGGTGGCCCGGCCTTCGGTGCGCGCTCGGCGGCCGACAACACGGTCGAGGACATTGCGCGCCTGGCCGCCCACGCTCACCGCTACCACGCCGAGGTCTTCGTTGCCACCAACACCATCCTGTTCGACGCCGAACTGGAGCCAGCGCGCAAGCTGATCTGGCAGCTCTACGACGCGGGCGTGGACGCACTGATCGTGCAGGACATGGGCCTGCTCGAGCTCGACCTGCCGCCCATCCAGCTCCACGCCAGCACCCAGACCGACATCCGCGATGCCAGCAAGGCGCGCTTCCTGCAGGACGTGGGGTTCTCGCAGATCGTGCTGGCGCGCGAGCTATCGCTGGCCGACGTCAGAAAGATCGCCGCGGCCACCACCTGCCAGCTCGAATATTTCGTGCACGGCGCGCTGTGCGTGGCCTTCTCCGGCCAGTGCTACATCAGCCACGCCCACACCGGACGCAGCGCCAACCGCGGCGAATGCTCGCAGGCCTGTCGCCTGCCCTACGACCTCAAGGGCCCGGACGGCAACGTCATCGCCAGCCAGCAGCACATGCTGTCGATGAAGGACAACAACCAGAGCGCCAACCTGCGCGCGCTGGCGGCTGCGGGCATCAGTTCGTTCAAGATCGAGGGCCGCTACAAGGATCTGTCCTACGTCAAGAACATCACCGCGCACTACCGGACATTGCTCGACGAAATCATCGAACACCCAGGCACCGATGACCCGCCATACCGCCGCGCCTCGAGCGGGCGCACCACCTTCCTGTTCACCCCGCAGGCCGACAAGACCTTCAACCGCGGCTACACCGACTACTTCGCCAACGAGCGCCGGCACGGCATCGAAGCCTTCGAGTCACCCAAATTCGTCGGTGAGCCAATCGGCCGCGTGACGAAGATCGACACCAAGGGGCGCAGATACTTCGATCTCGAGCGCAGCGCTCCGATCCACAACGCCGACGGCCTCAGTTGGTACACCCCGAAGGGCGAATTGACCGGCCTGCGCGTCAACCGTGCCGAAGTCAACGCGGGCGGCGACGGCATTGATCGCATCTTTCCGTCGGATCCGCTGCCGCCTGATCTGGTGCCGGGCACCTCGGTGTTCCGCAACCATGACCACGAATTCGAGCGCGCACTGGAGAGAAAGTCTGCCGAGCGCCGCATCCGCATCGATGCGCGCTTCCATGCTGCTGAAGCAGACACGCTCGCGCTGACGCTGATCGACGAAGATGGCGTGACCGCCACCGCAACGCTCACCGCCGCCTTCGAGCCGGCACAGAACGTGGAGCGCGCGCGTGCGGCAGTACACGAGCACATCGCGAAGCTTGGCAGCACCCTCTTCACCCTGGGCCACCTTGCGCTCGACCTGCCGGTCGCGCCCTTCCTGCCCGCCAGCCAGCTCAACGCGCTGCGCCGCGACGCCGTCGAACGCCTCGAAACCGCCCGCCTCGCGGCCCGCCCGCGCCCAGTTCGCGCCACCGCGGTCGAGCCGCCCGTGCCCTACCCGCAGGACGCGCTGAGCTATCTGGCCAACGTCCTCAACGATAGTGCCCGTGCCTTTTATGCCAGGCACGGCGTCAGCCTGATCGACGCCGCCTTTGAGGACAACCAGGAAACCGACGACGTTTCGCTGATGATCACCAAGCACTGCCTGCGCTACAGCTTCAACCTGTGCCCCAAGGAAGTGAAAGGCATCCGCCCCGATCCGATGCAACTGGTCAACGGCAACGAAACGCTGACGCTGCGCTTCGACTGCAAGCGCTGCGAAATGCACGTCGTGGGGGCGATGAAGCCGCACATCGCCAGGATGCGCGACACGGTGGCGGCGCGGAAGGTGAGCTTCTTCCCGAACTCGGCAAGCAAGGAAAAGACGCTGCTTACGCCCAACTGAGCCGGCGAATACTCAGCTCGCCGCCAATAGGGGCGAGCTTGAACGTGGACGAAACCCTTCAGTGGGAAAGTAGGCGGCGCAAGTGAGGCTTGTCGTCAGCCCTTCCCATCATTGGGTATGACTGCGGGGGGAACAGTTCAAAGATCGCTCCCCCCCGACTTCAGGCGCGCACCGTCTGGGCTTCGGCCGCACGACATGCGGCAGCGGTAAACAGGACGTCGGTCGAAGAGTTGAGCGCGGTCTCCACGGAATCCTGCACCACGCTGATGACGAAGCCGATCGCCACGACCTGCATCGCCACGTCGGTGCCGATACCGAACAGGTTGCATGCCATCGGGATCAGCAGCAAGGAGCCGCCCGCAACACCTGACACGCCACAGGCCGCCAGCGACGCCACGATGCACAGCAACAAGGTCGTCGGCAGGTCGACGCTGATCCCCAAGGTGTGTACCGCCGCCAGGGTGATCACCGCAATCGTGATGGCCGCCCCTGCCATATTGATCGTCGCCCCCAATGGAATCGAGATCGAATACGTGTCCCGGTGCAGATCAAGGCGCTTGCACAGTTCGAGATTGATCGGGATGTTCGCCGCCGAACTGCGGGTGAAGAAGGCCGTCACCGCACTATCGCGCAGGCAGGTGAACACCAGCGGATAAGGATTGCGCCGCGTCACCCACAACACCAGCAACGGATTGAGCACGAGCGCCACGAACACCATGCTGCCGACGATGACCAGCAACAACTGCCCATAGCCAAGCAGCGCACCCAGGCCGGATTCAGCGAGCGTGCCAGCCACCAGACCGAAGATGCCAAGCGGGGCAAAGCGGATCACCCAGCGCACGATCTGCGACACGGCCGCCGCCAGATCGGCCAGCACCCCCTTCGTGGACTCGCCCGCATGACGCAGGCCCACGCCAAGCGCAATGGCCCAGGCGAGGATGCCGATGAAGTTTGCTTCCATCAAAGCCTTCAAGGGGTTGGAAACCGCACTGAGCAACAGATTCTTGAGCACGCCAATGATTCCGCCAGGTGGGGTGCCGAGCACCTGAGGCGCGTCGAGCACGAGCATGGTCGGAAAGGCAAAGCTTGCGATTACCGCCACCAGCGACGCACCGAGGGTGCCAATGAAATACAGCATCAGCACGGGACGGATGTGGGTGGGCTGGCCGCTCCTGTGACTCGCAATGGCGGCGGCGACGAGCACGAATACCAGCACCGGCGCCACCGCCTTCAGCGCCGAGACGAAGACATCGCCCAACAGCGCTGCGGAGCGCGCGAGTTCGGGCGCAAATACGGCAAGCACAATGCCGCAAACAAGGGCGATGGCAATCTGCGAAATAATGCTGCCCTGAAGCACATAGCGGACGATCGGATTACGGATTAAAGCCTTGGTCATGTTCCAGCTCGAAAAATGTTGCAAAAAGGTCGATGGACGGCACACCGCAGTGCGAAACAACGTGGCCATGCGCACCGATCAGGGTAAAAGACATGCATCGGTTCGTGAACGAGCTCACACCCTTTCACGCCCTTAGTGGAGGACAGTCGAGTTGCGCGGCTCAATGTTACCGAGCCAGCGCCCTTGATAGACATGGATTCACCGTTCAGGCTCGGACACTCGATTCAGCCTTGAACACCCGACTCACGGATCGTGCAGCAGAGGACATCATGCCCACCCAACCCCTCACTGTCGTCGAGGGCTCGCGTCGAACCTCCAGGCCCCCAACTTTCAAGCACAGTATCGAGCGCTCCGTCATCCGTGCCATCGATGCCGGATACCGCATCGGCCAGCACGTATGGATCGGTCATGTCGCCGGTCGCATCGTCGGCTACAACATCGCCCGCTACGGTCGCTTCCGCGGCGAGCGCTACCCGCTGCTGGTCAAGACCGAGTTCGGCATCACCAAGTGCAGCCTGAACGAAGTCGCCGCGGCCGGAGCCGATCGGCGCTTCAGCGCATCTGCAGCGGAGTGCCGGGAGGCAGGGGCACGGCGGTGACGTTGTTCTGCGGACTGCCTTCGATCAGCTTGTCGCTATAAACGAGATACACCAGCGTGTTGCGCTTGACGTCGGCCATGCGCACGATCCGCACCTTTTTGAACAGGATTGAGGCGCTCTGCGAGAACACCTCCTCCTGCTGCCGCAGGGGCTCCAGCAACGTCACCTCACCCACCTGACGGCAGGCGACCGAAGCGTCGGACGTATCCTCGGCCAGCCCCAGCGTGCCCTTGATGCCGCCTGTGCGGGCGCGCGAGACGTAGCACGACACCCCCTTCACCTTTGGATCGTCGAATACTTCCACCACCACTTGGTGGTTGCGGCCGATGAACTTGAACACCGTATCGACGGCACCCACGGTTTCAGCGCGCACAAATTGCGGCAGGGCCAGCGCAGCGCAGCACGCGCTTAAAATGATCTTCTTCAACACACTGCTTCCTTGTCAATCGAGGCTGCAAGTATCGCATCACGCCGCAGGGCTTGGGCTACATCAAGGCGGGCAGCGCCCGACTGGGTTGATGATTCGATCTTCGTTGCCACTTCCAATGCCTGACGTGTCGCAAATTGCCACCTTTTCCTCCACCTTGCCCAGTGCCGGCCGCATCCCCGGCAGCAAGGCCATGTGGGTCGGCATTTTTTGCGAGGTGACCGAATTCGCGCTGATGTTCATCGTGTATTTCATTGCCCGAGCCCATCACCCCGAGGTTTTCCGCGCCGGTCCGGAGAGATTGTCGCTGCTCGCCGGCACTGGCTACACCCTGATGCTGCTCACCAGCGGTTGGTGCGTGGCCCGCGCCGTGCATGCGATGCGGGCGAACCGACCGAAAGCCAGCCTGCGCTGGTTGCTGGGCGCCTTCGTATTCGGCCTCGGCTACCCGGTCATCAAGCTGTTCGAGGTGCGCTGGAACCTGGCTCATGGCCTCGACGGTAATGCCGGCGTGTTCATCGTCACCTACTACTACCTGACCTTCAATCACCTGATCCACATTTTCTGGGGTCTGCTCGGAATGATCTGGGTGATGCTGCGCACGGCCACCGGCACCTACTCGGCGGCCGAGTATTCCGGCCTCGAGTCCTTCGCGGTGTACTGGCACACCACCGACATCATCTGGCTGATGATCTTTCCCTTGTTCTACGTGTTGCGCTGAAGACGGAGATGAGGTCATGAACGAAACGCGCAAACTCGACCTGGCCTGGCTCAGTCTGGTGCTGTTGAGCGTGGGCGGCGCCGCGCTGGGCGGGCGCCCGGACGCACACTTCGGCATCACGGTGCTGGTGGCACTGGTCATGGGCGTCAAGCTCAGGATCGTGTGCAACCACTTTCTCGAGCTGCCCACCGCAGCACGGCGCATCCGCCAGGTGATGTACGGTTTTTGCTACGGCATGCCGATTGTGGTGATCCTGACCAGCGCCTTCGGCGACGGCCTGGCTACCCTCACCGGCAAACTCGTCTGATACCGCCCGCCCTGATCGCCAGGCTACAGTCCTGTTCGCTCGCGCCCTGCACTCAAACCACGGCGCCTTCCGTATCCGTGCCGGGCAGGCCAGAGGCCGGGGTGAGCCGTTCGTAAAGCTTTACCGCAGTATCGACATGACGCAGCAGTCGATCCGCCTCGGAGACGACGGAGCGGGCATGCTGCCAATGCTGGGTTCGCGAGGTGTCGGGCGCAAGCGCGCGCAAGAATTTCTCCCACTGGGCAGAGACCTCCTGAAGCTGTGCCGAGAGCTCCGGGAGGCTCCGGCCGCTTAGCCGCAGCTCGTCGAGATTGCACTCGAACTCCTGGATAGCGGCCTCGATCTCGCCACGGATGCATTCCGGCTGCGCCACCCACCCACGCAACAAGAACAGCTTGGCAATGCGCTGTGACAGCATGCGGTTGCGGCCTGCGACATTGACATAGTGCGCGTCGGGCAAGGCAAACAGCTGCTCGGCCGCAGTGGTCATCCGATCGGCGGCCTCGAGGAGCTTCTCGCTGGCGACAAAGACCCATTCGCCGCGCTCGGATGAGGCGCCCTCCACAGCAACCGCGGCAAGAAAATCGGGCCAGGCCTCCACCAGGGTCTGACGTTCGGCTTCGAGGTCGTCGGGCAGTTCGAGCTGAGCGAGCCCCAGCAGGGCACGCTTGAGCTCCGCCTCAAGCCGGCGCAGGCGAACCGCAGCCTTCTCCGCCGAAACACCCAGGGCGATCAGGGCCCACGCGACCGCCATGCGTTGCGACAGCAGTCTGAATCGCCCGCAAAGGTTGATGACCGCCCCCGGGGCCACACTCCTGACCGCGCCCTGGCGCTGCGCCTTGGCCTTGCGTGCGAAACGCAGACGCTGGCTTGAGGTGCCGGTTTCGGTGTCGAGCAAGGCCGCGTGCTGGACGTGAACCTTGCGCCCCTCGACCACGACCAGCCCTTGCTCGCTGAGCTGGCGCAAACTGCGCGAAAAGGACTCTGGCGTCATGCCGATACGGGCGGCGATGATCTTCTTGCTCGCCCTGAGGACCACGGTGGTTTCACCCGCCAGGCCAATGTGTTCGCCGGCCTGCTCGAGCAGATAGTCGAGGATGCGCTGGGCGCCGGTCGCGCGCGAGTGATGGCCCGTGACATCGAACTCGATCGCGTATTGGCGCTGCGCCAGGGCCTGGATGATGCGCCAGCTTAGCTCCCGGTTGCGCTGGACGGCTTCATGCCAGCGCAGGATATCGATGGCCACGACGACGCTGGGGGTCATGATCCGGCACGATGCGCCGTAGTGCGATACGCCGAGCAGCTCTCCGAGCCCGAGCACCTGGGGTGCCTGGGCGAGCTCAAGCACCTTCTCGTTGCCACTGGGTAGCAGATGGGTGCGCATGGCACTGCCGCTGACCAGTACGAATGCCTCGCGGATAGGCTCTTCAGCGCAGTACAGCAGTTCCTGCGCGGGCAGTTCCAGCACGCGACTGCCCTCGACCAAGTCGTTGACCAGCGCAAGCGGCAGACCTGCGAACAAAGGCTGGGCCACGATCAACTCGCGCTGTGCCCGATGGGCGTTCCTCGTTGGGGCAATCACTTGAACAACACCTCCCGGACTTCCTGCAGGGTGACATGCTAAGCGATGCGGGGAGGTGTGTGTCCTGTCATCGATGACGTCGATCACAGCGGCAGCAGACTTACCAGTGCGGCGGAACTTCGTCTTCCGGACGGCTCGCCGCGCCAGGCTGAATGGTCTTGATCTGTTGGGCAAGCTGACGAAGCTGTTCACGCAGCAGGTCGAGCTCCTGCTGCTGCCGCCATACGCAGCGGTTGAGCTCGTCGAGCTGGTCTTCGGCCGACATCATCTTGGTTTCGAGCGTTTCGAAGCGGTCTTGCATGGGTTTTCCGGGCGACGTCAGCGACATTGGGGCGGGATTGAGAACGCGATTCTAGCTGTCTCCCGCCTGCGCATGCCGCGCCAGCGCCCAATCGACATGCTCACGCACGATCGCGGAAGGATGTTCGGTGCGGGATTGCAGCGCAGCCAGCACTTCGAGCGTGGCGGGCGCATTGCCCAGCGCCACCGCGATATTGCGCAGCCAGCGCTCGTGGCCGATGCGGTAGATCGGACTGCCTGCGGTGCGCTCGGCGAAGTCCGTCTCGCTCCAGGCGAAGAGTTCCACCAGCCCCGCGCTGTCCAGCCCATGGCGCGGCGCGAAGTCGCCCTCCGCGGTCAGGCGGGCGAAGCGGTTCCAGGGACAGGCCAGCTGGCAGTCATCACAGCCGTAGATACGGTTGCCGAGCAAGGGGCGCAGATCCTCGGGGATCGCCCCCTTGAGTTCGATCGTCAGGTAGGAGATGCAACGTCGTGCGTCAACCTGGTAGGGGGCGACGATGGCGGCAGTCGGACAGGCCGACAGGCAGGCGGTGCAGCGCCCGCAATGCGACTCAACCGGCGCATCAAGCGGCAAGGGCAGGTCGGTGAAAATCTCGCCCAGAAAAAAATAGGAGCCGACGCTTCGATCCAGCAGCAGGGTGTGCTTGCCGCGCCAGCCCAGACCATTGCGGCTGGCCAGCTCAACCTCGAGCACCGGCGCGGAATCGGTAAACACGCGAAAGGCATGCGGAGCCTCAAGCGCAATCCGCTCCGCAAGCGTCTGCAGGCGCTTGCGCAACACCTTGTGATAGTCGCGCCCCAGCGCATAGCGCGACACGTAGGCACGCGATCCGTCGGCAAGGTTGGTCTCTGCATTGGCTGCATCGGGCCAGTAGTCAAGCGTTGCGCTGATGACGCGCAAGGTGTCCGGCACAAGTTCAGCGGGGCGGGCACGCTTCATGCCGTGACGCAACATATAATCCATTTCGCCGTGAAACCCGGCATCCAGCCAGGCCGCCAGGCCGGGTTCAGCATCACTCAGGTCTACGCCTGCGACACCGATGGCGCCAAAGCCGAGTTCGCCCGCCCACTCGCGGATGCGCACGAGCAAAGCGCTACCGTCGATTGTGCCGTCATCCGTGCCAGTAAAGCTGTCTGCCGCCATCAACGAGAGGATTCCATGATCGAGTTGCTCAATGCTGCCAAAGCCAAGGCCGCCGATGATAACGGCGCCAGCCTGCGCGCGCACTTGCCGACCGAAGCCGACACCGAAGCCATCGGCGCCGCGCTGGCGGCCAGACTGCGTCCGGGGATGAATATCTGGCTGCAGGGCAACCTGGGCATGGGCAAGACCACCCTGACCCGCGGCCTGCTGCGTGCGCTCGGTCACGAGGGCACCGTGAGAAGCCCCACTTACACCTTGATTGAACCTTACGTTGTTTCTAGATTAAACTTATATCACTTTGATTTTTATCGCTTCAA
>DAORUJ010000035.1:0-25608 GCA_035433105.1 Thauera sp.
AGCGCCGCGTCGCGCTGTGCAAGCTGCTGCTGTCCAAGCCCGACATGCTGCTGCTGGACGAACCGACCAACCACCTTGACGCCGAGTCAGTCGAATGGCTGGAGCAGTTCCTGACCCGCTTCCCCGGCACCGTGGTGGCCGTCACCCACGACCGCTACTTCCTCGATAACGCCGCCGAATGGATCCTGGAACTGGACCGCGGCCACGGCATTCCGTGGAAGGGCAACTACTCCAGCTGGCTCGAGCAGAAGGGCGACCGCCTGGCGCAGGAATCCAAGCAGGAAGCCGCGCATCAGAAGGCGATGAAGCAGGAACTGGAATGGGCGCGCTCCAACCCCAAGGCACGCCAGGCAAAGTCCAAGGCGCGTCTGGCCCGCTACGAAGAAATGGCCAGCGTCGAATACCAGCGCCGCAATGAAACGCAGGAAATCTTCATTCCGCCCGGCGAGCGCCTGGGCGACAAGGTCATCGAGTTCAACGGCGTCAGCAAGGCCTTCGGCGACAAGCTGCTGATGGACAAGGTCAGCTTCAGCATCCCGCCCGGAGCCATCGTCGGCGTCATTGGCCCCAACGGTGCGGGTAAGTCGACCCTGTTCAAGATGATCGAAGGCCGCGACGCGCCCGATTCCGGCACCGTCGACATCGGTGCCACGGTGCAGATCGCCGCAGTCGACCAAACCCGCGAAGGCCTGGCCAACGACAAGACGGTGTTCGACACCATCGCCGACGGCGCCGACATCCTGACCGTGGGCCGCTTCGAAATGCCCAGCCGCGCCTACCTTGGCCGCTTCAATTTCAAGGGTGGCGACCAGCAAAAGATCGTCGGCAACCTGTCCGGTGGCGAACGTGGCCGCCTGCACCTGGCCAAGACGCTGATCCAGGGCGGCAACGTGCTGCTGCTGGACGAACCGTCAAACGACCTCGACGTGGAAACCCTGCGCGCACTGGAAGACGCCTTGCTGGAATTTGCCGGCTGCGCGCTGGTGATCTCGCACGACCGCTGGTTCCTCGACCGCATCTGCACCCACATCCTGGCGGCCGAAGGCGATTCGCAATGGAATTTCTTCGCCGGCAACTATCAGGAATACGAAGACGACAAAAAGAAGCGCCTGGGTGAGGAAGGCGCGAAGCCGAAGCGGATCCGCTACAAGCCGATCGCGCGCTAAATCAACGCCCCCCGCTCCAACCGAAGCCCGCTGCAGTCAGATGCAGCGGGCTTTTTCGTTGACCTCGACCCGGCAAGGACAGTCAAGCATCGAATTGATGACAAAAGGATATTGACTATGCATTTTTCATTTGCCATCATCATATCCACTGTTCTTCCGGAAACCTCGAACATGTCAACACAAGCCAAACGCAACAGCCAGCGCGGTCAGGGCATGACGGAGTACATCATCATCGTGGCCCTGATCGCGGTGGCGGCAATTGCGGTCTATCAGTACTTTGGCCAGACGGTGCGCAACCAGACCGCGGCCATCGCCAGCGAGATCGCCGGCAGCGACGGCACCACTGCAAAGACCGCCGCACAAACCGCTGCAGGAAAGGCTGGCACTGAAGCCAATACCGCACGCACGCTCGACACCTATACCGGCAACGCAGACCGCTGAGCCAGGACCGAGCCAAATGCGCAGCACGGCCCCTCTGTCAGCTCCGCCAGCTCTGCCAACAACCCGGGCTCTGGTTATCGGCCTCGGCGGCGGGCTGGCGATGGCCCAGAGCCATCTGCCCTTGGGCATCTGGCTAGGCGGCCCTCTGGGTGCTGGCGCCTTGGCCCTGATCGCCATACGTTCGTCCTCGACGCGCATCGCCGCTCGCGCCGGCTTCGCCTTCGGCCTGGCCGCCTACCTGCCCGCATTGGGATGGCTATATATCGGTGTGCGCGCCGACGACGCCCCCGTGCTGGCCTACGCCGCGCCCAGCCTGCTCATTGCCAGCTTCGCCCTGCTGCCGGCCATCGCCGCTGCGATCGTTCGCCACTGTCATCGATCCATCGGGCTGGCGGCACTCTGCGCACTACCTGCGCTGTGGTGCATCGGGGAGTGGCTCAGGCAGTTTGGTGAGTTCCGCTTCCCCTGGACACAGCTCGCTTATGGCCAGCTCGATGGTCCGATGGCGTACTTCCTGCCTTTGGTCGGCGTGCCTGGCGTCGGCTTGCTGGTGATCTCGCTCGGCGTGCTGCTGTCCTTTCCATGGCTTGCATCTGCCCGACGGACGCAAGCAGTTGGCCTTGGCGCTGCCTGCATCCTGTTGCTGCTGGGCATGGCGCTTCGGGGTGTTGTCTGGACGCAAGCTTCTGGTGAGCCCGTCTCGGTTGCGCTGTTGCAAGGCAACTTTCCGCTGAATGAAAAGTTCGACACCGACAAGGCGATCGAGGCGTTGCAGGTGTACGCCACTTTTGCCAGCCGTAGCCAGGCTCAGGTCTCGATCGTCCCCGAGACGGCATTGCCGATGGCCGACACCGAATTGCCAGCCGGCTACCTGCAGACGCTGACGGACACTGCACGCCAGCAACAACGGGATCTGCTGCTGAGCTTCTTTCGCCCGACTACCCCCCGCACGGGGCAAGGGAAGGCGGACAGCAAGCACGGGCACCACAACAGCGCGCGCGTGCTGGGCGTATCGGGAACCCTGAATTACGACAAGCGAATCCTGCTGCCATTCGGCGAATACGTTCCCGCCGCGCGCTGGCTGACACCGCTGTACCGCCGCATTGCAACGGTGCCGGTGATCCACACCATTGCGGGAAAGGATGCGCAGGCGCCGCTGATCCTCGGTGGCAGGCGGGTGGCGCTGAGGCTGTGCTTCGAAGACCTGTTCGGCAATTTTCAGCGTGCCGAAGTGGCGGCCGCCAACTACCTCGTCGTGCTCGCCAACGACAGCTGGGACGGCAGCGATCTGCCAACGCACCAGCATCTGCGGGTGGCGCAGGCGCGCGCCCGCGAAGCAGCAAAGCCCGTGGTTCGTGTCGCCAATACCGGCTGGAGCGGGGTCATCGGCCACGACGGCACGCTCGGTGCGCAACTTCCCCTGCACGCACGGGCCGTGCTGGAGACCACCGTGCAGGGACGCAGCGGCATCACCCCCTATGTTCGTCACGGCGACAGTCTGCCGCTCGGTCTGGCACTGCTACTGCTGGGAATCACCGCAGTACACGGCCGTACTCGTGTCGTCGTTTTGCGCACCCGGTCGATGCCAACATGAGCCGCCGCACCTCGCACCAGGCACGCCTGACTGCCTCATCCGCGCCAGCCCGATTTACCCACGGGCAGGCGCTGGTGCTGGGTCTGTTCTTCGTCTTCGCCGTCGCTGCCGTCCTGCTGCTGATGTTCAACAGCGGTCGCGCTGTCGATGAAAAGCTCCGCATCACCAATGCCGCCGACGCAGCTGCCTGGAGCGTGGCAACGCTGCAGGCCCGTGCGCTGAACTACGACGCACACACCAACCGTGCGATCGTCGCCAACCAGATCGCGATCGCCCAGGCCGTCAGTCTGGTCTCCTGGATGCACTATTTCGAATCCGGCGTGCGCAATTCCGGCGCGCTCGCTCGCGTGGCATCAAGCTGGCTGTACAACCCGGCCGAATATCCGCGGCTGCTGCAAGTGCTGGCAACGGTGACCGGAAGCGCGTATGCCGACGCCGGCATGGGTGGCGGCTCCCTGGCTGTCATCGTAGACAACCTCGACCGCGCCCTGGCCACCATCGTTCGGGTGCATGACGCTGTTTCGAGCGCGCTGAGCGCATCACAAACCGTGATGCATGCGAGTCTCGCGGGCGGACTCGCGCAAACTGCCCTTGCGAACGACATCGTGCGCCGCATCGACCCGGCCATGCGCGCGGAACTCAATCTCGCAAGCTACGACTTCGACCGTTTCACGAGCAGCTATGCACGACCTCGCCGAGGGAACGACGAGCGCGGCCGACTTGCCGACATCGTGTCGCGTTCGCGCGACGGCTTCACCCGCGAACGCGTTTGGTCGATCGACGGCCCCGACATTCCCTTTCTGCAACGTAACGTAAAGCTCAAGCGGCGTGGCGGAACCGAGTTGATTGGCTATGACGAATGGCGCGCCATGGACACCCTGGAACACCAGGGGCAACGTCTGCGCAAGGGTCGCTGGCGTTGGCAGCGCACTCCGATTGCGGGCGCGGCTGCCAGCGTCACTGCGGAAGACGAACGCAGCCCCCAGCGTGGCCACCATGGCGGAAGCTACCGTGACAACGCGACTACGACAAAACGCTACGCCGAGCCCTCCATGGTCCAGCTCGACGAAGTGGGCGCCCACTTAAGCGGCTTGCCCACCACCCGCGAGCTAAGCGAGCTGGACGAAGGCGCTCTGCACACCACGGGCATCACGCTGCGAGTGGGCAAGTCACGCGGCAGCCTGCGCACCTCGGGTGGCAGCAGCATTGTGCAGCCCGGCGGCCGACTGCAGCAGTTCGATGTCACGATCCCTGGAGGACAGATGGTGGCGTTGTCGCGTGCCGAAGTGTTCTTCGAGCGACCGTTGCCGCGCACCGACGCCAGGGTCGAACGCCCCAGCCTTTATAGCCCCTACTGGCAAGTGCGGCTCACGAACCCGACGGCGGCCGATCGCGCCTGGGCTGCGCTGGGCCAGGATGGACTGGCACTGCCATGATGAGGCAAGGCACTGCGCGCTCCTTTACGGGCAAACGGCAACTCGGCCAATCCACGGTTGAGTTCCTGATCCTGGCGCTGGCCCTGATACCGCTCTTCGTTACCCTGCCCCTGCTCGGCAAATATCTCGACCTCACGCATGCGACCGAGCACGCTGCACGTTACGTCGCTTTCGAGACCAGCGTGTTCGGCCCGGCAGTCGCACCGAAGTCCGAAGCGGTCCTCGCAGCGGAGATCAGACGCCGCTTCTTCGGCCCATCGGATGCCTCGATCAATTCCGGCGACGGTGCCGGGAACACGCCCGCACACCGCAACCCCTTGTGGACCACCCCGCGCGGCGAACCCCTGCTCGACGATTTCAGCGCACAGGTTGGCGTCAACCTGCGCAGCCGCTCCAACCCGGCACCGGTCACGGCACTGCTGGCGGGCGAGCATGGGCTGAAACTGCCAGGCGACAGCGAACATACCGCCAGCATCAGCGTCAGTCCGCGCAACATCCAGGGCCTGGCGCCGTTCGACACGCTTGATCTGCAGATCACGCGGCACCAGGTCGTGCTGTCGGACGGCTGGGCCGAGGCCAGCTCCCGCGCGGCCGAACGGCGTATCGAGGATGCCGGGCTGGCGGCCTATCCCATTGCCCCTCTGAAGCTGATCGGCACCACCGTCGGCACGGTATTGCCACGCCTGATGCTCGACGAAGCGGTCGAGGTCGGCAGGGTTCGCAGCGAGATCGTGCCTTGCGACCGACTGGAGGGTGGATGTTGAACCCTGATCACCGCATCCGAAGCCTGCTGCTGGCGTTTGGCTGGGTTTTTCTTCCGCTACACCACAGCCTTGCAGCCACCCTGGCCGATGCCGCCCTGCCCGTCATCGACGGCGCTCGGGTCTCGGAGGCGATCGGCGAGCTTCGCATCCATGGCATCCCCACCCGCATTCGCCACATCGAGGTAGACAGTCCGCTCGCGCAAGTGAGCGCACATTACCGCAGCGTCCTGGGACGCCAGCATGTTGAAACGCACATCGACGGATGGCATGTCCTGTCGCGACGCGCGGGTCAGGTGCTGCAGACAGTGCGCCTGCGCCCACTCAGCCCCGACGTCACCGAGGGCACGCTCTCGGAGTCCGACCTGGCTGCTGCCAGCAACGTGGCCGATCGACCGCTCGGCATCCGGCTCCCCGCCGGCAGCCACCTGACCAGTGACGTCGAGGCGATAACCCAGGGTCGGCACTCCCGGCTGCTTACCTGGCACGGTTCGATGTCGCTCGCGCAGGCGGTCCAGCACCTTCGCAAGGAACTCGATGAACGTGGCTATCGCTTCGAACGCGAGCTGCCGGTAGACGACCAGGGCCTTCGGGGCAGCAGCCTGTGGTTTGCAGCCGAGCGTCGCGAAGCGCTGGCGACGATCACCGAACACGCCGCCCGGGTCACCGTCACGCTAAGCCTGATTGGCACGCTTGCCCAGGAGGGCGAATGACGAGCGATTGCACTCGTAGTCATTTTTTCAAAGGTCAGTCGATGGTCGAGTACCTCGTGGTTCTCGCCGTGGTCGTCGGGATATTCGCCGTACCACTCGGTGGCGGCCAGCCGCTAGTACTGCATTTCGCTGACGCAATCGGAACCGGTTTCGACCGCTTCCTCTGTGCCCTCTCACTGCCGCTCTGACTCCATCACGACGACCCCATCACGACGACCCCATCATGGCTCTTCGCCTCTCACGCAACACAGTCATCCTGAGCACCGCCGCAGTGTTCGGTCTCGCTGCCGCCTGGCTCGCCAGCCGCTATCTGGACGACCGCATCGCTGACATCGAGCAGCGCCAGCAGCACACCATGGCGCGCGCCGTAGTGCCAAAGAGCGACCTGCCTACCGGCACCGCCCTGACCCACGACGCAGTCGCCGTGCGCGAAGTGCCTGTCGAGTGGCTGCACTCCGCTGCGATCACTCCTGACCAATTCGAGCGGGCCGCGGGCGCGACCCTCGCGCACCCTGCCCGTGGTGGCGAGCCGCTGCTGTGGTCGCAACTCGAAGGGCGGCAGGTCAGCCGTTTTTCAGCCCGTCTGGGCAGCGGGCGTCGTGCCGCCACCATCCCGGTGGACGAACTCAGCTCGCAGTCGGGCATGCTCGCACCGGGCGATCTCGTCGACCTGCTGGTCACGGTTCAGAACGAAAAGCACAACCTCACCTTCCCCTTGCTGCAAAGCGTCAGCGTGATCGCAACCGGCGCGCACAGTCAGCCTGGACAGGTTGACGAACGGGGGCGCAGCTTCGGCGCCATTACCCTCGACCTCGACCCTCAGCAGGCTGCACAAGTGGTCGCCGCACGCACCATCGGCAAGCTCACTGCCCTGCTGCGCTCGCCAGGCGACCATGCGCGCGACCCGGTGCAACGCACCGACGCCCTCGTCCTGCTCGGTCTGGGCGAATCCGAGGCGCACACGCGGCGCGGTGTGCCGGTGATCTACGGCGGGGGTAACGCACTGCGGCTCGACTTCAGCCCGCTCGAGCTCAACGGCGTCGCCGCGCTTACCGCACCGCAGCCCTTCCCATTGCACTCTGGCGTCGCGCTCGGCGCCCCTGCAACGCCCCTTCAGCGCTGAGCTGCCCCTGGGCACTCACCGTATCCCGCTCCTGCCCCCCACCCGCCCCAGCCCTCTGCCCATGTCGCGTCTGCTCCCACACCTCCTCCTGCCCGCGCTGCTGCTCATCACAACCGTGCTTGCCGCCCATGCAGCTCCGCCGCCGCAGGCCCCCAATGCGGCAACAACCGTCTCCAGCGATCTGCCGGCATTGACCGAAATCCAGATGTTCGCTGGCGAAACGCGCGTGCTGGCACAGCGCAACGCCGGCCGCCTGGCCGTAGGCGACGGCAAGGTGATATCGGCTGCCGTACTCGACGAACGCGAAATCCTGCTGATCGCCAACGGGCCGGGCGACACGATGCTGCATGTGTGGACCCGCAACGGCCGCAACCATCGCATCAAGATCACCGTCCGCCAGCACGACACTGCTCGCATCGCCCGCGACCTGCAGGCCTTTCTGGCTGACATGCCCAGAGTCCACACCCGCAGCATTGGCGACAACATCGTCATCGAGGGCGATGGTCTTTCTGACGCCGACCGCGACAAGGTCGCAGAACTGGCAAAGCGGTTCCCGCAGGTGATCGACTTCACCAGTCGCGTCGGTCTCGATCGCATGTTCGCCTTTGACGTGCGCTTCGTCGAAATCAGCCGTAGCGGCTTGCGCGACCTGGGTCTGGACTGGACGACCCAGGGCAAGCCGCTGCTGGGGATCGGCATCATCGGCGACCTTTACCACGACAATCGTACCGGGGGAGCAGTCACACGCATCCTCGGCAGCAGCGACAACCAGACCGAAGTGCTCATCAACGCCGAGCGAGTTCGACCTTTCGCGGCCAACGTCTCGCTGGTCGGCGCCTTCTTCGGGCGACTCAACCTGCTGGCCCAAAATGGCGACGCTGTCATCCTCGCCCAGCCCCGTCTGGCCGCACGTAACCGGGGGGAGGCGAGTTTTCTGGCCGGCGGCGAAATTCCGATTCCGCTGGCCTCGGCCACCGGCACACCCAGCGTCAGCTTTCGCGAATACGGCATCCGGCTCAACATCGTTGAACCGATTGCCGACGCCTCGGGCACCGTGCGTGCGCGGGTCAAGACCGAGGTCAGCTCGCTTGACCGCAGCGTCGCCGCACTCGGCGTGCCGGGACTGCTGTCGCGCCGCACCGAGACCGAGTTCAACCTGCGCAGCGGGGAAACACTGGTGCTGTCGGGCGTGATCCAGCGCGAACAACAAAACGACGAGACTTCGGTGCCCCACCTGGGTGACATCCCGGTGCTTGGCCGCCTGTTCAAGTCGACCCGCTTCAACAACCGCGAGAGCGAACTGGTGGTCTTCATCACCCCCTGGCTGCTCGAACCCGGCGAAGGCTTGATCGACCCTCGTGCCCAGGCCCTCGATGAGCGTGCAGAACGTGAACTCCGCGGACCCGCAGCGCCCGCACCCGAGCCGCAGGTGGAGCCTCTCGAGGCCCCCTGGAACGGCTTCAATCTCTACAACTGAGGGCTGCGCGGATGTTCTCCATCACCATCAGCGACGACGGCGGCAGCACGCGCGACATCCTGATCGAGGCCGACCAGGCGCTCATCGGCAAATCCGCCCAGGCCTGCGTGCGGCTTTCGGGCTGGCGCGTGGGGCGGGAGCACGCGCGCATCGTCCGCCGCGCAAACGGCCTGTTAATCGAAGATCTGGGCCAGATACTCGGTACCTGGGTGAACGGGTCGCGCATCGTTCGCCATGGCCCGCTGGGCTTCGCAGACGAAATCGTGATCGGATGCTATCGCCTGCGGGTCAGAGACCAGAAGACATCGACGCTTGTTCAGACTTCACCTGCAGACCGCGCTCCGGCATCGCTCATGGTTCCGAAGGGCATCTTTACGCGCCCGTCCAGCGACATGACGCGCGCCGCAGCAAATGTGCCGGATGTATCGGAGGCATCGCATGCGCCCCTCGCCACCGATCGTCCCGAAAGCGCAAACCCGGCTGCACACGGCCTCGGCACGCCAGGGTTCGCACCCGCAATCGCCAGCCACAACTTCACCTGGCGCAAGCGCATCCACGAGCGCCTGCTGGAGACCATCGATCTGCGCCGGCGGGATCTGAACCGCATGTCCGATGGCGAGCTGCGCGACGAAACCGCCACCTTGATCCGCGAGATCATTGCCGCCGAAGGCAGTCTTCCCCCCCATCTGGACCACGAACAGCTGTGCCGCGAAGTGCTGGACGAAGCAATCGGCCTTGGCCCCCTGGAAGCCCTGCTGGCCGACGACAGCGTGAGCGAGATCATGGTCAATCGCCATGACGAAATCTTCGTCGAACGCGGCGGGCGCATCACCCTTCACCCCGCTGCATTCAGCAGCGATCGCGCCGTGCTCGGCGTCATCGAGCGCATCGTCGCCCCCATCGGCCGCCGCATTGACGAGTCCTCGCCGATGGTCGATGCCCGCCTCAAGGACGGCTCGCGCGTCAATGCCGTGATCCCGCCACTCGCACTCAAGGGCCCCACGCTGACGATCCGAAAATTCGCCCGTCGCCAGCTCGATATCGAGGACATGATCGGCTTTGGCAGCCTGTCAGCGGCGATGGCGGATTTCCTGCGCGTGTGCGTAGAGCAGCGGCGCAACATCGTGGTGTCGGGCGGCACCGGCTCGGGCAAGACGACCTTCCTCAACCTCTTGTCGAACTTCATTCCCGATGGCGAGCGCATCATCACCATCGAGGATGCGGCCGAATTGCGCCTCAATCACAGCCATTTCGTCACCCTGGAAGCCCGACCGAGCAATCTCGAAGGACGCGGAGCAATCAGCATTCGCGAACTGGTGCGCAACGCGTTGCGCATGCGCCCCGACCGTATCGTGATCGGCGAATGCCGTGGTGGTGAGGCGCTGGACATGCTCCAGGCAATGAACACCGGCCACGAAGGCTCGCTGACCACGCTGCACGCCAACAGCCCGCGCGACGCGCTCTCGCGCCTCGAAACCCTGGTGCTGATGGCCGGCATGGAGCTGCCGCTGGCTGCCATTCGCGAACAGATCGCCAGCGCAATCGACATCGTCGTGCAGCAAACGCGCTTTTCATGCGGCGCCCGGCGCATCACCAGCATCGCCGAAGTCACCGGCATGGAGGCAGGCCGCATCCAGTTGCAGGAGCTGTTCCGTTTCGTGCGCCAGGCCAGCGGGCAGGGTCATGGCACAGGTCAGTTCAGCGGCTGCGACGTCGTCCCCAGTTTCTACGACGAACTTCGCGAGACCGGCGTGGCACTCGACATGCGCATTTTCGATCGGCAAAGCACATGAGTCCGCCCATCCTGATCGCTGCTTTGGTGTTCGGCCTCGCTGCGGCCATGCTCGCCTGGGCCATGATCGGCATCGGCAGCGGCGCGCTTGTCCGCTACCGCGAACACTTCACCGCCGAAGCCAACGTTCGCCTCGACGAGCTCTTCCTGTTCATGGATCCGGCCCGCCTGTTCGTTCTCAACCTCGCTGCCGTGCTCGTGTTCGCGCTTGGCGTGTGGCTGATCAGCGGGCAGATCGTGTTCGGCATCGCCACCGCCTTGAGCACCGCGCTGCTGCCCAAGCTGGCCTTTGACTGGCTGCGTCAGCGCCGCCTGGATGCGATCGAACAACAACTGCCGGACGCACTTCAGATCATCGCCGGCGGCCTGCGCGCCGGGGTGTCGATGCCGCTGGCCCTGCAGCAGCTGGTGCGCGAAGGTCGTCCGCCGATCGCGCAGGAATTCGACCTGCTGTTGCGCGAGCATCGCCTGGGCGTGGCGCTGGACGAAGCGCTTGAGCACCTGGCGCAGCGCGTTCCTCTGCAGTCGATAACGCTCGTCGTCGCGGCAATGCGCATCGCCAACGAAACCGGAGGCAGCCTGGCCGAAACGCTCGAGCGCGCTGCTCTGACTGTCCGCAAACAACTGGCGATGGAAGGCAAGATTCGCGCGCTGACGGCGCAGGGCAAGCTACAGGCGATCGTGGTCGGCCTGTTGCCGGTCGCGCTGCTGCTCGTGCTCGATCGCATGGAGCCTCAGGCAATGAGCCTGCTATGGCATACCCCAGCGGGCTGGGCAACGCTGGCCGTCGGGACACTGCTGGAGGTCTTCGGCGTCCTGATCATTCGCAAGATCGTGGCGATCGACGTATGAGCATCAGCCTGCCCTGGTCGACCGGCGACACGGCCATCCTGATCCTGATCGCAGTGTTCGCCGGCATCAGCGCCGCCGCGATGACGATCGTTGCGTTTCGCAGCATCACCGACCTGCCCCCTGAAGACCGCAGCTGGCTCGACCGCCCGCCAGCCTTCATCCGCGTGCTGTGGTGGCCCACGCGCTGGGCCGCACAGCTCATCGCCCCCCTGCTTTCACTTGGCCTGCGCGAGCGACTATTGTCACGAATGCGCCTGGCCGGGCTCGACTACGCCCTGTCGCCGACACAACTGATCGCCCATCGCATCGTGCTGGCCGTACTCGGTGCGCTGATCTGCGCTCTTATCGGATGGGCCTGGTCCCTGGACCCAGGGTATTCGGGCGCAACGGGTGCCCTGGCTGGAACGCTGGTCGCGTGGTCCTGGTTTCGCGACCGGGTGCGCGCCAGACATCGCCAGTTGCTGAAGGAGCTGCCCTTCGTACTGGATCTGATCACGCTCTGTGTCGAGGCCGGACTAAACCTGACCGGCGCCCTCCAGCAGTCGGCAGCGAAAGGGCCTGAGGGCCCGCTGCGCGACGAACTGCAGCGGGTTTTGCGCGACGTGCGAGCGGGGAAGTCCCGCGCCGACGCGCTGCGCACCTTTGCCGACCGGCTGGATGAGCCCGCGGTTGCGAACCTCGTCTCCTCCATCATTCAGGCTGAAAACATGGGCATGAGCCTGGGGCCGGTACTCCGTGCCCAGGGCGAGCAACGCCGCAACGAGCGTTTCGCCCGCGCCGAAAAAGCCGCCATGGAGGCGCCGGTGAAGATGTTGTTTCCCCTCATCGCCTTTATATTTCCCTGCACCTTTCTCGTGCTCGGCTTTCCGATCGCGATGAAATTCATTCAGATGGGCTTATGAAGCTGCGTATCCGCTCAGCCCGGAGCTTCTGGCAACGCGCAATCGGTCTGCTCGGGCGCGCCGCCCTGGATCTGGACGAAGCCCTACTCATCCGCCCATGCCAGGCCATTCACACCTGCGGCATGCGCTTTGCCATCGATGTGGTCTTTCTCGACCGCAATGGGGTGGTGCTATCCGTCCACCCCGCAGTCGGCCCGTGGCGCGTACGGCGACAGGCAGGCGCCCATGCAGTACTCGAACTCGCCGAGGGGGCTGCGCTGCGATACGGCATCCGCGCCGCCCAAAGCCGCGGTGCATGGCTCGACGCCGAACAGGGGTCGAACGCGCCATGACGCAAAACGGCGCCAGTCCGCAGTGCGTTCCCCTTGCCGGATGGCGCGTCCAGACCGGAGGCGGCTTGGTCGAGTTCGTCATCATGGCACCCACCCTGCTCGCCCTGAGCCTGGCCATGCTGCAAACCGGACTGGTGTTTCATGCCAAGAGCAGTCTCAACTACGCCACCTTCGAAGCCGCCCGCGCCGGCGCGCTCAATCATGCCAGCCAGGTCAGCATGCAGCGTGCGGTCACGCGCGCGCTGGTGCCGTATTACGGAGGCGGACGCAGCGCGGCCGAACTCGCACGCTCATCGACCGCGGCCACGACCGACCTCGCCCACGCCTTGCGCATCGAAGTCCTGTCGCCAAGCCGCGAGAGCTTCGATGACTATCACAGCCCCGCGGCCGCACAGCGCATCGGCACCAACGCCCGCGTCATTCCCTCAAGCGGACTGCCCTATCGCCACTGCCCGGCCGACCAGCCAGAGTGCGACGCCAACCCTCACCGTAACCGTTCCGGTCAGACCCTGGCCGACGCCAACCTGCTCAAGCTGCGCCTGACCTGGGGCATACCGATCGCCAAACAGGTGCCTCTCGCCGGTCGTTTCTTCACCTGGGCGGTACGCACGCTCAACCCTGACGACAGTGACGCATTCCGTCGCGGCCTGCTGGCCGACGGCCGAATTCCGCTGGTTTCGCACGTCACCTTGCGCATGCAGTCGGACGCGATCGAGAACAGTTCGATGGCGTCAATGCCGGGAACCGCGTCCGGTAGCACGCCACCCGCTCAGGGGTCGACCGAAGCCCCCTTGCCGGCTTGTCCGGCATTCGACCCACTGTGCACGCCAGAACCTGCTGTCGCCGATCCCAGCCTGCCCGAGCCCGGGCTTCCTGCCCCCGACGAGGATGCCAGCCCCGGGCCCGACACACCCGGCGGCGAACTGGATCCCGACTGCTGAACACCCTGCCACCCGACCACCGCCTTCCATTTGCCACCTCACGTCCGCCATGCAAGTCATCGCCCTCCTCCGCCAAACCATCCTGCTATCGCTGTGCCTGCTTGCCCCGCCCCCGCTGCAGGCGGCCAGCTTCAGCGACGCATTCAGCGGGCTACCGGGCGGCGCACAGACAAGCGGCTGCGGCATCAGCATGAGCTGCCCGACGGACCAGCCTGACGACACCCTGCCGGGTCAGGACACGGCCCCGCCGCCACAATGCGTCGGCAACAACGCAGGCGAGACCTGCGGGGCGAACAGCGGCCCGGCCAGCCAGGGCTCAGCCACCGGTCAGGACGTGGGCGCAGGCAACCCGCTGAACCTGCTGTCGGGCAACAAGTATCAGCGTGAAGCCGATCTGCCTGCACTGCCCGGCGTGCTCGGCCTCGAACTCGTGCGTCACTACAACAGCCTGCGCGCGCATCGGGGCGAAACGCGGGGCCTTGGCGCCGGCTGGCGCCTGTCTTACGACACCGAACTGCAGATCAGCCCGGAGCGGCTGGTGATCCAGCAGGCCGATGGCGCGCGCGTGATCTTCGCGCGCAACGCTGCCCAGCCGGATCAGTGTGCCAGCACCGATCCCGGCCGCGGCGAGGTGAGGATCACGCCGAAACCAGGTGGCAACGAATACACCTGGCGCTGGCCGGACGGACGGCGCCTGCACTTCGATGCAGCCGGGCGCCTGACCCAGATCCTCGCGCCAACGGGTGAATTCGTCTCCCTGCTGCGCGACGTCGAGGGACGGCTGTTGCAGATCACCGATCCGCAGGGACGAAGTATCCGCTTGAGTTACGTGGCGAAAGGCGGCCCGGACGGCGGGGTGCCGCTTGCCAGCATTGATACGCCGGCCGGTCGCTTTGCCTATGCGTACAGCGCACCGCAGTCGGCCCGGCGCTCCAGCGTCAAGTCAACGCCAAAGCTGACCCGGGTCAGTTTTTTGCCGGCAACGGATCCACACAGGCCATCGTCGGCAGCAGCTTCAAGTTCAGCTTCGGCCAAGCTTGATGCACCGCCGGTAACGAATGGCCGCCTCGACATCCCAGCGTCGATGTTCACCGCGCAGCCCGTGCGCGAATACCACTACGAGGATGCGCGCCATCCCGCAGCCCTGACCGGAATCAGCGTTTTCAGCCCCGACCCCACAGCCAGCGGCCAGTTCGGCGCTCAACGCATCGCCACCTATGCTTACGATACGGTCGGGCGTGCCGTGCGCTCGCTGCGCGGCCCGCTGCCGCCGGAAGGCGAACCGGGTATCGAGGAGGTCACGCTCGACTTCCCGCGCCGCGGCGTGACCGTGCTCACCAACAGCCTGGGACAGCGCAGCACCTATCTCAGCGCCGTCATCGGCGGCGAGCGCCGCATCCTCGAGGCACGCGGCCCGGGATGCGCACGCTGCGGGGCGACGGACGTACGCTACCGCTATGCAGCCAACGGTCGCCTTACGGCGGTCACAAGACTGGATCGGGCTGGAAGACCCTTAATCTCCGAGCAATACCGGCTTGACGATGCCGGGCGGATTGTCGACACCCTGCGCATCGATCTTTCCGGCGCCCGGCCACGTCTGCTTGAGCACGTCCGCTTCGGCCATGCGAGCGCTGCAACCAGGGCCCTGGCGTCAAACCCCGGACCCGTGCTCATCACCCGTCCCAGCGTGGTGCCCGGCCGGGAACATCGTATCGAGCTCGACTACAACGACGCCGGCCAGATCACCCGCCTGCGCGAGACGGGTTACAGCCCGATCGACAAGTTGGGCAAACGCACCCCAAGCGCGATCGAGCGCAGCATCCACCCTACCTACACACGGATCAATGGCCGCAGCGTGCTGACGCAGATCGACGGTCCACTACCCGAGGGCGCAGACAAGGCGGCACACGACAATGATCTCGTTCGACTGGAATGGGACCCACGTGGCAGCCGGATCCTTGCCGTCGAACGCGCCGGCAGCGCGCGCAGCCGGATCACTTACCACCCAACGACAGGTCTGCCGCAGGAGGTGATCGACGAACTTGGCTTCCGCACCAGCTGGCGCTACGACGTACATCTGCAAGTCGCCGAAACCGCGCACCATGCGCCGGACGGCTCGCCCACCGAAATTCGAAGTGCGGCTCGTGACGCCCAGGGCCGACTGACCGAGCTGCGCGACGGCCGCATCGACGACCCCCTGGCCCGACCACTCTGGCGCCGGGCCTTCGATCTTGCCGGTCGCTTGCAGTGGCATGCCGAAGCGCTCGGGATTGTGCACGTGAGCACCTACGACGCCGAGAGCCGCCTGAGCAGCTACACCCGGCGAAGCGCCAGTTTCATGCTGCAACAGCACTGGCAGCGCAACGCCTATGGTCAGGTCGAGAAGGCCTGGGACAGTACCGGGCGCAGCCGGCAGTGGCGCTATGACGACAGGGGCAAGCTGATCGGCGTGATCGACGGTTTGGGACGCAAACGCAGCCTCAACCCAGGCGCAGCGGACGACGACAAAAACGCCCTGAGGAAGACCTCCGACGGGGCCCCCGACACGCCAAACACGCCCGACACGGCGGTGCTGCTTGACGACTTCGGCCGCCCGGTGTGGCAGTACAGCCCGGACAGCGGTGAAACCCTGCGCTGGTTTGACGAAGCCGATCGCCTGGTGCAGATGCGCGACGCCATCGGCCATCATGCTCGCTACGACTATGACGCGCAGGGACGCATCGTGCAGCAGAGCATCATTGACGCAAACACGGCAGAGGAACATGTCACCCGCTGGCAATACGACGGCCGGCTGCTACGCGCCGTCAGCGACAGCGCACAGGACGAGCACTTCGACTACGATACTCGCGGCCGGCTCAGCGCACGTCACGTGACGCTGAAAACCGCTCAGGGCGAATTTAACGCTGTAACCCACTACGAACACGACGCCGCCGGCCAGCTGATCGCCCGCAGCCTGCCGGACGGCAGTCGCCTGCGCTACGAGCGTAACGGTCAGGGGCAGATCATTGCGCTGTGGCGCCAGACCGTCCGCAGCCCGTGGCTGCGCTGGCTGGAGCGTGAGCAAGGCCTTGCCGGCGATTTCGAGCGCGATTTCGCCGGGCTGCGCAGCTACACCACCGGCAATGGCCTGCAGACGCTGCATCAGCGCAGCCGCTCAGGCCTGCTCTCACGCATCGTGCACCGTCGCCTCCCAGCCTCCAGCACCTCGACAATGCCCGCACGCAGCAGCGACCCTAACCATGGCGAACGCACCCGCCCCCTGCTCGAACGGCTGCTCGGCATTCAGTCGGCCCGTGCCCAGGACGCGCAAACGGGAGACGCGCCAATACAGGATGCAGCCACGCCCGAGCTGCCCGGCAGCCTTGGCCTGCCCGACGAGCCGGGCGCGCTGCTCGACTACCGTTACCTGTGGGATGCCGAGGGCAATCTGCTGCAGTCACGCCAGCGCGCAAAGGCACCCACGCTTCAGGCGACCCAGCGCACACACGCCTTCGATGTCCGCAACCAGCTCATCGCCAGCGTGGAATCTGTCGCACAAAGCGCCGAACTGAAGGAGACCGGCGTGTGGCGCTATGCCTTCGACGCGCAGCAGCGCCGCGTTCTCGCCCAGCAAGGCGCAATCTCACAGCAGGACCTGCTAGCCAGCACCCTGCGTAGCCAGTTCCAGCCCGGCTCGCACCGCGAGCGCACGCTTGATCAGCCCGCGCACTACAACGCCAACGGCCAGCCCGAGCGCCTCGGCGCACGCAGCTACCAATGGGATGCGCGAGGGCGTCTTCTTGCCGTGAACCAGCACGGCCACGCTCTTGCCCGCTACCGCTATGACCATCGTGGCCTGCGTATCGGCAAAACGGTATTCAGGGGGGCTGGCAAAGCTGAACGCACTACGCACACGTTGTACGACCACGCCCGTCAGCCACTTGCCGAACTCGACGCATCGGGCCGTATCACACGCCAGTATGTGTGGCTCGCCGACCTGCCCATCGCCGTCATCGACGAATCCGCCGCCTTGAGCAGCGCACTCGGCGGCTCGCTCGGCGACCAACTCACTGACCCACCCTCGCTGCCCCAGCAGATCTGGGCCGGCCTGGGGCGTGTGCTGAACAGCTGGCTCGCCCCTAGCGCCAATCTGATCTGGCTGCACACCAATCACCTCGGCGCTCCCGAACTTGCCACCGACAGCAAGGGCCAGGCCATCTGGCGCGCAACTTACGCGCCCTTCGGCGAGGCACGCCTCATGGTCTCACCCAGGCAGCCGGACTTCAGCCTCAACCTGCGCCTCCCCGGCCAATACCATGACACCGAGACCGGCCTGCACTACAACCGTCAGCGCTACTACGACCCCGAACGCGGTCAGTACCTGACGCCTGATCCGCTGGGTCGGCCTGATGGGCCCAATCCGTATGCTTATGTGGCCTTCAATCCGCTCAAGTACATCGACCCGGACGGGCTGATTTTGTTTGCGTTTGATGGCACCAACAACTCCGATTCACGAGCGGACGGGAACGATTTCTCCAACGTTTACAAGTTTTCTTTGGCCTATGACCAGGAGGTCAACGGGAAACTTTGGTACATGAATGGGATTGGTCGAGATGACCGGGAAAGCCGGATTCAAACCAACGGACTCGACCAGTACGACGCCAACACCGCGCGCGCCCGGGTCGATTACATGCTCAACGAGCTCGACGACTACATCGCAAATCCAGCGGGGCGCGACGGCGGGATGATCAGCATCGACATCATCGGCTTCAGCCGCGGCGCGGCGATGGCAAGGGACTTTTCCAACCGGGTCGCCACCGGCATGCAAGACCGACGCTGGGGTGACCGAAGCGACTGCATGGAGATTCGCTTCATGGGCCTGTGGGACACGGTTGCCCAGTTTGGTCCCAACGGATCGGCAAATAGCCTGTGGCAACTGGCGATCCCGGAGGTTGCCAGGCACGTGTTTCATGCGGTCGCGGTGAATGAAAACCGCTATCTTTTCCCCGGTGAATCAATTGGCCGCGGCACTCAGCGCGGCTTCATCGGCAGCCATGCCGACATTGGCGGCGGCTATGGGACCGGCGACCTGTCCGACGTCGCCTTGAACTGGATCGTCGACCAGGCCAGAGCCAGCGGCGTGGTGATGAGAAGCTGGGATGACTTCAGTCGCCCAGAATGGGGGGTCGTCACCGATCCGGTAGTGCACGACAAAAGTATCGGCGAAGAGAATAGTGAGTTTTGCCTACGCGCCAACAGCGAATTTTGGGCTAATCAGTGCAGCTCGCGCCGAACAGCCGAGCCAGGCGGCTTGAGCGCAACCCTGCTCGAGGCACAGAACTTCATCATCCCTTGGAGCACCCCCGGCATGGACGCCGATGGTGATTCGAGGATCATCGGCGACGTCGACATGGAGAGCTACGCCCAATGGTTGCAACAAAACTACCACTTCGTCATTTCCGTCGGGCCCTGATTCTCGGCCTCGGCATAATTGCGCTGGCTGCTTGCAGCGGTTTCAGCGGCAAGGAGCCCTCCATAGGCATGACGTTGGAATTCATGAATCGAGGGAAAGACTTCATTGCGGTTACGCGATTCGATCCGGACGGCTTGCCTGGTCCGGTGCCTGGTGCCCTCGGAGCCAGCCAAACCGAGGGCAAGCAGATGAGCTTCATGCCCGGCGACAGCCAGCTCGGGTTGCCGGCTTTTGTCGACGTGGAGTGGACAATTCCGAACAAAGACTACTGGGCATGGTCAGCCGAAATGGATAAACAGGCGCCCCAGGCTCGCCACTCAACGAAAAACCGCGAAATCTATGAACGCCTGTGGAAAGCCAACCCCAGCTACACCCAGCGCGTCGACCTCACCCCAATCATCACGCCCGAACTCGTCACCCGCGTGCGCGCTGACCGCCAGAACACTCAACTCAAGCTGACCATCATTTTCAACAATGATCAGGTCAGCATTGAAGCCGAAGCCCGCAAGTGGCGTTGAAGACACACACGCCTCAGCGCCGCGTGGCGCGCTGCCAGTCGGCCGGGGTAACGGCAAACTTGTAGGCGAAAGTGCCCCACGCGTCGCCCCGGCGCAGCACGTCGATAAAACCGGCGCGATCAGTTACCCAGCTGCCGCCGATGACGCTGACACCGCGGTCGAACAAGGGCTGGGGAAGGCAGCCGGCGCTGGGGCCGATGAGGGCGACATGGCTGGCGCGGCGACAGTGGGCCAGCATGTTGTCTACGGTGTGGTTGAGCAGGATGGTGCTGGTGGATAAAACCTTGTTGCAGGTTTCGAGTTCGGCGGCGTCGAGAGTGACACGGTAGCCGTCATGATCGCCGACGTACTCGGGGTTGAGCTCGATCACGGTAAGTTGGGCGCCTGCTGCGGTGACCTGTTTTAGCAAGGGCGAGAACAATCCGACCATGCCAATGTGGTCACCGGCCTGCGGGTCGATGCCCGCGATGGAGTCGCTGGCGCGCGGTGGTGCGAAGCCCATGCGTTCCATCACCGTGCGCGACAGTGCATTGGCCGCGGCGAAGCCCAGGGTGCGGCGCAACGCCTGATCGTCCGGGCTGCTGCCTGCGCCGGCGGCGCCGCGCGCGACTTCTGGCGGCTGGGCGTAGTGGCGCGCGAGCGCCAGGGCATCCATGCCGACGATGGAGTCCGCCTCTCCGGAGACGAGTAGTCGCTGCAGCGTATCGCCCAGCAGTACATACGAAAGTCCCAGCGCGCCGTCGTCCAGTTCGAGCGCGCAGAACTCGCCACTCCTGGATTCGGCGGCTTCGGGTGGCGGCAGGTGCAGGGCTCGCACCCGCGGGATTGGCGCACCTTTGGTGGCGGCGTCCAGTGCCGAGATCAGTGCGGTGGCAAAGCTCATGCGGTCTACTCCGGATATCGTCGTGGTCGTGCCCCACAGGGCGGGCGCGGGCGCAGTGGCCGTCGCTTGCGCCATTTCGACGTCAAGCCTGCGGACCGGCCGCAGTGCCGAAGGCGTGGGCTTTGAGGGTGTCGAGATCGATGATGTGCAGCGCTGCTGCATGCGTGGCTTCGAGAATGACGGGCGGCGCGACACCGGCTTCCCAGGCCTCTTTCCAGCGCAGCGCGCACAGGCACCAACGGTCGCCCGCCGTGAGGCCGGCAAAGCGGTACTCGGGGCGCGGGGTCGACAGATCGTTACCAACCTGGCGTGAAAAGCTCAGGAAGTCCTGGGTGACTCGCACGCAGATGAGATGTCGCCCCAGATCGTCAGCCCCCGTCTCACAGCAGCCAGTGCGGTAAAAACCCGTCAGCGGCGCATAGCTACAGGCCTGGAGCGCCCCGCCCAGCACGTTTCTCGGTGTAGTCATGTTTGTTCAGCGATCTCGTCACGATAGGGGCGAACCGTCCGCAAGGCGCGGGCGCGGCGGCGGACGATTCGGTGCAGGGAATTGTACAGGGTCGCAACTGCAGCGTTCGCTGCAGCGTTCGCTGCGGTGATTGATGCGGAAATTGCCCCGAATACGCCCCTGTTTGCCGTGGCGTTTTCAATCTCATTGCATCAGGGTTTGCTGCCCTTGGGCCATTGCTGTTATTTTCCTTGTTTTACGAAATCTGCCGGATTCAACATGGCGCGCAACGCTGACTCCAATCGCGAATTCATCAGTACGGCTCAGGCCGCTCGCCAGCTCGGTCTGTCGCTCGGGGCCGTGCAGCAGATGGTCGAGAGTGGGACGCTCGCAGGCTGGAAAACAGCGGGGGGGCATCGTCGCATCCGTCAGGATTCGGTCGATGCACTTCTTGCCCGCAGCCAGCAGTCCGGTGCGGCGCGGCCGCGCGCAGGGGGCAACAAGTTGCGTGTGGTCGTGGTTGAAGACGACAGCCTGTTGCAGACGATCTACCGCGAAACGCTCGCCAACTGGCCGATGAACATTGAGCTCTGTGTGCTCGACCACGGGCTCGACGCGCTGGTCGAGTTGGGCCGCGAGCCGCCCGACCTGCTGATTGCCGATCTGCGCATGCCAGGGCTGGACGGTTTCGAAATGATCCGCCGCCTGCGCGAAAACCCGGTCGCCACCGAAATTGCCATCGTCGTCGTGTCTGCCCTGACACCCGACGAGATCCAGGCTGAAGGAGGCTTGCCCGAAGACGTCACCGTCTATCGCAAGCCGGTGCCCTTTCACGAACTTCACGGTTACATGCAGGCCTTGATCGCGCAACGCAAGCGCACTCGCAACGCCCTCGGTACCCCGCGCTGATACCGGGCATGCGTGCCCTGTCCTGGGCCGATACGCTCAGTCTTCGTGCCAAACTGATTGCGGTCTTCGTCGCTATCAAGGTTGTTCCGCTGCTGCTGCTGGCGCTCTTTGCCTGGGGTGCGACCAACGAGCTGGCCCAGCTTGTCACCTATCGTGCCGTGACCATGTCGGATTCGATGCTTGACACGCAGCGCACCACCGGCAGGACGGCGACGGACGATGCCATCGAGGCGCTCGACGATCGTTCGCGCGAAGCCATCGAGGCCCTTACCACCGATATCGCTCAGCAGGTCGCCCTGTTCCTCTACGACCGCGACCAGGACGTCCTGCTTGCTGCATCGCTGGACCCTGACACAGGCAGTTACCGGCGCTTCATCGACAATCATCAACGCCGCCTGGAAGACCACGGGCCTTACCGCCCGGCCGATGACGGAACGCATTGGGTCGAGCTGAACCCGGCAGACTCCGACACACGCCTGGTGCGGGCACCGCTGCCCGACAACGCGCTCAATTTCCACTATCGCACAGCCGACTCCGGGGCTGCTGCCCAACAGCGACCGCTGTTTCTGGAAATCAGCTTCGTCGGGCTCGACGGCATCGAGCGCATCAAGCAGTTGAGCAGCAGCGGAGAAAAGCTGCTGTCACCCCAGCTACGCGACATCAGTCAACCCGGAAACACCTTCGTCCGTGCCGAGCGCTACTGGCCCGCACTGCAGGCCCTCAAGCCAGGAGAAATCCACGTCTCGGACGTGATCGGGGCACAGCTCACGACTCACTGGATTGGCCCCTACACGCCCGAAGCAGCGCGCAGCAAGAACAACCCCTTCGCGCCCGAGGAGTCGGGTTATGCCGGTCTGGAGAACCCTGTCGGCAAGCGCTTCCAGGGGCTGGTGCGCTGGGCAACACCCGTCGTGCGCAATGGCGCCGTCATCGGTTATGTCACGCTCGCGCTCGATCATGCCCACCTGATGGCATTCACCGATCTCGTGCGCCCCACCGCCACCCGTCGCGCGCCCATTGCCGATCCGGCATCGGGCAACTACGCCTTCATGTGGGATTACCGGGGCCGCAACATCTCGCACGCCCGCGATTACTTCATTCACGGTTTCGACCCTGAAACCGGCCTGTCGGCGCCCCCCTGGCTGGACGTCGAGCTCTACGATGAATGGAAAGCCAGCGGCTTGCCCTGGCCTGAATTCGCGCCGCGCATCCCCCTGTATCGGGACCAGCGCCTGACGCGCAAGGCCCACCCGGCGTCCTCGGCCTCGGGCCATGTTTCACTCGACTGCCGCTACCTGAACTTCTCGCCGCAGTGCCGAGGCTGGCATGACCTGACCGAATACGGAGGCTCGGGTTCATTCACGATCTTTTTCACTGGCCTCAGCAAACTGACCACGGTTGCCACCATTCCCTATTTCACCGGACCGTACGGCAAGTCGGAGCGCGGCTTCGGCTATGTGACGATCGGCGCAAACGTTGAGGAGTTCCACCGTAGTGCGACCGAGTCGGGACGCCGAATCGCCGACATGATCGGACTTTCCGAGCAAAAGAGCCGCGACGAACGTGACGCGCTCGTTACCGACATCCGTCAGAGCCTGCGCCAGACCACGGCCGGAATCACCATTTCGACCGTACTGATGGTGGTGGCCGTGTTGCTGATCGCGATCTGGATGGCGAACCTGCTGACGCGCCGCATCACCGATGTCATCAATGGCATCCACCGATTCCAGCACGGCGATCTCGATCATCGGCTCAAGGTCCGCGGCAAGGATGAAATGGCCCAGTTGAACCGCTCCTTCAACCAGATGGCCGACGCGGTCCAGGCCTCGATCGAACGCCTGAAGCTAGCCCGCCACACCGCTGAGCAAGCCAACCGGATGAAGAGCGAGTTTCTCGCCAACATGTCGCACGAATTGCGCACGCCGCTCAACGGCATCATCGGCCTGGCCGAGCTGCTCAGCCTCGAAATCGAGGACACGTCCATGCGGGAACACGCCGAAATCATCCGCGACAGCGGCCAGCACCTGATGGCCGTGCTCAACGACGTGCTCGACCTGGCCAAGGTCGAGTCCAACCGTATTTCGCTGAACGTGGAAAAGTTCGACCTCAAGGCCTTGATCATGGCCAGCGTCGCGCTGCAACGCCTCAACACCAGCGTCAAGGGCGTGGAGCTCATCGCCGACTTGCCCACGGCGCCCTGCGAAATCGAGGCAGATCCGGTACGTTTGCGCCAGGTCGTCGACAACCTGCTGTCCAACGCCACGAAGTTCACTCACGAAGGAACGATTACAATCCGCGTCTGCGAACAGCAGGAGCAGATGATGATCACGGTCATCGATTCGGGGATCGGAATCCCTGAAGATGAGCTTGAGCGAATCTTCGAGCCCTTTTACCAGGCCGAGAACTTCCTCACCCGCCACCATCGTGGCACCGGACTGGGGTTACCTCTGGCGCGCCAGATGGTCGAGTTGATGGGTGGCAGTCTCGACGTCGAGGCCACTCCCGGAAAAGGCTCCACTTTCACCGTGACCCTGCCGCACAGGGCCACACTGACCCCGCAGCACACCGAACAATGAGCATTTCAAGCCACCTCGCCTTCGTCACGGACGACAACGAAATCAACGTCAGGGTAGCGGGCGCCCTCCTGAAGCGACTGGGCTGGGCTATCGAAACCTTCGACAACGCCATCACCATGCTTGCGCGGCTCGCAGACGTCCAGCCTGCGGTGATCCTGCTCGACATCTCGATGCCCGACATGAGTGGCGAAGTCGCATGCGAGCGTATCCGCAGCCGCAGCGACTGGAAGAACATTCGTGTAGTCGCCTACACGGCGCACGCAATGAGCGAAGACGCTGACCGGTTCCTGAGCAACGGATTCGACGGCATCCTCATCAAGCCCATCACCATCGCATCGTTGACGGGCGCGATCGGCAGCCCTGGACAACCGTGAATGAGTGCCTCAGGCTACGACCACTTCGACCCCCAGGCGCTACTCGCCGACCTTTTTGACAGCGTCGAGACCGTACGCAGCGTACTTTGCGCCTTCGAAAACTGGCACGGCGTGGCCCGGAAAGAACTCCAGGCCGCTGCCGAAGCCGGCGACCCAGTCCGCCTGGCGAGCACGATGCACAGGCTGCGGGGCACGCTGGGACAGCTTCACGCCGCACGGGCCGTGAAAATCGCCCAGGCCCTCGAGCAACGCTGCAAGGCAGCAGATGACAACTTCCAGCCCGGTCATACCGACATCGAACCGCTGCAGCAGGCGCTTCAGTCGCTTGCCGACGAGATCGCCGGCTACCTGACCGAGCGCTGATTCTCGTCACGCCCGCACGCCTTCTTGGGGAAATTTTTCTTTCTTGTTTTTTTCAGTCCGCCTATAATATTGGGCTTGCCACGGACAGGTGGATGAGTGGTTTAAGTCGCACGCCTGGAAAGCGTGTTTGGGATAACATCCCAACGCGGGTTCGAATCCCGCCCTGTCCGCCAGAACACCTAAAAAATCCCTGCAAATCATAGACTTGCAGGGATTTTTTGCTTTCTCAAGCGTGCTCTCGCAAAGACGGCCAGAGGGCCAAGCGAGGGGGGTCGGGACAGTCTCAGTGTCCCCAAATTGTCCCGCGATTGTCCCCTCACGCTCCCCCTTTGGTGCCCCCAGACTTTCCCTCGAAAGGTCATCTGACCCCTCCTGTAGACCAGCGACCCGTCTGACAGACTACCGAGCCTTCCCTTGCCGACACCAGCGCTGCGTCCAGATCCGCCCGTCTAGACGGTAACCACGCTGCCCGGCGTCAATTATCTTGGCCGGCGTGCTCCGTCGGCCAGCGAGCCGTACTCGTCGAGGATCTCCTCGTAGCGGGCAACCTTGTCG
>DAORUJ010000036.1:0-14328 GCA_035433105.1 Thauera sp.
TTTGGCTTCATTACACCGGAAGCCGGTGGTGAGGATCTTTTCGCCCACTTCTCCGCCATCCAGGGCCAGGGTTTCAAGACCCTCGCGGAAGGCCAGCGTGTGAGCTTCGACGTGACCACCGGTCCCAAGGGCCTTCAGGCTTCGAACATTCGCGCAGCTGACTGAACTTTGTGGTGGTCATGCACGTTAAGTGCATTCCAGCCACCACAAGATGAAAAAGGCCCGGCCAACGCCGGGCCTTTTTTCTTTTGCTCCCGGAATACGCCGGGCAGAAGGAGATCAGCATCAATCGTCGTGCCATCCGGGGCAGTGGATCAGCCCGGCATTGGCATGAAAAAGGAATAACCAATGCCCAACCTCATTCAACGGACCGAACTCAAGACCGTCTACTACACCCCGGTTCATTGCCCATTCTGCGGCACTCGCGTCATGGGTGCAGACGCTGAAGACGAAACCAGAATCACCGCCTGCCCACACACGCTGTTCATCGCGCACGACATCGCTTTCGAATACCGATCGGAGCTTCTCGACAACAACCTCGAGCTCAGCGGCCTGTCGGAGCTTGAAGTTGAGCAGAAATGGAGTGCGCACCAAAGCGGCATCGACGGCTTCACCGACACGATCACGGTACCGGATGCGATCAAGGTCGCAGCCTACGCACCTGAACCATCGGCGTACGGCTCCTACTATGGATTTGCGCCGATCGAATAGTTGGCGATGAACATCGCCCCGTCGCAAGGCGCCTGCGGCGCAGCAGCCGCGCCCGGCTTCCGACCTTGAGGCGCCATCGCCTTACCGCGGCACGCCCGCCTTCGCCGGCCCACACTGGGCCGACAGCCAGCGCGCATCAGACTCGACATCGAGGTCGCCGCGCTCGGACTTGAGCTGCACACGAGTGGTGAAGTGCTCCGGGCTTTCGATTCGGGCATGAAAGTCGCCGGACGCCGCCGGTTCGGTGCAGTTCAGCCGCCCGGTCACGCTGTTGCCGCTTTTCACCACTTGGCTCAGCGTGCAGTTGCCCTCCACCTTGCCGGAATAGATGTTGTCCTGTTTTGCCTGTTCCGGCGTGATGCAGCTGCGCACGCTGCCATCCTGGCCCAGGCTCACACCGCGCTGCGCCATCTGTTGCTCGATCATGCGCCGCGCGTCCGCAGGCAGGCTCTTGAGTTGCTGCTGCATCTGGGCCATCTGCGACGACATGTCGGGCATGCCGGCGACGCTGAGCCGGGTCGAGCGAAACTCCCACTGGCCGGGGCGAATGTTGTCCGCCGCCTGTGCGCCGAGCGCCAGGCAAAACAGGGTGAGGCCGAAGCCGAACGATCGAGTCATTGCCATGAAACACTTCCTTTTTCGTTTGCAGCGCGGCCGTACGCATGCAGATCAATGGGCGCCACCTGCGTCGCCGGCCGCAGCCTTCTGAGCTGCTGCCGGTTTTGCGAACCAGACAATCGCAGTCAGCCCAAGGAACAGCGCGGCCGAGGCCGCAAAGATATCACTGGCGCTGAGCATGAACGCCTGCTGGTCGATCAGGTGGTTAATGTAGGACAGGCCCTGCTCACGCGTCATTCCAAGGGCATCGAGCTGGCTCAGCGCCTGTGTCGCGGGAATGCTGGCATCGGTGATCGCCTCGGTCAATTGGGCATGGTGCTCCGCTGCCCGATCTTCCCACAGCGTGGTGATGATCGAGGTGCCAAACGCCCCCGCAGTGATACGGGCGAAGTTCGACAGCCCGGAGGCCGACGGAATGCTTTCGGGACGAAGGCAGGAAAGCGTGATCGCGACCAGCGGCACGAAGAAGAAGGCCATCGCAATCCCTTGCACGAAGGTTGGGATCAACAAGGTTTCAAGATCGACGCTGGCATTGAAGCCTGCACGCATCCACAGCACGACAGCGAAGGTCACGAAGGCAATCGTTGCGTACAGTCGAAGATCGACCTTGTGCATGGTCTTGCCAACGAAGGGAGACAACACGATGGCAAGCAGACCCACGGGCGCCATGATGATGCCCGCCCACGTGGCGGTGTAACCCATGTACTGCTGCAGCCACAGCGGCAGCAAGACGATGTTGCCGAACATGGCGCCGTAACCGAGCGACAGGACCAACGTCCCGACCCAGAAGTTTCGCCGGGTGAACAGCCGCAAGTCGACCACCGGATGCGCTTCGTTCAGTTCCCATATGACAAAGAAGATGAAGCCGACAAGGGCCACCACACCCAGCACGATGATCTGCGTCGAGGCGAACCAGTCGAGCTCCTTGCCCTTGTCGAGCATGATCTGGAGCGCTCCAACCCAGATCACCAGCGAGGTCAGGCCGATGGTGTCGATGGGGAGCTTGCGCGTGGGTGTTTCACGGCTCCGGTAAAGGTTCCAGGTAATCAGCGCGGCAAACAGTCCAATCGGAACGTTGATGTAAAAAATCCACGGCCAGCTGATGTTGTCGGTAATCCAGCCGCCGAGCAGCGGCCCCGTGACCGGCGCCACCAGGGTCGTCATCGACCACATGGCAAGCGCCATGCCGGATCTTTCCTCCGGGTAACTCTGCAGCAGCAAGGCTTGCGAAAGCGGGATCATCGGCCCGGCCACCAGCCCCTGAATGACGCGAAAGAAGATCAGCATGCCGATGTTCGGCGCCAGACCGCAGAGCAATGAAGCCAGCACGAACAGGACGATGCTCAATGTAAACAATCGCACCATGCCGAAACGCTGGGTCAGCCAGCCGGTCAGCGGCACGGCGATGGCGTTGGAGACGGCGAAGCTGGTGATCACCCACGTGCCCTGGCTCGGGCTCACGCCCAGGTCGCCAGAGATCGCCGGGATCGAAACGTTGGCGATCGAAGAGTCGAGCACGTTCATGAAGGTGGCGAGCGACAGAACCACCGTGCCGATGACCAGCTGGCCACCCTTCATGGGCGGCGGTGGCGTATAGGTGGCCTGAGCTTCAGCCATGACGATCACTCAGCGCAGAACCCTTGCACTCCGAGCGCATCGATCTCGAACGCATATTCACTCGACTCGCCGGATCGTGACCGAATGGCCGAGATTCGCCGACACGATGGCATCGACCCGCTCAACGGCCGCCTGGTCGAGGTCGTCGAAGACGTTGGTGCTGGCGACAGACGTGTTGCGTGCTGCGTTGGCCACCGACTTTCCAGATTGATCGTGAGTGTCGACGGACACGTTCATTGACAGTCCGACGCGCAAGGGGCGTTCAGCAACCTCCTGCGGGTCAAGCACGATGCGCACCGGCAAACGCTGCACGATCTTGATCCAGTTGCCGGTTGCGTTCTGGGCTGGCAACAAGGAGAACGCAGCCCCGGTTCCCGCGCTCAATCCGGCCACCCTGCCCTTGAACTCGACACCCTGCCCATAGATGTCTGCCGTCAGCACGGCGGGCTGGCCGATGCGCAACTCTTCAAGCTGTGACTCCTTGAAGTTCGCGTCGACCCACAGTTGGTCAAGCGGCACGATCGCCATCAAGGGCGTACCGCTGGCAACGCGCTGGCCGACCTGGGCGCTGCGCCGGGCAACCGTGCCGGCGACTGGCGCGCTGATGCCCAGGCGCTGGCTGGCCAGCCAGGCTTCGCGATACTTCGCAGCCGCCACCAGCACGCGCGGATGAGTTTCGGGTGTGGTGCCTTGCGTCAGGCTCTGGTTCTTGTTCAGCTGCTCGCGCGCTTCCTTGAGGCTGGCACGGGCGGCAAGCTGTGCCGAACGGGCATTGGCGACCGCGGTTTGCAGATGCTGCACGACTTCGCCGGACACCGCGCCACCGGCGACCAGTGGCTTCCGGCGCTTCAGATCGGCCGCCAGGCGTGCCAGCTCAGCCTCGGCTCGATCCAGCTCGGCCTGACGGCTGTCGACCGTTGCCGCCAGTGCCCTGTCGTTGGCAAAAACAGCGCGCACCTCACGCGTCGCTTCCGCCAGTTGTGCCTCGGCTTGATCCAGCGCGATGCGCGCATCGGCGGGGTCAAACCGAACCAGCATCTGCCCCTGCTCGACCTGTTCGGTGTCATCGGCCTCGATGGCGACGATCGTGCCCGCAATCTGCGGGGTGATCTGAACCACGTTGCCATGAACATAGGCGTTGTCGGTGCTGACTCGGAAGCGGGCAACCAGCATCCAGTACACACCATAGGCAAGCCCGGCCAGCAGGCAGACGATGGCAAGCAGGATCAGCTGGCGCTTGCGCCTGGCTTCCGCTTCGGTGATGGCCGCGGCGGGCGTGTTCTGCTGGAGTGTGTTGCCCTGCGGCATCTTGTCTTGAGTCATGGTGCGGGTCCGTCAATCTTGAGGGCAGGCTGGGTAGGCCCGTTGCGGTCAGGGGCGTCGGCTGCCATGACCAGCATCTCCGGGTCGGAAAAACCGCCGCCGAGCGCATTGATCAGGCGGATGTGCCCGTCCAGCCAGCGCGCCTGCAGATCAATGCTGGCACTGCGCTGGGCGATCAGCGCGGATTCGACGTCGAGCACGTTCAGACGATCGCTGATGTCGGCACGGTAACGCTGCAAGGCCAGATCGTAGCTGCGCTGGGCACTGGCCAGCACTGCCTGCTGGCGCTCGATCTGAATGTCCACGGCACGCAGCGAGCTCAGCTGATCGGCCGCGTCGCGCAAGGCGTCCAGCAGGGTGGCGTTGTAGCTGGCAACTGCACTATCGAGATTGGCTGCGGAGACGCGATACAGGCTTCGCAGGCGATCGGCATCGAAAATCGGCAGGCTGATCGCCAGACCAGCGCCCGGCTGGCGGCTGCCCGAATCGAGCCAGTGATTGAAGCCGATTGCGGAAAAACCGGTGAATACGCTCAGATTGATGTTGGGGTAGAACATCGCCTTGCTCGAATCCATGTCATGCACGGCCGCCTCGACCCGCCAGCGGGCCGCCACGACATCGGCGCGATGTCCAAGCAGGTTGGCCGGCAAGGCGTCCGGAATACTCAGGGACATCGTTGCGGCCAGTGTCGGCTGCAGCGCATCAAGGGCATTCGGCAGTTCGCCGATCAGGGCGGCCAGGGCATGGCGCGCCAGACCGGCTTGCTCGTCCAGGGCGGCGATATCGCGCGCGCTTTGCGGGATTGCACCCAGGGCCGATTCCAGCTCGACCGCGGTATCGATACCGGCCTTGAAGCGCCGCTCGACTAGGTTCGACAACGCCATCCGCTGTTGCCAGCCTTGCTCGGCGACCCCGCGCTGCGCCAGCAACCGGGCCAGGGTGTAGTAGCCCCGTGCGACGTTTACGGCAAGAAGTTGGCGCGCAGCCTGCTGCTCGACTTCGCTGGCGCGCACTTCGCCCAAGGCGGCCTGCAAAGCCTCATGGTTCCTGCCGAAAAAATCCAGTTCCCAGCCAGCGAAGAGCTGCAGCTCGTTGGTGCTCCGTGTCGTTCCGGCAAAGGGCGGCGGAATCATGCCGTGTTCGCCGAAGCGTTCGCGCGTGGTCGAGGCGGAGGCTTCAAGCTGGGGCCATAGCGCGCTTTCGGACTGGCCCGCCATCGCGCTGGCGCGCCGCAAGCGCGCTGCCGCAGCCTGCAGGCTTGGGCTGTCGCGCAGAGCCTGTTCGATCAAACCACCCAGGACGGGATCACCAAAATCCTGCCACCAGTTTTCTTTCGGCCAGTCGGCATGGCTGACTGTGTTGCCGCCCAGCGTGCTGCCGTCGAACTTCAAGGCCTGCGGAAATATTCCGGAATAGTTGGCGCACCCACCCAGCAGCAGTGCACAGGCCGTCAGCGCCAGAAGACGCCTTTGTACTTTCACGAATCTCTCCATCACGTCCCAGGGGGCGGCTCGAATACCCTTCGCTTCGCCCAGCCTCGGTGAAAGTACGCGATTTTGAATCTTGTCGCAGCAGATTCTATTCAAGCTGCGGCGCCAGCAGACACTAGCCGTCAGCCGACGTCCACGCAGGCAAGCCTGCAGGGCAAAAGACACGGCCCAGCGCATAGCAGTGGTGGGCCGCCTGCTGCGCTTGTAGTTGTGCTCGGCTCAGGCTGCGCGCTGAGCCGGGATGCTCGACTCAGTGTGCGCTGCTGTCGGCAATACGCTGCAGGCCCTCGAGCACCTCGACACTTGCCGCCTCCATCCCGGCGACCGCGCTGACGGCACCCTCGACGTCGCCCAGCGCGCCGCGCTCGAGCGCCGTCTTGCCGCCCTGATGGACACGCGCATGCGGCGCGTCGAGGTTGCGGTAGGCGGGCAGGTGGGCGAACTGGCGGCCTTCGGCCTGATACCAAACACCAAGTCGGCAGTTGGTGTGGCTGCTAAGGGATTCGGCAGATGCCTTCGAGTGCCCGGCCAGCGACTGGTAGACATCGAGCTTGAATACGAGATGGTCCAGCTTGGCCAGTTCGGCAAAGCTGCGCAACGAGGCTTGCTTCATGGTGTGAGCCATGCCCCGCGCCAGTTCGCAGAGTGCATCCATGCTCGCACGCGCCTTGCCGCCCTCTTCCGAGGCGCTGGCCGCCTTGGACGACAAGTCGTCGATGACCCGCTCGACCTGACCGGTTTCGCCCTGGATGGCACTCACCAGTTCGGATATCTCGTTGGTGGCGCCGGCCGTGCGCTCGGCGAGCTTGCGTACCTCGTCGGCCACCACCGCAAAGCCACGGCCTTGCTCACCTGCGCGAGCAGCCTCGATGGCCGCATTGAGGGCAAGCAGATTGGTCTGGTCCGCGATCCCCCTGATCAACTGCACGATGCTGTCGATCTGGGCCGCACGTGTCGTCAGTTGCTGCACCGACGCCGTGGTCTTGCCGGTTTCGCTGGCCAGCGTACCGAGATGGCCCGACAAGCTGACGATGGCCTTGCTGCTGTCGTCCGCCGCGCGGGTCGACGCCTCGGCGGTAGACTCCTGCGTCGCGAGTTGCTGCGCAAGGTGCGAAAACGAATGCTGCACCGAGACCATGGTCTCGGCGTAGGTACACAGATTGGCGAAGAGGGCGTTGTTCAGCGCATCATGCCGGCGCACTTCATCACATTCGGCCTGCTGGCGCGCCAGTTGCTCCTCGAGTCGCGCGGCGTAAGCCCGGGCCTCGAGGAGTTCGTGTTCGCTTGCGGCCAGCTTGCTGCGCAGGTCGACCGTTTCCTTGCTGTTCTTCCACCAGACCATGAATGATGCTCCGTAGGACGCCGCAGCGCGCCTGAGGGGTTGCGCGTCCTGTTGTTATTGGGCGTCGTGTTCGACACCTCGAATAACGGCAGCGTCTCAAGGGACTTTAGCTGGCAGGCTCGAGGAGATCATGACCACGAACGGCTGCACCCTGAAAAGACAATCACGAAATGCCGGCGGTCTGGATGCCTGGGTTCCACTGAACCTGTCATGCCGCGGCACCATTGCGCCGATCATCAATTGATGCCTTTTTGGCGGCCGGTGACCCAATGCGAAAGCCGCCCCTTCCGGAGTATCCTGCGCAGCAGCAGCCACACGAGTGGACGCAAGGCAATCAGGCTTGCCGATCAAGGCCTGAGCTTTTCATAGGAGCAGTAAAAGATGCTTGCATATGCAACGGTTGGCGCTCGCGACCTGAAGGCCGCAAAACAATTCTATGATCAAGTCCTTGATCTGGTCGGCATGAAGACGATGTTCGAGCACCCGTCGGGGGGCCGCATCTATAACTCGCCAGACGGCCGGCTTTTTGGCGTGCTTGCGCCTGCCGATGGTCGCGAGGCGACAGTGGGCAACGGCACCATGATCGGCTTCCTGCTCGGCTCGCGTGAGGCCGTACGCCAGGTACATGCCAAAGCACTCGAACTCGGTGGCAGCTGCGAGGGGGCGCCGGGCCCACGCGGGCCGGAAGAAACGCAGGCGTATTTCGCCTACTTCCGCGACCTGGATGGCAACAAACTGTGCACTTACTGCTTTGGGCCAGAGTAAATAGGCGCACCGCCGACTAAATAGGCGCTCCCATCACACAGCCTCGTCGACGCTCACCGTGGGCGTCGCGCGCCTCCCGGCGAACCGATCAGGCAGGGCTTGAATGACAAACGCAAGCCCGTAGCCTTGTGATTGATGCAGAGGACGCTCTCTGCGCTCGTCTTGCAGACCGCAAGGAACCCTAAGCCGGTGGCTAAGAACTCACCAAGCTTCCCTGAGAACCTGAGCCCGCCATGACCACTTCCACCCCTTCAAGTCCGATGAGCCGCGACAGTCTTCATGCCCTGGTGCACGCCTTCTACGCCGACGTGCGCAGCGACCCCGCGCTGGCACCGGTATTCGATGCAGCGATCGGCGCGCATTGGAATACTCACCTCGAACGCATGGTCGAATTCTGGTCCACCATGATGCTCGATACGCGCAGCTTTTCCGGCAGCGTGTTTGGCAAGCACATGCAGCTCCAAGGCGTAGAGCCTGTGCATTTCGAACGCTGGATGACGCTGTGGTATCGCCACACCGCAGTCGGCTTCAACGCGGCAGACCGTGATCTGCTGCGAGAAAAGGCAGAGATGATCGGACGCAGCCTGTTTTTCGGCTTTTTCAGCGCCCCGGCAAAATTCATTACAAACGACGAAGGTCGTGTCGTCGTAGAGCGGGGCTAACGCCGGCCTCCCGCACCAAGCACGCAGCGGGGCACCCTGAGCGCCCCGCCCCGCTCAGCGCATCTCGAAGGCCTCCTGATGGAAGCGCACGCCGCCCATGCCCAGTGCGCGCAGGCCCTGGCGCAGCTTGTCGGCGAGGCCCTGCGGTCCGCAGAACCAGATCTCGGGCGTCTTGCCGCTACCGTGGCGGTCACGTAGCGTCGCTGCGGTCAGGCCTTCGTTGCGCGCGCTACTCATGACGTGCAAGCGGACCGTAGGCAGCGTCGCGCAAAGAGTTTGGATGCGGCTGACAAAAGGGTCTGACTCACGGTGGCGCACGCTGTAGTAGAAGTCGACATCGGGTGCCTGTTCCGGTGTCGCCTGCAGTGCCTCGAGCCAGGCCAGGAAAGGCGTCACGCCGATACCACCGGCAATCCATACCTGATCCCGCGTGCGCCGTCCCGATGGAAGTTCGAAGCAGCCGTAAGGCCCCTCGATACGAACCGGCTGACCGGTTTTCAGGCGCAGGGCGAGGTCTTTCGTGTAGTCGCCCAGCGCCTTGATCTGGAAGGTGACGCGGTGGTCGCCGCGGTCGGCACTGGCAATGGTGAAGGGATGGGCGCCCTCGAATCGATCGAAGGTGACGAACGCGAACTGCCCCGGACGGTGGCCTCGCCAGCCCTGACTCAGTCGGCAGGTGACCTCGGTGACCCCCGGACCGGATTCTCGCACCGACTCCACCACGCCGGAGACGCTGCGGCGATGACCGATCCAGCCGGCCAGGGCCTGCACGCTGGCGACCGAGCCAGCCGCGATCAGCGCTGCGAGCAGGACACCCACCGGCTGACTCCAGTAGTCGGTCGGGGCCAGGAAGGCGGCATGGAAGGCCAGCGTCAGGTACAGCACAGGCATCACCTTGTGCAGGTAGCGCCAGATCTTGAACGGAAAGCGCTTCCACAGCGTCAGCACCAGCATCACCAGCAGCGCATAGATGGCGAACTCGCCAAGATCCTCGGCGACGTCGCGCATCGCTTCGAGGAAGCCGCTGCCGTGATCCTTGGGCAGGCGCCCTTCGCGGCCGACGAGCGCCTTGATCACGTCGTCCGACATCTCGACCAACCAGTGCAGTGCGGCAAAGCCGATCGCGAGGATGCCAGCCCATTTATGCACGCGGTAAATGCGGTCCATGCCGCCGAAAGCGCGCTCGAACCACGCCGGCCGGGTGGCAAGCACCATCACCAGCGACATCAGCGTGAACGACCACAGGCCGGTCAGCGTCAACGCATGCTCGCGCACGCTCCATGCGTTGACCGGGCTCGCAGCCACGGCGCCGGTCGCCGGCAGCAGCTCCCAACCCCAGGCCAGCGTGACCAGGGCGATGAATGCAGTCAGGAAGTGTTTCATCATGAGTCCTCCTTCAATCGTCCTCGAAATAGCCTTCTGCAGCATCGACATGACACGCCGCGCAGTTGGCCTTGCTACCCACGTCCTGGTGCATCCAGTCCGACTTCGGCACCTCGCGGTGCTCGCGTACCCACTTCGGCAATTCGGTGATGCGCAACGGCGCGTCGCCCGTCCGCAGTCCGCGCAGCAGTTTGCTGGCGTGGCCCGGCGCATCACCGGCGTTGTCGACCAGATAGCGCGTGATCGCGGCGGTGGTATCGGCATCGACGCTGGCGTCGTCGCCAAAGTGGCTCTCGAGTTCGCTCATCATGCGTTTCCACGATGCGGCCGGCAGCATCGAGGGCGGAAAGGCGAGATGGCAACTGCCGCACTCCTGCTGCGTGAGCCTGTCGGTGACCGGCGGGTAGAAATCGTCGTCTCCGGCCTGGGCCCGGCCAAGGAGCAGTGCGGTCACCGCAAGGACTGCCACACCGAGGGCAAGGGGACGAAAGGTGCTTGTTTTCATGAGGGGCCTCCGTGTTCGGCAGTTACTTATTCATCATCGAGGCGAGCCAGTCGCCCTTTTCAAGTGCCGAGCATTCGCGGCCCAGCACTTCGTTGCAGTTGCGCTTGAACCATTTCTCGACCTTGGCTGCGTCGGCGTAGCGCGCTGGCGACACCGAGATGGCCATCGGCTCGATCGCCTTGCCGGCACGAGTGCGGCCGGGGGCGCGGGCATCGTCGCCGTGGCAGGACGTGCACGCAGGCGTGTCCGGCTTGCCGCCGGCGTGTCGGGTGCGGTGCAGGGCTTCGCCGCGCTTGGCGGAGAAGCCGGCAAAGGCGGGGGCTGCAGCTCGCGCCTCAGCGGTGTAGCGGTCGATCAGATCGGCAGGCGGGGCAGCCATCGCCCCGGCGCTCAGGCCAAGACTGCACAGCAGCGCAATTGCGCGGGATTTACGTTTCATGATTCGTTCCTCGGTCGGGGCCGGAAAACACCACCGGACAACGCATCCTCGACGCGACTCATCCGGAACCTGGCGCCCAGTGTCCCGCCACACGACTGAACCGAAGCTGAATGCGAACGAGGAGGTTGAGGATTCAGGTGACGCTGCGAGGGCGCTCAATGCACTTTTGCGCCGCGACATGGCGCGTTCATCACATGTCGAGCCGCTCGGGGTGGAAATCGATTGCCGACTCCCCCTTGGCGACCAAACGCTGGCGGCGAGCCGCACACAGCAGCTTCCTGCGTGATGTTCAGCTCCGATTCAGGATGCGCGCGCCACAGTCCACGCCTCTTTCGATTGCGGAGCTTTCTCAATGACGCCCCACCTCACCATCACATCGCTGTTGCTGGCCTTCGCCGCAGGCATCACGGGTCAGGTACAGGCTGCAGAGCAACAGCCTTCATCCCTTTCGCGCGAAACCTGCGCGATTCAGCGGCACGATATCGACGCCATCAGCGCGCACATCCGTGAGGCTCTCGCCAGCCGCTCGGGCAAGCCGATGGGACCTGCAGGCTATGAAACACTGGCTTTGGAGCTGGTCTCGCACTTCGAAGGCTTGCAGACGAATCTGCCCTCACCGGGGGCTCAGCGGGCGCAAGCAAGTCTGCTGCTGAGCGACATGCGTGATGCCGTTTCGCTGATGCGCAACGCCGAGCGCCCCGATGCACGCCAGGTCGCTGTTCAGAGAATCGAACAGGATCTGCGCTTGTACGATTCAGTGCTCAAGACCCTCGGCTGCTCCGAAACGGGACCAACGCCCCCCTGAACAGTTGCGCTCAGCGAACGCGAACGAACGGCATCTCGACAGATTTAACAAGCATTGGTCATAAGCCTATGATGATGCAGTTACGTCTTCGGCGAAGCGCCACATGCGATTGCGATTTCGAGCAAACATCACGGTCTGGCTAACGCTGCTGGTCCTTTTGCCCTTACTCCCGCTGCTCGGGTTTTCTACTTATTCGGCCTATCGCTATACCGAAGAGCTTCGTTTGGCGGTAGAGAACGAGTTGAGGCAACGAACCGAGGGGCTGGCCCACGAAGTTAGCGATCGCCTGGCCAAAAAACTGGGTCTGATGGCCAGCCTGGCCTTGTCCGAGTCGGCGCTTGAGGGCGATCTCCCTGCCTTGTACAAAAGCGCCAGGCGGACTCAGGACGCTTATCCCGGTATCTCCGCCATCACCCTGACTTCGCCTGATAAGCGCACGCTCTTCTCCACCCTTCAGCCCTATGGTGAGCCCCTGGAGAGCAATCAGGGCGCCGCAGTGCAAAGCGTATTCGCAACAGGGAAATCCGTGATCTCGGCGCCGTTCAGGTCTGCAGTGAGCGGCCAGATGGTCGTCGCACTGGGCGTTCCGGTCATACACGACGGCAAGACCGTCTATTGCCTGCAGGCCATTCTCGATACCGACGTTTTCAACAAGATCATCACACCGGAAAGGCTGCCGCCCGGCTGGTTCGCTGCTGTGATCAACCGTGAGGGGTTCCTGGTGGCGCGCTCCCATGAGCCTCGACGCTACGTTGGCGAACAGGGATCACCAGGAGTACTGGATGCTCTGCGCACCAACTATTTCGGGCTTTGGGAGGGCATCACCAAGGAAGGGGTAAGGACGCAAACGGTGATGCGAACGGTCGGCGCCTGGAACTGGTTCGTCGTGCTGGGGGTTCCCATAGGCACCCTGAACAAACCGCTGAATCAGGAAATCACCCAGCTTGCACTGATCGGCTCCCTGCTTCTGGCGCTGGGTATCCTTGCCGCGATGGGAGGTGCGCTGCTAATTCGTCAGGCCTTGCATGACACGGTGAAGTCAACCCAGGCTGTGCTGCGTGGCGAGCCCCCCAACGCCGGCAGAACAGGGGTCAATGAACTCGATCAGATGCATGCGGCGCTGACTCAGGTCGATGAATATAGTCGCCTGCTCGAACAACGCGTCACCCTGCGAACGGCAGAGCTGGTCAAAGCCAAGGAGCGGATTGCCCAATTTGCGATTCAACTCGAAGATTCCGTTGAGTCAGAGCGCCAAAGAATCTCTCGGGAAGTGCACGACCAGATTGGCGCCGTGCTCACCGGAATCAAACTGATTCTACAAAGCTTGCCCAAAGACAGCCTGGTCGAGGCTCAGCAAAAATCGATGGTCGAAGCCCTGGATGCCGGCGTGGCAACAGCCCGACGCATTACCGCCGAACTGCGTCCACCCTTGCTCGATGACCTGGGGCTGCAGGCCGCAACGGAGCAACTGCTGGAAAACACCTTTGGCGACAGCGCAGTCGACTTTGCGGCGCGCCTGACCGACTACGCCTGCCTGTCGGAACGGCAGGCGCTCGCTGTCTACCGCATTCTCCAGGAGGCCTGTACCAACGTAATCCGCCACGCTCATGCCGGCCACTTCATCGTCGCCGGCCAGAAAAAGAGCGACAATGTCTATGAAATCACCATGACGGATGACGGCGTAGGCATGCCCTCCACCCCACCACGCCAGGGCGCCCTGGGCGTTGTCGGCATGCAGGAGCGTGCGGAGCTGCTCGGTGGCACGCTGGATATCGCCACACAGGCGCAAAAAGGCGTCGTTCTGGTGTTACGACTACCCATTGCGTCTCACATGATCGATGCGTCCGATGAAAATCCTGCTGCTTGAAGACCACCCCATCGTTCGCATTGGCGTCCGCCAGCTCATACAGCAGCGGTGGCCGGAAGCTGAAGTGGTCGAATTCGAAACGCTGGCCGGCGCGTTGCAGGAAGTTCGCCGTGATGGCTTGCTGGCCGCTGTCGTCGACCTGAGCCTGCCCGATGCCGATGGCCTGGAGAGCGTCGTCCAGCTGCGCCGCGCCGCGCCACAACTGCGCGTTCTCGTCCTGAGTCTCAATGCCGAAGCCGCCTATGCCGCGCGGGCGCTGCAACTGGGCGCATCGGCTTATTTGAACAAGGACCGCGCGACCGATGAGCTGATCATTGCCCTCGAGCACGTGCTGGCGGGCCGCCGTTACATTACCGCGTCGCTGGCCGATCGTCTGGCCGACCTGCTGACCGGCGAGTCGGCCCAGGCTCCGCACGAAACCTTGTCCGCACAGGAGTATCGCGTGCTGGTGCAGCTTGCCGAAGGAAAACGCCTGTCGGAGATCGGGAAAATGATGCACCTTTCCCCAAAAACCATCACGACCTACCGTACCCGCATCCTCAAAAAGCTGGCAGTCGCGAGCAACGCCGACCTGATCCACTATTGCCTCAAGCACGGCATCATCCACGATCACGGCTAGGGATTCCCCTACAAAACGATCCGCCAAAACTGACAACACCCTCCGCGTATCCCCGCTACCGGGCAAGCGCTGAAAAGACGACTCTGCAAGCGTGGCTCAATAGTTTGCAGGAGGTTGTCATGAATATCGTCATTGTCGAAGACTCAAAGTTGATCCGGACGCAGTTCGTGCGTCTGTTGAGC
>DAORUJ010000036.1:14428-24743 GCA_035433105.1 Thauera sp.
GCCCAGATCGCCGACGTTCCCATTGCAATGATTTCGCTGGTTGCGGAAGACCGCCAATGGTTCCTGTCCCACACCGGGACTGAACTGCGCGAAACCTCGCGGACGGTCGCCTTCTGTGCCCACACCATCCTGCAATGCGAGATGATGGAAGTTGCCGATGCACGCGAGGATCCTCGTTTTTTCGACAATCCGCTCGTTGTCGGATCGACACAGATACGCTTCTATGCCGGCGTCCCCCTGATTCTGCCTTCCGGCGAAGCACTCGGCACGCTGTGCGTCGTCGACAGCACGCCGAAGCAACTGACCGACAATCAGCGGCGCGCCCTGAAGACGCTGGCGAGCAGTGCGCTGGCGGAAATCGAACTACGCCGACGCATCATTCATCTGGAACAAGAGTCCGAACGGCGCCGTACTGCCGAGGCGCATATTCTTCACCTTGCAACCCGAGACCCGCTGACGGCTCTGCCCAACCGGGCAACGTTTCGCGATCGACTCGATCAGCACGTTCGTTCTGCCTTGCGGCGAAAGACCAGCCTGGGTGTGCTGTTCATCGACCTGGATAAATTCAAGCCCATCAACGACACCCTGGGCCACGACGTTGGCGACGATGCCCTGGTCATGATCGCCGAACGCCTCCATGCCTGCCTACGCAGCTCGGACACCGTGGCCCGCCTGGGCGGCGACGAGTTTGCCGCCGTTCTGCCTGACATATCGAGCAGCGTTGAAGCGATGCAGGTCGCCAACAAGGTCATCACGACCCTGCAGCGCCCCATCCATGTCAAAGGGCACACCTTGTACCTCGGGGCATCGGTGGGCGTCGCCCTGTTCCCCGAGCATGGTCGCCAGGGTGACCAGTTGCTGCGTCACGCCGACCTGGCGATGTACCACGCCAAACAAGGCGGCGGCAACCGTGTCGGTCTCTATTCGAAGGCGCTTAGCGACCGGGCCGAGGAACTGCAAATACTTGACGGCGATCTGCGCGAAGGGCTCAAGCGGGACGAGCTCCTGCTCCATTTCCAGCCCCAGGTCATGCTCGGCGAAACCCAGCTGTGCGGCGTCGAAGCACTGGTGCGCTGGAATCACCCCCGCTTCGGCATTCTGCCGCCCAATCATTTCGTGCCCATGGCCGAACAGCGCGGATTCATCAATGAGCTCACACGCAAGGTGCTCGACATGGCGCTGGCTCAGCTCAAGGCCTGGGACCTGGCGGGGCTCAAAGTGCCCAGGGTCGCCGTGAATGTATCGCCAGTCGAAATACGTGCCAATTTTGCTGAAATGATCGAGTCCGCTCTTTACCGCCACAACATTGCGCCTGATCGCCTGGAACTGGAAATCACCGAGTCGACCCTAACCTCGGATGGTATCGAAACCATGCACTTGCTCACTCGACTGAAGCAACTCGGCGTCGGTATCGCGGTGGACGACTTCGGAGTGGGCTATTCCTCGCTTGCCCAACTGCATCGCCTGCCGATCGATTGCCTGAAGATTGACCGCAGCTTTGTCCAGGATATCGAGAGCTCTGCCTGCGACCTGGCCATCGTTCAGGCGGTGGTGACGATGGCAGAGGCGCTAGGCTTGCGAACAGTCGTCGAGGGTGTGGAAACCGAGGGGCAGGTTGCCGCCCTGAAAAAGGTGGGCTGCAAGTGTGCGCAAGGATTCTTCTTGAGCAGGCCCCTTCCCGCTCAGGAAGTGGAGCGCTGGATGCGGACATTCATCGCTGGCGATGGAGCGGCATGAAACGCTTGAGACGACTCAGCTCTTCGAACCTGACAAACAAGTGCAGAGCGGTCACAAGCGCTACCGAAACAAGCGCCACCGACAGGGTGCCGCAGGCGCCTCGGCGCTGGGTTGGCGGAATACGCACGGTACAGCCCCCCGCAGCATCAGCCCCGACTGGTGCGATCGGCCATCAAGCATGCACAATGGTAGCCAGCCACCCGAAACAAGGCTTCCCCCCTTGGGTACTGCTGGCCGAGAGAGGCGCCTTCCGGGGCTGAACGGTATTGCAGCGCAGGGATGCCGGCTTGACTCGTCAAGCCTTTGCCAATCGTGTGACACAAGGTCGTTGTTCGAACGCCATGGAAGCTTGTCGCCGCAGTCTTCGTAGCGGAATCATATGGGCCAGCGTATCGGGCGTGCTGCTCTGCCTGGGGGTGTATCAGCTCTGGGCGTATCTCGACGCGCATTTGCCCACACTGGCACTGGCCCTGGTGGGTGGGCTGGTGGCGGCGGGGGCGACCGCAGCGGGCACGCTGCCCATCCTGACCATGCGTACGCTGTCAAACCGCGTGCAGGATGCGATGTTTGGTTTCGGCGCGGGCATCATGCTGGCAGCAACCGCCTTTTCCCTGACCATCCCGGGGCTCACAGCGGCCGCGCAGGAGGGCCACGGCCCCTGGGCCGCGGGCGCGATCATGGCGGCTGCCATCCTGCTGGGCGGGGTCACCTTGCTCGCCCTCGACCGGGTGCTGCCGCACGAGCACTTCATCAAGGGCCGCGAAGGCATCGAGGTACAGCGCCTGCGCCGGACCTGGCTATTCGTTTTCGCCATCGCGCTGCACAATCTGCCCGAAGGCCTGGCAATCGGTGTCGGCTACGCCGGCAACGATGTCGTGCGTGGCACCGCGCTGGCCACCGGAATTGCCATACAGGACATTCCGGAGGGGCTGGTCGTGGCTGTCGCCCTGCTGTCGGCGGGCTATAGCCGGGCCTTCTCGGTCATGCTGGGCATGGCCTCCGGCCTGGTCGAACCCATCGCCGCGGTGCTCGGCGCTGCCGTGGTTGCCTGGTCCGCTCCCCTGCTGCCCTGGGGCCTGGGCTTCGCTGCGGGTGCCATGCTGTTCGTGGTCAGCCACGAGATCATCCCCGAGTCACACCGGAAGGGTCATGAAGTCTACGCCACCGCAGGCCTGCTGGTGGGCTTTGTGCTGATGATGATGCTGGACACGGCACTGGCCTGAAAGGCCGAAGTCCGGGGAAGCGCCGGACAAATCAGTCGGTGACTGAGCTGCCCTGCGTTACTCGCTCACCTTCCGTCGCACCGCTTTCACCGACGCACGCCGAGCCTTGCCGTCCAGCCTCCGGGTAATCGAGCCACGCGTCGGCCGCGTCGCACGTCTGGCCTTCGGCTCCACCGCCGCCCGGTTGATCAGCTCCTCCAGCCGACGTATCGCCTCGGCACGGTTTTTCTCCAGACTGCGAAAACTCTGCGCCTTGATGATCACGATGCCGTCCTTGCTGATGCGATGATCGTCAAGTTGAAGCAGCCGCATCCGGACTGCCTCGGGCAGACTGGAAGCTGCGATGTCGAAGCGCAGATGCACCGCGCTCGACACCTTGTTGACGTTCTGCCCACCCGCTCCCTGCGCGCGAATCGCATTGAATTCGATTTCGTCAGCCGAGATGGTGAAGAGGGGGCGCATGGATGATCAGCTCGGCGCTCAGGCCTTGCCGGCCTCCACCCTGCCCGCCTGGCGCGCAGCCTCTTCCCTGAGCGCGGCCTCGATGACCTGCATCACCTCTCCCACATCGGCCGGCGCCTCTTCTTCTGCAAAGAGACCGGTGAGCACCGTCTCCGGCTGAAGCTTGCCAGACTCGTACAGCGCCCAGATTTCCTTGCCGTAAGCGGTATTGCGCAGATCGGGGGCAAACTGGCTGAAGTAATCCGCGAGATTGTCGACGTCGCGCTCGAGCATGGCGCGGGCGTTGCTGTTGGCAGCGGCGTCGACCGCCTGCGGCAGATCGATGATCACCGGACCGTCGCGGTCGACCAGTACGTTGTACTCGGACAAGTCACCATGGACGATACCGGCACACAGCATACGCACCACTTGCCGCACAAGATCGGCATGGAAACGTCGCGCATCGTCCTCGCTGAGCTCGACGTCGTTGAGTCGCGGTGCTGGTTCGCCGTCTTCATCGGTCACCAGTTCCATCAACAGCACGCCCTCATGAAAGTCGTACGGCGTCGGCACGCGCACACCGGCCGCCGCAAGCCGCCGCAGCGCATCCACCTCGGCATGCTGCCACGCGGCCTCCTGCTCCTGCCGACCGTAACGCGAGCCCTTGGCCATCGCGCGTGCCTGGCGACTGTTCTTGATCTTGCGCCCCTCGGTGTAATCCACCGCCTTGTGGAAACCGCGCTTGTTGGCTTCCTTGTACACCTTGGCGCAACGGAGCTCGTCACCACATTGCACGACATAGACCATGGCTTCCTTGCCGCTCATGAGCTGGCGCTGGACATGGTCCACAAGCCCGTCAGTGACCAGCGGTTCGATTCTGCTTGGGGTCTTCATGTATCAGGTCTACTCAAAGGGTTTATGCGGTCGTTGATGGCGGCTTGCCCCTCGGGCATCACCCACCGTATCAAGATAAAGCGCTTCAACCTGCTCTCGGGCCCAGGGCGTACGCCGCAAAAACTTGAGGCTTGAGGCAACGCTGGGCTCGTGGGTGAAGCAGCGAATGTTGACCCGCCGCCCAAGTGCTGCCCAGCCGAGCCGCGCCACAAGCTCGTTGAGCATCTGCTCCAGCGTCAGGCCATGCAGCGGATTATTGGGCTGGGGATTGGTCATCGTGTTCTCAAAAGTGCTGCCTGCAGGCCGCCAGGCTCGACGCCGCGCAAACCACCGAACGTTGCAGCCGCAACGAAGACCGAATGATAATTGATGACGCTGCAGCGCAAGTCAGCGAGTTGCAGGCTTATCGACGTCAGCCTCAATAGCGCTCACGGCGTGATGCCCGATACGCGCATCGGGCCACAAGCTTCCGTGAGACGGCCGGCACAGAGCGTCAGACCACGCATCAGTGCATTGCGCAGATCGCGCGGATCGATGACGTCGTCGTACACCATTCTGTCTGCGACATGGTAGGAGCCCCCGGTCTGCTCCGCTTCGATCCTTGCCCGAGTGGCATCGTCCAGTTTTGCGGAGTCTGCACCGCTGGCAACAGGCAAAGAACCCAGCGTCACCGCGGGAAATGCAAGAGACAGCGTCTGACCGTCAAACGGATTCATCGCCATGATCGAGGAGCCAAAGCCGAATGCCTTTCGCAAGGTCACGTGCAACTTCGGCACCCGCAAGCGACGCTGAGCGACGAACATGCGTGCAGCATGGCGAAGCACGCCGGACTGCTCGGCCCGTGTTCCACTCATCACGCCGGGGTTGTCGGCCAGAAAAATCATTGGCAGGTTGAACGCACCAGCGACCTCCATGAAGTGCGTTGCCTTGTCAGCGCCATCTGCATCGATGGTGCCGGCCATCACACTCGGATCGTTCGCCACAATGCCCACGCTTTGCCCCCCCAGACGAGCGAGCGCCACAACGACCGCTGCGCCGAACTTCGGCTGGATCTCGAGCATGCTGCCCTCATCGACGAGTAGCTGCAGCACGTTTCGCATCCGATAGGGCTTGCGTGTGTTTGGGCTGATCAGGTCAAGGATGCCATCCAGTCGGCGTTCGCCGATATCGCCGCGGGTTTGCCTGGGCGCACGCTCCCACGCATTCAATGGGAAATAGGATAGATAGCGGCGCGCCAGATCAATCGCAGCCTCGTCATCGGTGGCAAGGTTATGCGCTACGCCCGAGACAGCCACATGCACTTGCGGGCCGCCGAGCTGCTCCTTGGTCACCGTCTCGCCGGTAGCCGCCTTCACCAGCGGAGGGCCGGCAGCAAACATCGACGCAGCTTCCGTCATGACCACAAAGTCCGACATCGGGGCCGTCAGCGCACCATGTCCGGCAGCAGCACCCATGACAAGACAGACGATCGGGACCTGGCCGGAGAGGTCAGCCAGGCCTTGCAGATCGTTGGGGCGCCGGCCCGCATGAGTGTTGGTCAAGCGGTGTCCGGCGCCCTCGAGCATGAAGATCAGTGGCACACGCTCCTGCGCTGCGAGCTGGGTAAGTCGGTAACGCTTGTCCGCTGCCCCATCGCCGATGGAGCCGCCAAGCACGGTGAAATCTTCGGCGCAGGCCAACGCAGGTCGCCCAGCCATCTCTCCAAACCCTGCAACCAATGCATCGGCGGGCACAGGTGACGCACCTTGTACCGCGACACCACCAACAAAAGCGCCCAACTCCACGAAAGTGCCTGAATCAAAAAGCCGCGCAAGTCGCTGGCGTGCATCCAGCTTGCCGGTGCTGCGGTGGCGCTGGACCTTTTCTTCCCCGCCCATGGCCTGAGCAGCAGCGCGACGTTGCTCCAGCTCCCGCAAGATGGGGCCCCACTCCTGGTGCTCTGTGGTCAATTGAATGTCTCCTTGTGTTTTTTCTACCCATCACAGAGCCTCATCGGGCATAGCGGGCAGCACGTCACAGTACGCGAGGATCAAGCAGCCGTCCCGGTCGCGGCCCGCCCCCTAAACCTCGGCAGCGCGCGGCGCGGTGGCCGACGTTGGGGCAGCCGGGGCCAGTGGCTTGATCCAGCGGGCGAGGGTGCCGGCGAGTTGCTCGCGGCTGAAGGGTTTGCTCAAGTAATCGTCCATCCCCGCGGCCAGACAACGCTCGCGATCGCCTTCGATCGCGTTGGCGGTCAGCGCAATGATGGGAAGTCGATATCCCTTGCCAGCGTCGTGCTCACGGTTGCGGATTGTCGCCGTAGCCTCGAAGCCGTCCATTTCGGGCATCTGACAGTCCATGAGAACAGCGTCGAAAGTCTCACGTACAAGCGCGTCGACGGCCTGCCGGCCGTCGACGGCAAGGACAGCCATGACGCCCAGGCTTTCCAGCATGAAGAGCGCAATCTCCTGGTTGACCCGGTTGTCTTCGACCAGAAGCACTCGCCCGCCAAGCCACTCGCGCACCGGTGTCGGCTGGCCAGACCCGCGCACAGCGCCGGCATCTGCGCCGGCCGCCACCGTGTCGCTGCCCATGGCGGTCACCAGGGCACGGAACAGATCGGATTGCCGCGCCGGTTTGGTCAGGTGGCAGACGACTCCCGCATCGGCGCGCTCCTGCGACTGCGCGGAGAGCATCGCCGAACTCAGCATGATCAATCGTGTTCCGGCAATTGCCCGCTCCGCCTTGATCACTCGGGCCAGCTCGATGCCGTCCATCCCCGGCATACGCTGGTCGATGATCGCCAGATCAAACGGCGTGCCGCGTGCCGCCCCGTCATGGAGCAAGCCCAGCGCCCGCGGCCCACCTTCGCAGGTGCTGCAGCGCATGGACCAGGCGCTAAGCTGATGGGCCAGAATCTTGCGACTAGCGGCATTGTCGTCCACCACCAGGACGTTGAGCCCACTCAGACCGCCCGCGTGCGGCGCTGGCCGCGCGTGCTGATCCTGCTTTTGCAGTTCGATTTCGAAAGAGAAGATGGAGCCCTTGCCCAGCTCGCTCGCCAGCTTGAGCTTACCGCCCATTATTTCGACCAGGCGTTGGGCAATCACCAAGCCGAGCCCGGTTCCGCCAAAGCGGCGCGTAGTCGAACTGTCCGCCTGGGTGAAGGGGGCAAACAGCCGCTTCTGCGCCTCCGGCGAAATACCTACACCGGTGTCCCGTACCTCGAAGCGCAAGCGCGCGGCGGCCGCAGTCTCTGCCACCAGTTGCGCCCCCATCACCACCTCGCCGTCCTGCGTGAATTTCACCGCGTTGCCGACCAGGTTGACCAGTACCTGCCGCAAGCGTAACGGATCGCCCTGAAGCGCCACTGGCAGACCGTGGGGGATGTCGCAGACCATCTCCACGCCCTTGGCATCGGCCTGCGGGGCGAGGAGCGAGGCGATTTCCTCTGCCATATCCCTCAGCTGAAAATTGACCTTCTCCAGTTCCAGCTTTCCAGCTTCAATCTTGGAGAAGTCGAGAACGTCGTTGATGATCCCCAGCAGATGAACTCCGGACTGATGCACCGCTTCGGCAAAGCGGCGCTGGCGCGCGGCCAGCTCGGAATCAAGCAGCAGTTCGGTCATGCCAAGGATGCCGTTCATGGGTGTTCGAATCTCGTGGCTCATGGTCGCGAGAAACTCACTCTTCGCCCGGCTCGCCGCCTCGGCGACCTCCCTCGCAACGGAGAGATCGTGCGTGCGGGCCTGGACGATCTCTTCAAGATGGTCGCGCTGAAGTTCCACTTCTCCGCGGGCGAGGCGCTCGGCCTCTTCGGCGTGGCCTCGCCTGTCCACCTCGCTGAGCAGCTGGGCAACGAAAGTATGGCTTTGCAGGTAATGAACGGCGAGCAGCAGCACAACGAAAATGAACAGCATGACCATCAGCATCTGATTGTCGCGGAAGGCCAGCAAGGGATCGGTGGAAACAATCTTGCTCACCTCCCAAACGCCGCCGGGCAGGGTCACCGAGGCCCACAGCCAAGGGCGTCCCGCCGCATCGCGCACCCACTGCTCATCGATTCTTTGAAACCCGAGGTGGACGAAATCCTCCGGCGCGAAGAGGCGCTCATTCGCCAGGCTCAGGGCGATCTTTTCCGGCGGAAACAAGGCGCCCCGGCCGAACGACTCCGGACCGTACAGGATGACCCCCTCACGGTTCAGGATTGTTTTGTCCATACGCACGTTGTCACCCACAAGGGCATCAAGGTTGAAGCCGACCACCATCACCGCACTGACATTCGCCGTGCCGTCATGGATCGGGCGGGCGTAAAAGACCCGTTTCAGTCCAGTCACGGCACCGTGGGCCAGGTACTCGGTGCTGTCCCCCTTCATGGCCGCCTGAAAGTAGGGCCGGAAGCGGAAGTTCTTCCCCTTGAGTGCCGGGTCCGAGGTGGCGATCACCTCCCCTTTGTCGTCCATCAGGAAGGTAAGGTCGGCACCGATGCGCCGGTTGAGGATGCGGAACTGAAAGTCGTGGCCTTGGCCGACTTGCGTCACAGCAGCAAGCGCAATCGGGTCCGAGGTGGCCATTTTCAGCAGGCTGAAACCATAGGCGCTCGTGCTCTCGATCCGGCTCTTCATCAACTCCAGCCGCGCACCAGCATCCTGCAGGAGCTTGGAGCGGAATTCGACCTCATTGGCCACCACGATCCGTCCGGCAATGGCCAGCAGCCCGGGGAACAACAGCAGGCCAACGGCCAGCAGGGTAAGAAGGCGACCGGAAAGGCCGGCGCGCCACCAGTAGCGGAGGATCAGCGCCACCAGAACCAGAATCTGACCAGACTGGATCAGATAGGTCGCTTGCATCTGAACGCCGATTCCGGCCAGGACGAACAACAGGCCGATCGAGAGGCAGGTCCAGCGCCGCAAGTCACATTCCAGTCGCCCGCGCAACAGCATCAGCGCCCCCGCTGCGAACAGCGGTAGCGCCAAGGCCGAGGCAGCACCAAAAAACAGGATGCCCGCTATGCCGACCGCAAGTGCAAAGCGCCAGGCCAGCTCACTTCGCCGATCCGGCAGACCCGGCAGCAACCATGAGGCGGCAAGCGCCAAGCTCCAGCAGATGTCGTCGACCGGCATGGGCAGCGCCGGCGGACTCGCCAGCAGCGTGGGCAAGCCGCTCGCGGCCCAGGCCAGGGTGAACGCGATGACATGGGCCGTCTCGCGCGGGGAAACGTTCGCGCAGGCTCTCAGGAAACGATGGGTGCTGAGCGCGGTGGCTGACAGAAACGCCGCGTAGGCGATCACCCCCAGGGCGGCGAAGCTGGGCAGCAGAGGGAGAACCCCGAAATCAGTCATCGGACGATCAGAACGTCATTGAATCCACTTGTCCACGATGCTGCGCGCCTCCGGACTGAGTTCGATGCCGAGTTCCTGCATCCGTGTGCGATTGATCGCGATGATCGAGCGCTTGGCATCCTCGACGGAGATTTCCTTGGCGGCACCGCCTTTCAGCAGCTTGGTGGCGAGGAAGCCAGTCTGGAAGCCCATCTGGTAAAAATCGATGCTGACACCGCCAAAGAAACCGTACTCGGTGAACGAGGAGTTCAGCGAGAGGTCGATCTTGCGTATGGTCTTGATCAGCGTGGGCGCGACCATACTCATCGTCTTCCGCTTGTTGTCTGCCGGGTCGAGCACCGACATGGTCACCGGGACATAGGCATCGATCTGCTCATCATCATTGATCGCCTTCGCGTTGCTGATCATGGTGGGGATATCGTCCGCAGAAAACAGCACGATCTGGTTCTCGTACGGTGTGCCCTTGAGCTCATCGACTATCTGGTCTTTCAGGATGACACCTACCGCATCCGTGGAATAGAGCACGGCGACCTTCCTGAGCGGTCGCTCAAGTACCGCCTCCAACAAGGCAAGTTGTTCGTGCATGAACAGGTACTCGAACACACCAGTGATGTTGGCGACGGGCGAACGCTTGTTGAGGAATCGGGCCCTGTCGTTGTAGTAGTCGAGCTTGCGGTTGAGGCCCGAAAAGACCATCTT
>DAORUJ010000037.1:0-23828 GCA_035433105.1 Thauera sp.
CGCTGGCTGCTCTCGATACGGCCAGCGGGCAACTCCACGTTTTGCTGGCGGATGGCATCCTCCACCTCATGCACGCTGAGGCCGAAGGCCGCCAGGCGGTCACGGTCGAGCCAGATCCGCATCGAATAGCGCCGTTCGCCATACACCCGGGCATCCGCCGCACCGGGCAGGGTCTGCATGCGCGGCTTGATGATGCGGCTGGCGAAGTCGCTCATCTCCAGCGGCGAATGGCGGTCAGAGAAGAAAGCCACCCAGATGATGGGGTTGGCGTCGGCCTCCACCTTGGCAATCACCGGCTCGTCGACATCATCCGGCAGGCGGCGGCGCACGCGGGACACGCGGTCGCGAACATCCGCCGCCGCACTGTCGGCACCACGCTCGACACGAAAGCGCACCGTGATCTGGCTGCGCTCGGAGCGGCTGATCGAGGACAGCACATCAACGCCTTCGATACCCGCGAGCGAATCCTCCAGCGGCTTGGTTACCTGCGACTCGATGATCTCGGCGCTGGCACCGGAGTATTGGGTATCGACCGTCACCACCGGCTCGTCGATGTTCGGATATTCGCGCACCGTCAGCCGTGAGTAGGACATCAGCCCCACCAGCAGCACCAGCAGCGACAGCACGGTCGCAAACACCGGACGCTTGATGCAGACCTCGGAAATGACCATCGTGACTACCCTCTATCGCTCTTGCGGACGGCGGATCAGCGCGCCACCCCAGGGTTGCTCGTCACCTCGCGGCTCGTCGTCACCCCGGCGCTGGCAGCCTGCTCGACGATCCGCACTGGCACACCGTCGCGCAGCTTGAGCTGGCCCGCGCTCACCACCTGCGCACCCGCCTCCAGCCCGCTGGCAACCTCCACCTGCCCTTCACGGCGCATCCCGGTCGTCACATTCACCCGCCGTGCCTTGCCCTCGACCACCTGATACACGAACTGCACGTTGCCCGGCGCCGGCACCAGCGCGGCCTCGGGCACCACCAGCACATCCGGCCGCTCAGCCAGCACCAGACGCACACGGGCAAACACACCGGGGCGCAGGCGGCCTTCGGGGTTCGCCAGGCTGGCACGCAGACGCACGGCACGACCCTGCGCATCCACCAGCGGGTCGATCGCGTCGACGCGTGCCGCAAAGGTCTCGCCCGGCAACACATCGCATGCCAGCTCCAGCGATTGGCCCAATTGCACACGGTCGAGATAGAGCTCGGGCAGGCGGAAGTCGAGCTTCAGCGTGGCGATGTCTTCCAGATTGATCAGCGCTTCGCCGTCCTTGACGAAGTCACCCGGACTCACGCTGCGAATACCCACCACACCGGCAAACGGCGCACGGATCACGGTGCGATCCAGCCGAGCTTGCGCCAGGTCTACACCCGCCCGCGCCAGATCCAGTTCTGCCCGGGCAGTGTCGCGGCTGCTCTGGCTGACGAACTTGCGTACGAAGAGGTCTTCGGTGCGGCGTGAATTGGCCTGTGCGAGCGTGAGCGTGGCACGCGCCTGCTGCAGTTCTGCACGCTGCACAGCGCTATCCAGTTCGATCAGCAGCGCGCCGCGCTGCACCGCCTCGCCATCGCGAAAGGCAATGCGCGAGATTCGCCCTGCGATCTCGGGTCGCAGCACGACCGACTCGTTGGACACCAGCGAACCCACCGCGCTGACGTCGTCCGCCATCGCCAGGCGCTGGGCAGTCGCCACCTCGACCGGCACCGGGGCCTGCCCCGCCCCGCCGCCGCCCGCCGACGGAGCAGCCGCCGTCCCCCCCGGGCGAGGCTGATTCGCATACCAGGCGTAGCCAGCCACACCGACAAGAGCAGAGACACACAGGGCAATGAATAGAGCGCGACGGGACGACATGGCAATCCGCAGGTGATCAAAAAAGGTGATGCACCACGATTGTCACACAGGACAGCAAATGAAGCCGATGCCGACGACTGCCACATCAATGCGCAGCCGGGTGCAGCGCCTGACCGCTTCAGTGCTTCGCGCACAATCCCCGTGGAATCAGCGACATTGCAGCTGGCCCGACTGTGCATGAACCACGCACTGCAGCGCACCACACTGGCAATTGTGCAGCACCGATGGCGCCACGCCACTCGCTGGCGCGACCAGCGCGAGGCCGCGCGAGCACGAACATTCCTGCGGCGCCAGATTGACCAAGGGCTGCGCCACCGCGGGCGTACTGCCCGGCCACAAGCTGAGGACAAGGGTGGAGGCCAGAACGGCAACGAGGCCGGCCGCCGTCAACAACAAAGATCGGACTTTCATGAATGAGCTCCTTGATTAATCCTGACGCAACGAGCGGCAGCGATGCCCGCGATCGGCTCCGAACATCTGGCCGGGAAATGTCGAGGCATTTGCGCCGTGCTGCACAAAGTTGCAGTGCAGCAAAAAGCAGCAGACGCACCCTGCTTGTGCACCGCCGCCGAGACGGCAGGTGCGGTTCTGGGTCAGCCGCGGGCGGGGTCGATCTCGCCGAGGCGGGCGAGCAGCCCGGATCCAGCGACATCGGCGTCACCCTGCCAGCGATCGAAATGGAGCAGCTCGGCTAGCGGCAGGCGCGCCAGCCAGCCGGCGGCCTCCAGTTCGGGGCGTTCGTAGAAGTGGCTGACGTAGCCGATGCACAGATAGGCCACCGGAATGATCTCGCGCGGGATGCCGAGCGCTTCGCGCAGCGCCTGCTGGTGGAAGATGCTGACCCAACCCACCCCCAGGCCTTCGGCGCGCGCGGCGAGCCACAGGTTCTGCACCGCGCACACCGAGCTGTACAGGTCCATGGCGGCGATGTGGGTGCGCCCAACCACGACCGGACCGTTGCGGCTACGGTCGCAGGTGACGCACAGGTTGATCGGCGCCTCGAGGATGCCTTCGAGCTTGAGGTTGCGGTAGGTTGTGCGCTTGCCTTCATCGAACATCAGCTCGGCTTCGGCGTGGGCGAGACGGAAGGCCTGGCTCACCTCCCGCTTGATTTCGGGTGAGCGCACGACGATGAAGTCCCACGGCTGCATGAAACCCACCGAAGGCGCGTGGTGCGCGGCGGTGAGTACGCGCGCGAGCACCTCGTCGGGCACCGGGTCGGGCAGGAACTGGCCGCGCACGTCGCGGCGGGTATGGATCGCGCGGTACACCGCGGCGCGCTCCTCGGCGCTGAACTGCGGATCGGCCTGGATGGATTGCGAAGGGCTGCTCATGAAGTATTCCCCTTGTTGTCGAGCAGTGTGCAGCCACCGACCAGGCGGCTGTCTGAAACGCTTCAGGGCCGGTCTTCCGGCTGCGGATCGTCTCATCCGGACGCCTTCCCGGTCCTGCGGACCAGTGGCTGGGCATGGCCTTGCCCGGACAATCCCCGTTACGGCGCTGGGCGCGCGGCGGTTTCTCACCGCCTTCCCGATTCTCCCGCGCACCGCGCGGGCACCTCGAAGCAGAGTGCGCAGTTTAACAGCCGCTCAGCCACGCTGGCTGCGGGCTTCAGCCAGGCTGACTGCACTCGCCACGGACGCGTTCAGCCTTGCAGCCAAAGCCGCACCGCTCACCCCCAGGCGGTGAAAAAAGCACTTCAGGAAAAGCCCGCTGCGCCCGGACATCTCAAGATGCGGCGCGTCGCAATAACGCCGCAGACTGAACGCTTGCTCCGCGGTAGCGCTGCATTGACCACAATCAGCGACAACCACCACTTGACGGACGAGCGTGCCAGCATCGCAAAAAGCAGCATCAGCAGCGCCCACGCTGCGAACGACTCCCAAACGCCAGCGCTAGTCACGCACTAGTCGCTCATCGGCCACTGCGATTGCCCACAGAAGCAGCGCGCCAAAGACGAGGAGCAAGCTCCATTTGAGCGCTGAACAAGTCGTGCTGAGTCCGTAAAGCCAGGGGACATCGAAGCGCGGCATCTCGGTCAGCCAGCCGTGGAAGGCGTTCTCCAGCGCATCGAGGGCCGCTGCCAGTGGCAGGCAGACGCGCGCGAACCCCTGCAGGCCAGCCGAAAGCGACACGAACACGCGAGTTCGCGTCGCCAGCAGCCAGCCAAATGCGCCATAAGCCAGCAAAAACCCATGGTCGACCAGCAGGAAACGGCGGTACAGAGCCAGGTCCTCGGGCGACCAGACGTGGATGATGCGACCAAAAGTCTGTGGATCCCACGCGAACTGCAGCGCGACCACCCCGGGTGTCAGCACCCGAAGTTGCCACGCCATCATCAGCCACAACAGGGCTGCCAGTACGCCGCTCGCCCAGACGGCAAGCCGTCGCTTATCTCTAAGAATCATGGACATTTCCTGCAACGCTGCCACAAAGCCGGCCCTCCATTTCTCGGGCTGCGAACGAAAAAAACCCGGCACGCCGCCGGGTTTCTGTGCTGCTTGCGACGGATGTGCCGCCCGCGGGTGCCGTCGGTCTCAGCCTACGATCGTTTGCGCCTCGCCATCCTTGCGCGCATCGATGCGGCCAATGCGGTATACGGTCTCGCCCGCGGCCTTCAGCGCAGCTTCGGCGGCATCGGCGTCGGCCGCCGACACCACCACCGCCATGCCGATGCCGCAGTTGAACACGCGGTACATCTCCTGCATGTCGACCTTGCCAGCCTCCTGCAGCCACTGGAACAGCGGCGGCAGGGCCCAGCTCGTGGCGTCGATGCGCGCCGTGAGCTCGTCGCGCAGGATGCGCGGCACGTTCTCGGTGATACCGCCGCCGGTGATATGGGCCATGCCCTTGACCACACCGGGCATCGCCTGCATCAGCGCCAGCATCGGCTTGACGTAGAGCCGGGTCGGCGCCATGACCACGTCGCGCAGCGTGCGGCCGTGGAAATCGGCATCCAGATCGGGCTTGGCCACATCGATGATCTTGCGGATCAGCGAGTAGCCGTTGGAGTGCGCGCCGCTCGAAGCCAGACCCAGCACCACATCGCCCGGCACGATCTTGCTGCCGTCGATGATGTCGGCCTTCTCTACCGCACCGACAGCAAAGCCGGCGAGGTCGTATTCGCCCGCCGGGTACATGCCGGGCATCTCGGCGGTTTCGCCACCGATCAACGCACAACCGGACAGCTCACAGCCCAGGGCAATGCCCTTGACGACTTCGGCCGCGGTGTCGACATCGAGCTTGCCGCAGGCAAAGTAGTCGAGAAAGAACAGCGGTTCGGCGCCCTGCACCAAGATGTCGTTGACACTCATCGCCACCAGATCCTGGCCGACGGTATCGTGCTTGTTGAGCTGGAAGGCCAGCTTGAGCTTGGTGCCGACACCGTCGGTGCCGGAGACCAGAACCGGCTCGCGGTATTTCTTCGACAGCTCGAACAGGGCACCGAAACCCCCGATACCGCCCAGCACCTCAGGGCGCATGGTGCGCTTGGCAAAGGGCTTGATGCGGTCGACCAGGGCGTCGCCGGCTTCAATGTCCACACCGGCGTCGCGGTAGGAGAGAGGGGCTTGGGTGGAGGAGTTGGGTGCGCTCAAGATCATTCCTCTGGCTTGCACAAATGCTGGGCTGGCGCCTCCTGGCAGCGACCCCGGCTTGAGGCCGCAACGCCAAGTGGCTACATTTACGAGTTCGGCGGGTATTCAGCACCCGCGCCAAGCCCACGATTTTACTTGAAATGAACCCTTCCCGCGCCGATCGTCTGCAAACCTTTGCCTGGGCCGCGGCAGGCATTGCGCTGATCGGGCTGTTCTGGCTGCTGGGCCCCATCCTGGCGCCCTTCGTGATCGGCGCGGTGTTTGCCTACATCTGCGACCCCGCCGTCAACTGGATGGTGGCGCGGCGCGTGCCCCGCGCGCTGGCGGTGCTGCTGGTGATCGTGGCCCTTGGACTGCTGCTGGTGGCGCTGGCGCTGATCCTGGTACCGATGGTGTATCGGGAGGGCGTGCTGCTGGTGCGTCGCCTGCCGGATCTGATCGAGATGTTCAATGCGCAGGTGTCACCGCTAATGCTGGCGCGGCTGGGCATCGACCTGCAACTCGATGCCGCCCAGTTTCGCCAGCTGATCGCCGACAACTGGACCAGTGCGCAGGACATCGTGCCAATCGTGCTGGGTCACCTCAAGACCGGCGGCATGGCCGTATTGGCTTTCATCGCCAACCTGTTCCTGGTTCCGCTCGTGATGTTTTACCTGCTGCAGGAGTGGCCACGCCTCCTCGACGAGTTGCAGCGCATCGTGCCGCGCCCCTGGCTGGAGCGCACGATGCGCATCCTCAACGACATCGACTCGGTCATGTCCGAATTCCTGCGTGGGCAGCTGTCGGTGATGATGCTGCTGGCCGTGATCTACAGCGTCGGGCTGTGGCTTGCCGGCCTGAACTTCTGGTTACCCGTGGGCGTGCTGACCGGGCTGCTGGTGTTCATCCCCTACGTCGGCTTCGGCGGCGGCCTGATCCTCGCCATCCTGGCGGCGCTGCTGCAGGCGCAAGGCTGGCCGCTGCTTGCCGGCGTGGCCATCGTCTATGGGCTGGGTCAGCTGGTGGAGAGCTTCCTGCTGACCCCTTACCTGGTGGGCGAGCGCATCGGCCTGCATCCGCTTGCCGTCATCTTCGCCCTGATGGCGTTCGGCCAGTTGTTCGGCTTCGTCGGCGTGCTGGTGGCACTGCCGGCGAGCGCGGCGCTGCTCGTGGGCCTGCGCGAGGTACGCGATGCCTGGTTCGCCAGTCCAGTGTACCTGGGCTCGGATCCCCCAGCGCTGATCACGCCACAGGATGTGAGCGAATAATGAAGCAGCTCGTCCTCGACATCCGCCCCGACGCCCCGCCCACACTCGACAATTTCGTCGCCGGTGCCAATGTCGAGCTCGTGGCGGCGCTGTCGCTGCTGGCCTCAACCACCACGGCTACGCCGCTACCCAGCGCTCACATCTACCTATGGGGCGCGCCAGGCTGCGGCCGCAGCCACCTGTTGCGCGCAACAGCGGCGCTGGCACGCGAGCAGGGGCGCCCCACCCATCTGCTTGCCGCCAAGGACGTGCAGGACGGACTGCCCGAGACAGTAGGCGGACTGGTCGCAGTCGACGATGTCGACCGGCTTGCGCCCGAGGCCCAGATCGCCCTGTTCAACGCCTTCAACCGCAGCCGCGGCAATGCGCAGTCGCTGTTGCTGAGCGGGTCCGCCGCGCCCCTGGGCCTCGGGCTGCGCGAAGACCTGCGCACGCGCATCGGCCAGGGCCTGATCTACGAGGTCCAGCCGCTGGACGATGACGCACGCAGCGCCATCCTTGCCACGCTGGCCGAGCGCCGCGGCCTGCGCCTGGCCGACGAGGTGATCGACTTCCTGCTGCGCCACGGCCGGCGCGAGCTATCCAGCCTGCTCGCGGTGCTGGATGCGCTGGATGTGGCCTCGCTCGAACGCAAGCGGCCGATCAGCCTGCCCCTGCTGCGCGAAATGATGCAGCACGGGCTGGAGATCTGAACTCGCCGCTGGCCGACAGCGGGACTGAGGCGAAGCCGCGTCCCGCTCTTGCAGGCAAACCTGACCTCGCAAACGGTTTTGTCTGACCAGCCGAATCAAACCCCATCTGCCCACGCATTACCCTGGAGCAACACCGTGAATCTCGTTCTTTTCGATCTCGACAACACCCTGCTCGCCGGCGACTCGGACTTCGCTTGGGCACAGTTTCTCATCGGCAAAGGCGTACTCGACCCTGAACTGCAGGAAGCGAAGAACATCAAGTTTTACGAGCAGTACCAGGCTGGCACACTCGACATCTTCGAGTTTCTCGACTTCCAGCTTGCTCCGCTGGCCAGCCACCCGCGCGCCGAGCTCGACGCCTGGCACCGCGAGTTCATGGACCAGGCCGTGCGGCCGATGATCACCGACAAGGCGCGTGCGCTGGTCAGACAGCATCTCGCGGACGACGCCCTGACCGCGGTCGTGACTGCCACCAACGCGTTCGTCACCGGCCCCATCGTGCGCGAGTTCGGCATTCCCCACCTGGTGGCGACGATCCCGGCGCAGGAGGGTGGCGCCTTTACCGGCAAACCGCGCGGCGTACCGGCGTTCAAGGCGGGCAAGATCGAACGCGTCGACGCCTGGCTGGAATCGCTCGGCCTGCATCTGGGCAGCTTCGAGCGCAGCTGGTTCTTCAGCGATTCGCACAACGATCTGCCGCTGATGGGCCGGGTCTCCGATCCCGTTGCCGTCGATCCGGACGAAACCCTGCGCGACCATGCCCGGCAACAGGGCTGGCCCGTGATCTCGCTACGCTGAAGCGCGGGCCGCGCTGGACCCGGACGATCGGTTATCATTCCCCGCCTATGCAAGAACGACCCCTTTCCCAATGATCCGCAAGCTGCTGCGCAAGGTGTTCAAGCGCCCGGCACACGCTGTCCGCCACGAACCCGCCCTCATCCCGGTCGACCGCCATCAGGTCCGACGCGAACAACTCTCGCCCGCCGCGCGCAAGGTGTGCGTCGTGCTGCAGGAGAAGGGCTTCAAGGCCTTCGTTGTCGGCGGAGCCGTGCGCGACCTGCTGATCGGTCACCCGCCCAAGGATTACGACGTCGCCACCAGCGCCACGCCCGAGGAAGTGCGCGCGGCCTTTCGCCGCTCGCGCATCATCGGTCGCCGCTTCAAGATCGTGCACGTGATGAGCGGACCGGAAACGATCGAGGTGTCCACCTTCCGCTCCAGCCAGGAAGCGGAGTCGGCCGACACCGACGAACACGGCCGCGTGCTGCGCGACAACGTATATGGCAATCAGGAACAGGATGCCACACGGCGGGATTTCACCGTCAATGCGCTGTACTACGATCCCAGCAACGAAACCATCGTCGATTACCACCACGGCGTGGCCGACATCGAGCACAAGACGCTGCGCATGATCGGCGACCCTCGCACGCGCTACCGCGAAGACCCGGTACGCATGCTGCGGGCGGTGCGCCTGGCCGCCAAGCTCGGCCTCAGCATCGACCCGGAGGCACGCCACCCGATCCGCGAGATGGGGGTGTTGCTCGAGAATGTGCCGGCTGCACGGCTGTTCGACGAGATGCTGAAGCTGCTGTTTTCGGGCTACGCGGTCAAGTGCCTCAAGCAGTTGCGTGAAGAAGGCCTGCACCATGGCCTGCTACCCTTGCTCGACGTGATCCTCGAGCAACCGATGGGCGAGCGCTTCGTCTGGCTGTCGCTGGAGAACACCGACGAACGCATACGTCAGGACAAGTCCGTATCACCGGGCTTCCTGTTCGCCACCCTGCTATGGCATGAAGTGCTGGCCGCATGGGAGCGGCGCAAGGCAGCAGGTGAGCATGGCCAACCCGCGCTGTTCGAAGTGATGGACGAAGTCCTGGACGCCCAGGCGGGCAAGCTTGCCATCACGCGGCGCATCGCTGGCGACATCAAGGACATCTGGGCGTTGCAGCCACGCTTTGAAAAGCGCACGGGCAAGACGCCCTATCGGATCATCGAGCAGCCACGTTACCGCGCTGGCTGGGACTTCCTGCGTCTGCGGGCGCAGGCGGGTGAGATCCCGATGGACATCGTCGACTGGTGGGACCACTTCGCCCACGCCGGTCACGACGAGCGCGACGCGCTGATTCGCCAGGCGCCAGCCGACGACGCAGCACCCGCCAAGAAGCGACGCCGCAAGCGGCGCAAGCCCGCAGGTGAATCGGCCGCCATCGACAACACCGCTCAGGACAACGAAAGCACTTGAGCGACACCAGCCCGATGATCAGACCTGTACGCGCCTTCGTCGCCTTCGGCGCCAACCTCGGTGAACCTTCCGCCGCCTTCGATCTGGCGCTGCTGGGCTTGGGCAAGGTGCCTCGCACACGGGTCACGGCCCATTCGGCGCTTTACCGTACTGCACCGATCGGCGTCGAAGGCCAGCCCGACTATATCAACGCCGTGATCGGGCTCGAAACCTCACTGGCCGCGCGCCTGCTGCTCGAAGCACTGCTGGGCCTTGAGCACCAATGCGGACGCACGCGGGACTTCCCCATGGCGCCACGCAGCATGGATCTCGACCTGCTGCTGTATGGCGACGCGATCATTGACGAACACGACTTGCAGGTGCCGCACCCGCGCATGCACCTGCGCGCTTTCGCGCTGGTGCCGTTGGCCGAAATTGCCCCCGGGACGATCATCCCGGGTCGCGGACGGGTCGCGGACCTGCTGCCCATGGTGGCTGATCAGTCCATCGCCCGCAGCTAGTGGCTGCGCATCCGCCCCGCAATCAGTGGCATTCAGGCTTGACTATCTCCGGACCGCCTTGTGTATGCTTGGCACGGCCCAATTCATCTTTCGCAGCGAGCGAAGCGCATAGGCGACCAAGCATGCTCGACAAAGCTCAATACATCGTCGTCGAAGGCCCGATCGGCGCCGGCAAGACCTCTCTGGCCAGACGCCTGGCAGAGCGCCTGCAGGCCGAGACCCTTTTCGAGCAGGCCGAGTACAACCCCTTTCTGTCACGCTTCTACCAGCAACCCGAACGCTGGGCGATGGCAACGCAGTTGTCATTCCTCTTCCAGCGTATCGATCAGCTTGCGGCACTCGGCCCCATCACCGAGAACCGGCGGGTGGTGTCGGACTTCATCCTCGACAAGGACAGACTCTTTGCCGAACAGAATCTCACCGCGGATGAACTGCTGCTCTATCAGCGCATCTACGACGGGGTAAAACCGACTACTGCGCTGCAGCCTGATCTGGTCATCTACCTGCAGGCCAGCCCAGAAACGCTGATGGAGCGCATCCGCAAACGCGGGCTCGAGGCCGAGCGTCGCATCACCGAGTCCTACCTGCAGCAGGTCGCTGACCGCTATACGCGCTATTTTTACCAATATGATGCAGCACCGCTGTTCATCGTCGACGCCGGACAACTCAATCCCGTCGACCATGATGACGATTTTGAACTGCTGTTGAGCCGCCTGCGCGACATGCGCAGCTACCGCGAGTTCTTCGGTTACTCGGGGTAAACCCCAGCCCCTATTTGAAGCGATAAACTTGTGCGACGCACCAGTTTGGTGAAAACTCCGCCCTCCCATCAGGAGCGATGAATGAGCTATCTCCAGGACCAGAAGCCCGTCACCCTGTTCGAACTCGGAAAGATGCGCGCCGAAGGCCGCAAGATCGTGATGCTGACCGGCTACGATGCAAGTTTCGCCGCATTGCTAGGCCGCGCCGGAGTCGATGTCGTGCTGATTGGCGACTCCCTCGGCAACGTGCTGCAAGGACAAAAATCCACGCTTCCGGTGACGCTCGAACACATGGTTTACCACACCGAATGCGTGGCGCGCGCGGATGCCCGTCCGCTGGTGCTGACCGACATGCCCTTTGGCACCTATCACGAGAATCCCGAACGGGCGATGCGTAACGCCGCGCGCCTGATGGCGGCCGGTGCACAGATGGTCAAACTCGAAGGCGGCGAACTCATGGCCGAGACGGTCCGCTTCCTGGTCGAGCGTGGCGTGCCGGTGTGCGCTCACATCGGCCTGACACCGCAATCGGTGCACCAGCTCGGCGGCTACCGCGTGCAGGGTCGCAGCGAGGAAGGCGCGGCCCGCCTGAAGGCAGACGCGCGGGCGCTGGAACAGGCTGGCGCCGCGCTGATGGTGATGGAAATGGTACCCGCCGCGCTCGCCAGCGAAATCAGCGCCGCCCTCGAGACCATGGCCACAATCGGCATCGGCGCCGGCGCCGCGTGCGACGGTCAGGTGCTGGTGCTGCATGACATGCTGGGTATCTTCCCCGGCAAGACTGCCCGCTTCGTGCGCAATTTCATGGACGGCGCGAGCAGCATCGAGGACGCGGTGGCGCGCTACGTCGCCGCCGTGCGCGACGGCAGCTTTCCGGCCCCCGAACACTGCTACTGAGCCCCTGGCCTGGCATTCACCCCATTTACGGTTTCCGCATGCAGATCCATCACACCATTGCAAGCCTGCGCGCAGCCCGCGCCACCGCCGGTCGCGTCGCCTTCGTACCGACCATGGGTAATCTGCATGAGGGCCACATCACGCTGATGCGGCAGGCGGGCGAAAGGGCCGACTGCGTGATTGCCAGCGTATTCGTGAACCGCCTGCAGTTCGGTGCAGGGGAAGATTTCGACCGCTATCCGCGCACACTCTTGGCAGACAGTGAAATGCTCGCCGCTGCGGGGGTGAAGCATGTGTTCGCGCCGGACGAGGCCGAAATGTATCCGCAGCCGCAGCGCTACCACCTCGACCCCGCGCCGGCCCAGGTATCGATTCTCGAAGGCGAGTTCCGCCCCGGCCACTTCCGCGGCGTCGCCACGGTCGTGCTGAAACTGCTGAACATCGTGCAACCCGACTTCGCCCTGTTCGGCAAGAAGGATTATCAGCAACTGATGGTGCTGACCAACATGGTGCGCGAACTGGCACTGCCGATCGAAGTACTGCCGGGTGACACCGTGCGCGCCGCCGATGGACTGGCGCTGTCCTCGCGCAACGGCTACCTGAGCAACGTCGAGCGTATCCGTGCGCCCCTGCTGTATCGCCTGTTGCGCCGCATCCGCGATGCCGTGCGCAGCGGCGACCACGACCTGCTCACACTCGAAACCGATGCTGTAGACGAACTGACTGCGGCCGGCTGGGAACCCGACTACATCGCAGTACGCCGTCGCGTCGACCTGCAGCCCCCCGTTCACATGGACGACCCACTGGTCGTGCTGGCCGCGGCCAGGCTGGGCCGGACCCGGCTGATCGACAATCTGGAAATCTGACGCCCCACAGCCATCAGGGTTCGCCCCTGCTTGCACTGAAAGGCGCTTCGGACCAATCTATGCAAATAATCCGGCTGCATGCGCTCAGGCGCGCTGCAGCCTTGTCGTGTAACCGAAGGAGGGAGAAAAACGATGGCGACGAGCGTTCAACAGGTTCTCGATCAGAAAGGCAGCACGTTTCATGCGGTACGCCAGACCGACTCGGTGTTCGATGCTCTGTCACTGATGGCACAGTTCGACATCGGTTGTGTGCTGGTCACCGACGATGACCGACTGATCGGCATTTTCACCGAGCGCGACTACGCACGTAAGGTGGTGTTGAAAGGCCTGCTGTCGCGCGACGTGCGCGTCGGCGATCTGATGACTCCCAACCCCTGCACGATCGCCCCGACCAGCTCGGTCGACGAGGTCATGCACACGATGACCGAGAACCGCTTCCGCCACCTGCCTGTTGTCCAGCACGGCAAGATCATTGGCATCGTCACGATCGGCGACATGGTCAAGTCGATCGTCAGCCAGCAACAGGCGACGATCAAGCACCTTGCGAGCTATATCGCCGGAGATCTGGCAGCTGAGTGAAGCACCTGCCCAGGCGCTGAGCCAGGCACCATCCTGATTGACAGCAAAACGCCGGGTTTCAGCCCGGCGTTTTGCTTTTGAGCGAGGCGGCGCGCTTACTCCAGTGCCTTGCCGACCACCTCGGCGACATCCGGCGACAAACCCGCGCTGGCCTGCACGCGTTCAAGCTGAGCCCGGATGCTGACCTGCAGGGCCGGAGTGAACCGACGCCAGCTCTCCAGCGCACGTGCCATGCGCGCCGCAACCTGAGGATTTTTCGCGTTCAACGCGATCACCTGTTCGGCCCAGAACACATGCCCACTGCCATCCGCGGCATGGAATTCACCCGCGTTGGCGCGGAAGAAGGTACCGAGCAGCGCGTAAACCTTGTTTGGATTCGACAGGCTGAAGGCCGGATCGGACATCAGGGCGCGCACCCGCTCGAGCGTGGGTGCGGCCGTGGCACTCCAGCGCCAGGCCCCGGCCTGCAGCGCAAACCACTTGTCCAGCACCAGCGCGTCATCGCCGTAGCGGGCATGGAAGGCCGTCAGCGCCTGCTCACGTGCAGGATGGGTACTCTGCACCAGCGCCGCCAGCGCGCCCAAGCGCTCCGTCATGTTGGTCGCGGCCTCGAAGCGCTGCTGCGCCCGGGCCAGCCCCTCGGCATGGCCGGCCGCAGCAAGGTAGCGCAAGGCCAGGTTGGCCAGCGCCCGACGACCGGCATCGCCCGGATGATAGCGGTAGTCGCCCGGAACCTGCATCGCATCGAGAAGTGTCAGCCAGTCGACGGCCAGTTGCTCACCCAGACTGCGCGCCAGTCGCACCAGTGCCGTGCGCAGGGTCAGCGGGTCGGCAGGCGCCATGCGCTCGAGCAGGTAGGCCTCACCCGGCAGGGCCAGCGCCTGGGCACGGAAGGCGGGGTCCAGCATGGCATCGTTGAGCAGCGTGCGAAAAGCGTCGACGAAGGCTGTCGGCACCGTCTCATCAGGCCTGGCGGCGAGTGCCAGCACAACGCGTTCGGCATAGCGCTGCGCCGCATCCCAGCGATTGCAGGGATCTGAGTCGTGGGCCATGCGGAAGGCCAGACGGGCATCGTCCTCGTCCAGTTCGAGAATGACCGGCGCAGAGAAGCCGCGCAGCAATGACGGCACGGGCTCGGCGGACAAACCCACGAAGCGAAAGCACTGTTCGGCTTCGCCCAGCCTCAGTACGCGGGTGGTCGCGTTGCCCTGGGTCTCGCCCTCGAGGCGCAGCGGGCAGTCCTGACCGTCCGGCCCGATCAGCCCGACTGCAACCGGAATCACCAGCGGCTCCGTGTCCGGCTGGCTGGGCGTGGCCGAGGTGGATTGGGGCGGAGTGGATTGAGTCAGCGTCAGGGTGTAGCTGCCCGACGCCGCCTCCCATGCCCCGCTCGCCCGAACGCGCGGCGTGCCGACCTGGCTGTACCAGCGCATGAACTGGTCAAGATCGACGCCATTGGCTTCGGACATCACTTCGACGAAGTCGTCACAGGTCACGGCCTGGCCGTCGTAGTAGCTGAAATACAGGTCCATGCCGTTGCGAAAGCTCTCCTGCCCGAGCAGGGTGTGCAGCATGCGAATGACTTCAGCGCCTTTCTCGTAGACCGTGGCGGTGTAGAAATTGTTGATTTCCTGATAGCGGTCCGGCCGGATCGGATGCGCCATCGGGCCCGCATCCTCGGGGAACTGGGCCGCGCGCAGCACCCGCACGTCGTCGATGCGCTTGACCGCACGCGCCGACGCTGCGCCCTCCGGCCCCGCCGCACGCGCCAGCATGTCGGTGGAGAACTGCTGGTCGCGGAAGACCGTCAGGCCCTCCTTCAGGGTGAGTTGGAACCAGTCGCGGCAGGTGACGCGGTTCCCGGTCCAGTTGTGAAAGTACTCATGCGCCACCACGCTCTCGATGTTCTCGTAATCGACGTCGGTGGCGGTGTCGGGCTTGGCCAGCACGAACTTGGTGTTGAAGATGTTGAGACCCTTGTTCTCCATCGCACCCATGTTGAAGTCGGCCACGGCGACGATCATGAAGCGCTCGAGATCGAGTTCGAGCCCGAAGGTTTCCTCGTCCCAACGCATCGAATGCACCAGCGAATCCATTGCATGCGCACAGCGATCAAGATTGCCTTCTTCGACCCACACCTGCAGCAGCACCTCGCGGCCCGACATCGTCTCGACTCTGCGCTCGAGCGCAACGAGTCTGGCCGCGACCAGTGCGAACAGGTATGAAGGCTTGGGGAAGGGATCTTCCCACTTCGCGTAGTGACGACCCTCCGGCAGCACGCCCTCCTCGACCAGATTACCGTTGGACAGCAGCACCGGGCAGGCGGCACGGTCGGCTTCCAGCGTGACGGTGAAGCGCGCCATGACGTCAGGGCGGTCGGGGAAGCAGGTGATGCGGCGAAAGCCTTCAGCCTCACACTGGGTAAAAAAACCGCCGTTCGACAGGTACAGCCCCGACAGCGTCGTGTTGGCCCTGGGGTTGATCCGGGTCCGAACCTCGATCACCACACGCTCGCCTTCGGCATCGATCTCTAGCAGCGTTCCGCGGTCTCGCAGCACCACGGGCGCCTTGCCATCGACCGTCAGCGAAAGGCGCTCGAGAGCCTCGCCCCACAGCCGGATCGGGCCGTCTTCGGCCTGCGGGTTGCGCACGCACAGCATGCGATTGGTGACGACGGTAGTCTCGGCTTCGAGGCAAAAATGCAGGTCGACGGTTTCCACCGTCCAGGGCAGCGGCCGATAGTCGGCGCGCTCAATCGTTGGGGCGTGTTCTGTTTTCATTGGTTCTCCGGCTCCGCGCGCCAGGCGCGGAAAAACGCGAGTGTACGCCGCGCGCCGCGCGCCGCACAACGTGAAAGCCGCATGGGAGCAAGCGTGCGGCTTCAGTCCCGAGGTCGATCGATGACCAGCACGTCGGCGGTGGACTGCGCCAGGATGTGCTTGGTCACACTCCCCAGCAGAAGCTCCTCGAACAACCCCAGGCCGCGCTTGCCAATCACGATCAGGTCGCAGTCCTGCTCCTGCTCCTGCGCCAGGATCTGGGCCGTGGGCTCGCCATGCAGCACCAGGCGTCGCACCCGGCCCTCATCGACACCGGCTGCCGCAACGAGTTCGTTCATCTTTGCGGTGGCATCGCGCTTGGCCTGGATGCGCAGGCCCGAGATCGCACCTTCATCGACACCGGCATAGCGCAATTTGCCTTCGAACGGCACCTCGAACGCGTGCAGCAACACCAGTTCCGCCTGCGGCGCCACGGTGTATGCGCGATGCAGGGCTTCGACCGAACGCGGAGAGAAGTCGACCGGCAGCAATACCCGGCGATAGGTTTCGTGCGCGATCTGCTTGACCACCAGCAGCGAGCGGCGAGTCTTGCGCAGGACTCGCTCCGTGGTCGAGCCGATCAACAGTTCGCGCACAAAGCCCGCACCGCGTGCGCCGAGCACCAGCAGTTCGGCATCGATGGCGTCAGCGTGGCTGCTGATCTCGCCCTGTACCGAGCCCACCATCACATGCACATCGGGCGAGACACCGAAGCGTCGTCCGATGTCGGCGGCCAGCACCTGGACCTCGTCACCCACTTCATCAAGCAGCTTCTGTTGCAGGCCGGCGGACTCGGCATCGAGCAGATGGCGCAGCGCATCGAAGGCGCCGACATTGACGACGTGCTGCAGCGAAAGGCGCGCGCCCGTCTCGGCTGCAATCAGTGCGGCTCGCGCGACGGCATGGCGCGCGAGCGCGGAAAGGTCGGTCGTGGCAAGGATGGTGCGCAGGGGTTGCATGGCTCCAGCTCCTGGGCATGTTGAGCATGGGGCCCGCGCCAAGCAGGGCGTCAAGCAGGCCCCCCATTCGTACTGCCCGCAATGTTACGACGAACGACGGCTTTTTCGGCCTCGACCAGGAACAGCACGGCGACACCGAAACCGATGATGCGCAGCCAGGCACCCGGCTGCAGGCCTTCGGTACCGAACAGCGTCTGCATCAGCGGCAGGTAGGTAAACAGGGCCTGACACACGAACAGCAGGCCGATCGCCCACAGCACGTAGCGGTTACCGAGAAAACCCGCCCGGTTCAGTACCGAACCGGTCAGGCTGCGCATGTTGAACAGGTAGAACACCTCGCCGGCCAGCACCGCATTGACGGCCGCCGTGCGCGCGGCCGGAATGCTGGCGCCCTGTTCGTACTCCCACAGGAACATGCCCATGCCACCGCTCACCAGCAGCAAGCCGACAAACACGGTGCGCCACACGAGGAAGCGCGTCAGCAAGGGCTCGCGCGGGTCACGCGGTGGGCGCCGCATGATGTCGGCTTCGGCATCCTCGAAAGCGAGCGCCAGCGCCAACGTGACCGCAGTGATCATGTTGACCCACAGAATCTGGGCCGGCGTGATCGGCATGGTCAGCCCAAGCAATACGGCAAAGAACACGATTCCGGCCAGGCCGACGTTCGTCGGCAGGATGTAGGCAACCGCCTTTTTCAGATTGTCATAGACCGTACGCCCCTCTTCGACGGCGGCCGCCACCGAGGCGAAGTTGTCATCGGCAAGCACCATCTCGGCGGCTTCCTTGGCCGCCTCGGTACCCTTGTGGCCCATCGCCACGCCGACGTCGGCGCGCTTGAGCGCCGGCGCGTCGTTGACGCCATCCCCGGTCATGGCCACCACCTCACCCCGGGCCTGCAGCGCCTTGACCAGGCGCAGCTTGTGCTCCGGACTTGCACGAGCGAAAACCACGGTATCCACGACGACGCGCTGCAGCGTGGCATCGTCCATCTCTTCGATCTCTTCACCGGTCATCACACTGACCCGCGGCGCCAGCCCGAGTTGCTGGCCAACAGCACGCGCAGTCGCGGCATGATCCCCGGTGATCATCTTGACGCGAATGCCAGCGCCCAGACAGCGCTCGACGGCACGCACTGCTTCGTCGCGCGGAGGATCGGTGATGCCGAGCACCGCCAGCAGCACAAAGCCCCCCTTGTCGATCTCATCGAAGCTCAGTTCATCGACGGGGTCTGAATCGCAGCGCTCCGTCACGCCCAGCAAGCGCATGCCTTCGGCCGCGGCCTCGGCCGCTGCGCGCTGCCAGCCCTCGGCGTCGAAGGGGCGCGGCAAGCCATCAAGCCCCATGCAGGTAGCGCACAATTCCAGCAACCGCTCGGGCGCGCCCTTCAACATGATCCGCGAACCCCCGGCAGGGTCATGATGCAGCGTGGCCATGAAACGGTGTTCGGCCTCAAAGGGAATCACATCGGCGCGCGGCAGCACCTGACGCTGCCGCGCCGGGTCGAGCCCAACCTTGAGCGCCAGGGTCATCAGCGCACCCTCGGTCGGATCGCCGACCAAGTGCCAGGCTTCGTCCACGCACCGCAGATCCGCATCGTTGCACAACAATGCAACGCGACCGATGGACGTCAGAAGAGGCGTCGCCGCCGGCGACAAACTGCGGCCATCCTGCTCGAAACCGCCTTGCGGCACGTAGCCCACCCCCGTCACATCGAGTCGGCCGTCGGCGGTGATCACACGCTGCACGGTCATTTCGTTGCGCGTCAGCGTGCCGGTCTTGTCCGAGCAGATCACGGTCACCGAACCGAGCGCCTCGACCGCGGGGAGCCGGCGGATGATCGCGCGCCGGCGGGCCATGCGCTGAACGCCGATCGCAAGGGTGATCGTCATCACCGCCGGCAGCCCCTCGGGAATCGCCGCCACCGCCAGCCCCACTGCGGCGAGAAACATCGCGTCGGGGGCATAGCCGCGCAACAGGGTGCCGTAGGCAAAGGCGCCGCCGGCCACCGCCAGAATGATCCAGGTCAATGCTGCGCTGAAGCCCGCCATCTGTCGCAGCAAGGGCGTGCTCAGCGACTCGACCTCGTCCAGCATTGTGCTGATGCGGCCAATTTCGCTGCGTGCGCCCGTCGCGACCACGACGCCGATGGCCTGACCGTAGGCGACGAGCGTTCCCGAATAAGCCATCGACTGGCGATCACCCAGGCTTGTGTCCATAGGCACGGGCTCGGACGATTTCTCCACGGCCATGGACTCACCGGTCAGCACCGCTTCTTCCACACGCAGGCTACGCACTTCGATCAGTCGCAGGTCCGCCGGCACCTTGTCACCCGGGCTCAGGAAGACGATGTCGCCCGGCACCAGATCACTGGCCTCGACCTCCTGCCGACGGCCGTCGCGCAGAACCTGTGCATGCGGCGACAGCATGTCACGGATCGCATCAAGTGCCCGTTCGGCCTTGCCTTCCTGCAGGAAGCCGATGATGGCATTGATCAGCACGACACCGAAGATCACACCCGCGTCGACCCGATGCCCGAGCAGCAGGGTGATCGCCCCGGCAGCCAGCAGCACATAGATCAGCACGTTGTGAAACTGCAGCAGAAAGCGCCGTGCGGGACCGATGCCGGGGGGAGCAGTCAGGGAATTGGGACCGTGGGCCGCAACGCGCTTGATCACCTCGTCGGCACTCAGCCCGGCTTGGGGATCGACCCTCAGCGCAGCCAGGCAATCAGCGACACGGCTCGCATGTTGAGCGCGCGCGCCGCCGAGGGACTTGGGAGACGAGGACTTGGGAGACGAATCAGCAGACATGGATCGGAAGGGCATTCGCGATGGTCATTTCAGCGACCGTCAAGCGCCAGCAGATGGGTTGCATGAAGAGAGCTACCCCCGAGCTATGACGAAAGTTCCCGCGCAGCGGCGCGGAACCCGAACTGCAATCAACCTTTCGCGGTTGGCAGCAGGACGATACATGCCCCGGTCAGGCGGTCGTGCAGAAACTGGCGGTCGCGGTCGAACAGCGCCCAGACCAGGCCAACACCAAAGAGCAGCACCGACGGCCAGCATAGTGCGTAGCGCAACCAGCAGCGACCAACGGACAGGCTACGGCCATCGACCGCATCGACCAGTTGCAGACGCCAGGTCTGCATCGCCAGCGTCTGGCCCTGGCGATGCCAATACCAGACGAAGTAAGCGCCGAGCACGACAAAGATGTGCAGCCAGGAAAACCAGCCCGGCGGCGCTACCCCGAAGCCGATGCCGAGCAGCAGGTAGGGTACGAGGAAAGTCAGCGCCAGTACGCCGAGCAACAGCATGGATTCGTACAGCATGCTCGCCAGTCGCCGCCTCAGTCCGGCCAGTTCGACGCTGGGGCGTGCGCCCTGGGACGTGGCGGCGGGGCCCGAAGTCTGGCGGTCGGTATTGCGCTTCATGACGGGGTCCGGTTGTGCTTCGACGCCGAAACGGACGCCAGGGCCAAAAAACAAAATGGAGTGGAAAAAGGGAATATCCGGGGCCGATCGTGTGGTGCAGGCAAGGACACCGGATACTCAGGACGAGGCGAAGAAGGACTCAAATCCAGCCGCATGGGGCTTTGGCCCGACGGCAGCCATGACATATCGCTACTCATCACATCCAGACCGCCATTGCACAAGGCCAACCGGCAGTGAAACTGCGCCCCATCTTCCTTGACCAAACCGGATACGGCCGGTAACGTTGCGTGTTTCTTCAAACGACTTGTCGAGCGAGTTTGCGATGGTGCTTAGCGGAGCTGAAATTGTAATCAGGTGCCTGCAGGAAGAAAAGGTCGAATACGTATTCGGCTACCCTGGCGGCGCCGTGCTGTATATCTACGACGCTCTGTTCCAGCAGGAAGCCGTTCGTCATATTCTGGTGCGCCACGAGCAAGCGGCCGTGCATGCCGCCGACGGTTTCGCGCGCAGCACCGAGAAAGTCGGCGTTGCGCTGGTGACCTCGGGCCCAGGGGCCACGAATGCCGTCACCGGTATCGCCACCGCTTTCTGTGACTCGATCCCGATGGTGATCATCTCCGGACAGGTGCCCACGGCCGCCATCGGCCAGGATGCCTTCCAGGAAGTTGACACGGTCGGCATCACCCGTCCCTGCGTCAAGCACAACTTCCTGGTGAAGGACGTGCGCGACATCGCATCGACGATGAAGAAGGCCTTCTACCTCGCGAAGACGGGCCGCCCCGGCCCAGTGCTGGTCGACATTCCGAAAGACGTGTCGATGCATAAATGCGACTTCGAGTATCCGAAAGAAATTTCGATGCGCTCGTACAATCCGGTGGTCAAGGGCCACTCTGGGCAGATCAAGAAGGCCGTGCAGCTGCTGCTCGAAGCCAAGCGCCCGATGGTCTACGCCGGTGGCGGCGTGGTGCTGGCAAACGCCTCCGAACAGCTCACCAAACTCACCCGCCTGCTCGGCTACCCGATCACCAACACCTTGATGGGCCTGGGCGGCTACCCCGCAAGCGACGGTCAGTACCTGGGCATGCCGGGCATGCACGGCACCTACGAAGCCAACATGTCGATGCACTACTCCGACGTGCTGCTGGCCGTCGGCGCCCGCTTTGACGATCGCGTCATCGGACTGCCTTCGCACTTCGCGGAACAGCCGCGCAAGATCATCCACATTGACATCGACCCGTCATCCATTTCCAAGCGCGTCAAGGTCGATGTCCCCATCGTCGGCGACGTCAAGGAAGTGCTGGAGGAGATGATCCGCCAGCTCGAAGCCGGCGAAGCCCGCCCCAACCCCGAAGCGCTGGCCGCCTGGTGGAAGCAGGTCGATGAATGGCGCGGCCGCAACTGCATGGTCTATAAGAACTCAGACGAGATCATCAAGCCGCAGTTCGTGGTGCAGAAGCTGTGGGAAGTGACCGGCGGCGAGGCCATCGTCACCTCCGACGTCGGCCAGCACCAGATGTGGGCCGCGCAGTACTACCGCTTCGACAAGCCGCGGCGCTGGCTCAACTCCGGCGGTCTGGGCACGATGGGCGTGGGCATGCCTTATGCCATGGGCGCCAAGCTCGCCCACCCGGACATGCAGGTCGCCTGCATCACCGGCGAGGCTTCGATCCAGATGAACATCCAGGAGCTGTCGACCTGCAAGCAGTTCCGCCTGCCGATCAAGATCTGCAACCTGAACAACCGTTACCTGGGCATGGTGCGGCAGTGGCAGCAACTGTTCCACGGCCAGCGCTACTCCGAGTCCTATATGGATTCGCTGCCCGACTTCGCCAAACTGGCGGAGTCCTACGGTCACGTCGGCATTCGCGTCGACAAGCCGAGCGATGTCGAGGGCGCGCTGCGTGAAGCCTTCACGACACACAAGAATGATCTCGTGTTCCTGGACTTCCAGATCGACCAGACGGAAAACGTCTACCCGATGGTGCAGGGCGGCAAGGGTCTCACCGAGATGATCCTGTCTGCCGAAGACCTGTAATCGCCCTCCTCCTGAATTCCGGATCGAACCCATCATGCGTCACGTCATTTCCCTCCTGATCGAAAACGAATCCGGCGCGCTGTCGCGCGTCTCGGGCCTGTTCTCGGCGCGCGGCTACAACATCGAGTCGCTGACCGTTGCCCCCACCGAAGACGCCTCGATGTCGCGCATGACCATCGTCACCACCGGCTCGGACGACATCATCGAGCAGATCACCAAGCAGCTGAACAAGCTCGTCGAAGTAGTCAAGGTGGTCGACATCTCCGAGGCGGCACACATCGAACGCGAGCTGATGCTGCTGAAGGTCCGCGCCACCGGCAAGGATCGCGAAGAGATCAAGCGTACTGCCGACATCTTTCGCGCCCGCATCATCGACGTTACCGATGCCTCCTACGTCGTCGAACTAACCGGCAACCAGGGCAAGCTCGACGCCTTCATCGGCGCCATCGACCCCGCCCTGATCCTGGAAACAGTACGTTCGGGCGTATGCGGCGTCGGTCGCGGCGACCGCATGCTCAAGCTGTAACCCACTCCACATTCCGACCCAGAAAGCGAAAAGGAAAAACATGAAGGTTTATTACGACAAGGACGCGGACCTCTCCCTCATCAAGGGCAAGAAGGTCACCATCGTCGGCTATGGCTCGCAGGGCCACGCCCACGCCCAGAACCTGTCCGACTCGGGCGTCACAGTCACGGTCGGCCTGCGCAAGAGTGGCGCTTCGTGGAAGAAAGCCGAAGGCGCTGGCCTGAAGGTCGAGGAAGTGGCGAAGGCGGTCAAGGACGCAGACGTTGTCATGATCCTGCTGCCGGACGAGAACATCCCCGATGTGTACAAGAACGACATCGAGCCGAACATCAGGAAAGGTGCGGTACTGGCTTTCGCCCACGGCTTCAACGTGCATTACAACCAGGTCGTGCCGCGTGAAGACCTGGACGTGATCATGGTCGCCCCGAAGGGCCCGGGTCACACCGTGCGTTCCGAGTACCTGCGCGGCGGCGGCGTGCCCTCGCTGATCGCGGTGTACCAGGACAGGTCCGGCAAGGCCCGCGACATCGCCCTGTCCTACGCTGCGGCCAATGGCGGCACCAAGGGCGGCGTGATCGAGACCGACTTCAAGGAAGAGACCGAAACCGACCTGTTCGGTGAGCAGGCCGTGCTGTGTGGCGGCGCCGTCGAGCTGGTGAAGATGGGCTTCGAGACGCTGACCGAAGCCGGCTACGCGCCCGAGATGGCCTACTTCGAGTGCCTGCACGAACTCAAGCTGATCGTCGACCTGATGTACGAAGGCGGCATCGCAACGATGAACTACTCGATCTCGAACAACGCCGAGTACGGCGAGTACGTGACCGGAC
>DAORUJ010000038.1:0-23702 GCA_035433105.1 Thauera sp.
GCCGCCGCCAGCAGCGGCAGCGTCTCTTCAAAGATGCGCCCTTTGGACAGGGCGAGCGTGATGCTGGACACGGGTGAAAACCTTGGATCGATCGGGATGACATTGTAACCCGGCGCCGCTTCTGTTAACCTTCCTGCGACGGGCTGAATCGCAGGTGGCGGTTCGGCCTTTTCTTTTGTCGTGCGACACCGTCAGCACGCCTACAGCGCAGGAATCCGCAACATGAAACCGTCGATCATTGTCTCCAGCAACGACCTCGAGCGTCTCGAGGGCCTGCTCACCCTGCCCGCCTTCCGCAGCCGTAGCGACCTCGACGGACTACGTGAAGAGCTCGAACGCGCCGACGTGCGCGAGTCGCAGGACATGCCGGCCGACGTCATCACGATGAACAGCCGCGCCCGCTTCCTGGAAGAAGGCACAGGTCGCGAATACGAGCTCACCCTGGCCTATCCCAAGGACGCCAACGCCGAAGCCCAGCGGGTGTCGATCTTCTCGCCCGCCGGCAGTGCGCTGCTGGGACTGGCAGCCGGCCAGTCGATCAACTGGAACACCGCCGACGGCAAGGTGTTGAACCTGAAGGTGCTTGAAGTCACCTGGCAGCCGGAAGCGCACGGAGAGTTCGATCTCTGAGTTGCGTTAGCCTCTGTGATGCGCCAACCGCGGCCGCTCGAGGTTTTGCGGTTGCAGGCGTCGGGTCGAGCTGACGAGGCGCCGCTGACACTGGCGCCGTGATTGCAGCTTTGGTGACAGACTGACGCGAACGAAAACGGCGCCCGACAGGGCGCTTTTTTCGTCTACGTTCGTTGCCTACGTCAGCCGCCTGACCCTGGCACCCAGTGCCGCAAGCTTGTCCTCAAGACGCTCGTAACCCCGATCAAGGTGGTAGATGCGCTCGATCACGGTCTCGCCTTCGGCGACCAGACCCGCCACCACCAGGCTAGCCGACGCGCGCAGGTCGGTCGCCATTACCGTCGCCCCTTCAAGCCGCGCAACGCCCTGCACCATCGCGGTGTTGCCGTCGATGCGGATGTCGGCCCCCAGACGCTGGAGTTCGACCGCATGCATGAAGCGGTTCTCGAAAATTGTCTCCCGGATCATCGCCACGCCCTTGGCCACGCAGTTGATCGCCATGAACTGCGCCTGCATGTCGGTCGGGAAAGCGGGATAGGGCGCAGTGCGCAGACTGACCGCATTCAGTCGCTCAGGCGCGCGCAGGCTGATTGCGTCACGCTCGGAAACGACCTCGCAGCCGGCATCCATCAGCTTGTCGATGACCGCATCCAGATAGCTTGAACTCGTGCGCGTCAGCCGCACCGACCCACCCGTAGCCGCCGCCGCACACAGATAGGTGCCGGTCTCGATGCGGTCGGGCATGATGCGGTGCGTCGCGCCATGCAGACGGTCGACGCCGCGGATGCGGATCACGTCCGAGCCTGCGCCCGATATCTGCGCGCCCATCGCCACCAGGCAGTTCGCCAGGTCGACCACCTCCGGCTCGCGTGCGGCGTTCTCGATGACGGTTTCACCCTCGGCCAGTGCCGCGGCCATCATCAGGTTCTCGGTGCCGGTCACGGTGACCATGTCGGTGAATAGCCGTGCGCCCTTGAGGCGCGGCACGGTGGCATGGACGTAGCCATGCTCGACGCGCACTTCCGCCCCCATCGCCTGAAGGCCCTTGATGTGCTGGTCCACCGGACGCGCCCCGATCGCACAACCACCGGGCAGCGACACCCGGGCCTCGCCACAGCGCGCCACCAGCGGACCGAGCACCAGGATCGACGCGCGCATGGTCTTCACCATCTCGTAGGGAGCGACCGGATTGCTCAGGCCCGCGGCATCAAGCGTGACCGTATCGTCCTCACGCGCTACCTTGACCCCCATCTGTCCGAGCAATTCGAGCAGGGTACCGATGTCCTTCAGGCGCGGCACATTGGTAAAAGTGACCGGCTCGGCCGTCAGCAGCGCCGCACACAGGATGGGTAACGCGGCGTTCTTGGCGCCGGAAATGGCGACCTCACCCGAGAGGCGGGTACCGCCTTCGATCAGCAGCTTGTCCATCCCGGCCTCACATGCCCAGATCGCCGCGACCTTCTTCCCACTGCGCGGGGGTGAAGGTCTGCAACTGCAGCGCATGGATCTCGTTGCCCATCAGGCGCCCGAGCGTGGCATACACGGCCTGATGCTGACGCACTCGCGGCTTGCCCTCGAACGCATTGCTGACCACCACGCCGGTGAAATGCACGCCGTCTTCGCCTTCGATAACAACGAAGTCGCAGGGCAAGCCCTGCTCGATGAGGCGCTTTATCTCGCTTGCTTCAAACATGATTCATCCTTTACGAACGCAGCTTGTAGCCCCGGGCGAGCATGGCCAGGGCAAGCGCTGCGAGAAAAACGAAACAGACCGACACCACGGCGAGCGACAGCCAGGGCGAAGTGTCCGATTGACCGAAAAATCCATAACGGAACCCGTCGATCATGAAGAAAAACGGATTGAAATGCGATAGGTCCTGCCAGCGCTGAGGCAGTGAGTGAATCGAATAAAAGACGCCGGACAGCATCGTCAGCGGCATGATGAAGAAGTTCTGGAAAGCGGCGAGCTGATCGAACTTGTCCGCCCAGATGCCGGCGATGACACCGAACGAGCCCAGGATCGCCCCCCCCATCACACCAAAGGCCAGCACCCACAGCGGGTTGGCAATGCTCAGGCCAACGAAGGGCACCGACACCAGCAGCACGCCCATGCCGACGAACAGGCCGCGCAGGGTCGAAGCGATGACGTAGGCCGCGTAGAACTCGCGGTAAGACAGCGGTGGCAGGAGCACGAAAATGATGTTGCCGGTGATCTTGCTCTGGATCAGCGACGAGGAACTGTTGGCGAAGGCATTCTGCAGCACCGACATCATCACCAGGCCGGGCACCAGGAAGCGTGCATAAGGCACATCGCCATAGACGGTGACGTGGCGATCGAGCACATGCGAGAAGATCAGCAGGAACAGCAGCGCATTGAGCACCGGCGCCGCGACGGTCTGGAACCCCACCTTCCAGAAACGCAGCACTTCCTTGTACAACAAGGTGCGAAAGCCGGTCAGGGGTGAATCGACCGCCACCGGCTCGATGCGCGACACTGCCCCGGCGTGCATGGCTTTGTGCATCTCAGGCACGATGCATGACCTCCACGAACACCCGCTCGAGATCCGGCTCGCCCAGTTGCATCTCGCGCAGGCCGGCGCCCGACTCGCGCAAGCGGGCCAGCAAAGCCTCGACCTCACCATAGCTATCGAAGCCAAATTCGACCCAGTCATCCTCGACCGCAACCCCCCCAAGGGCCAACGCAAGCGCGATCTGATCCACGCTGACGCGCAGACTGTGGGTGGCAAAACGGCGTAACAGATTTTCCGTCGTATCCAGCGCGACGACCTTGCCCGCCTTGAGCATCGCAATACGCCCGCACAGGGTTTCTGCCTCTTCGAGGTAGTGCGTAGTCAGCACAATGGTGTGACCATCCCGGTTGAGCTTGCGAACGAACTGCCACAGCCCCTGGCGCAATTCGACGTCGACGCCGGCAGTCGGTTCGTCGAGCACGATCACCGGCGGACGGTGAACCAGCGCCTGCGCCACCAGCACCCGCCGCTTCATGCCGCCCGACAGCGTGCGCATGTTGGCACCGGCCTTGTGCGTCAGGTCCAGACTGGCCAGGATTTCGTCGATCCAGTCGTCGTTACTGCGGATACCGAAGTAGCCCGACTGAATGCGCAGCAGTTCGCGCACCGAAAAAAAGGGATCGAACACCAGTTCCTGCGGCACCACGCCAAGATTTCGCCGGGCGTTGCGGTAATCACCGACGACGTCATGCCCCATGATCTCGAGCGAACCGCCATCCGGGCGTACGAGACCCGCGAGCGCAGAGATCAGCGTGGTCTTGCCCGCGCCATTGGGGCCGAGCAGACCGAAAAACTCGCCCTGAGCGATCTCGAGATCGACACCCCCTAGCGCCCTGAGCGTGCCGTACTGCTTGGTGACACCGCGGACGCGAATGGCCGGTATTGTCATGCAGCCGAATCCAGCGGCAGCAGCGTGTCGATGTCATACAGCGCGGCAAGGCTGGCAAGCCCCGCCGGCAGCTTGCGCAGGCTGAGTCGATGGCCGGCGCCACGCGCGGCGCGCAGCCAGTCCAGGATCAGGGCGAGTGCCACCGAATCGGCAGCCGTTAGCGCGCCCAGATCGACGACCAGTTCGCCCTTCATGACCAGGCGACGCCCCTCTTCCAGCACCGCCGCTGATGTAAACAGCGTCAGCGGCCCCTGCGGTGCAAATACAGTCGGCACGAACGCATCGCTCATGAGCGCTTCTGATCAGCCTCGAGCGAACGGTTCTTCGCCTCGAGCGACTTGATCAGCCCATCGACGCCACCGCTACGAATTTCCTGGGTGAAGCTGCCCCGATAGTTGGTGACGAGGCTGACCCCAGCGACGATCACGTCGAATACTTTCCAGCCCGCATCGGATTTTTCCAGCATGTAGTCGATGCCGATCGGCTGTGCCCCACTCTGATGCACTTCGGTACGGACCTGCACGCGCGTTTCGGTGACGGCAAAGCGGGTCGGCTTGAACTCGATCGTCTGGTCGCGATATTGCGTCAGTGCATTGGAGTAGGTGCGCACCAGCAAGGTACGAAAAGCCTCGATCAGACGTCCCTGCTGCTCGGCTGACGCATCACGCCAGTCGCGACCCACGGCGAGCATGGTCATGCGCCGGAAGTCGAAATGCGGCAAGACCTTGGCATCCACCAGTTCCATCACACGATGCGTCTCACCGGCCTGTATCGCCTTGTCCGCGCGCACGATCTCAAGCACCTCGGTGGTGACATCGCGCACCAGTGCATCGGGCGCCTGCTGGGCCGCAGCGTTCGCAAGCGGGATGAGCCCCACGATGAGCAGACCGCATAGGGCGATCAGTTTCCTGAAGTTCATATCACTCTCCGGTTTGCGTTGCAGCCTTAGCAAGCCTGTCGCCAACGATTCCACTCAACTCGAGACGCTCGACTGCCGCAGCAGCAGTCGCATCGAGCATCTCACCCGGCGCCGGCGCGCGGCGCGCATCGAAATCTTCGTACTCGCGGGCTACCTTGCCATCCAGAACCTTGTAACGGCGTTGTTCAAGATAGAAGTCACGCGTGTACGCGTATTTGTCGGTCGTTGCCTCATCCAGGGTCTTTTCGGCACCGAGGAAGGTGGAGCGCACATGCGTGATGCGCACAGCAGTAAAGCTGTTGCGCGTTGGCACGTGATCGACCTGCAGGGGATTCTGGGCCATCTGATCGGCGGGCAGAACCACCGCATCGCGCACGGTGCGCGGACCAAAGAAAGGCAGCACGATGTACGCCCCCTCGCCCACGCCCCAGCGCCCCAGCGTCTGGCCAAGATCCTCATCATGCTTGGGAAGCCCCATTTCAGTGGCGATATCGAGCAAGCCGAGCAGGCCGAAAGTCGAATTGAAGGCGAAGCGCATGATGTCCGACAGGCCATCTGCCGCCTTGCCCTGCAGCAGGTTGTTGAGACCGATCCACGGGTCTTCGAGGTTGCCGATGAAGTTGCCGACCCCGGTGCGCACGAGATCCGGCAGCACGAACTCATAAGCCTGGGCGGCCGGCTTGACGACGACCTTGTCGAGCTGTTCGTTGAAGCTGAACATCGCCCGGTTGTAGCCCTCCAGCGGGTCGTTCGGACTGTTCGTCGTGGCACAGCCCGTCAGCAGCGCCAGCGACAGGCCGAGCACAGGCAGCGATTTGTGCGGGGCAAAGGAAATGGAGTTCAGGGCATTCATTGCTGTTTTTCTCCGGCAGGGGCAACGGCGGCTCAATGGACGGCAGGCGCAGCTGCCTTGTCGAACAGGAACTGGCCGATCAGTTTCTCGAGCACGACTGCTGACTGAGTAAGCAGCACCCGATCGCCGTTCTTCAGCGGCTCGATGTCAGCCCCCGCTTCAAGACCGATGTATTGCTCTCCAAGCAGTCCGGAGGTCAGGATCGAAGCGGACGTGTCAGCCGGAAACGCGAAGCGCTTGTCGAGTTCCATCTGCACCACTGCGCGATAAGTGGTGGTATCAAAGCTGATCGATTGCACGCGGCCAACGAGCACGCCGGCACTCTTGACCGGCGCTCGCACCTTAAGCCCGCCGATGTTGTCGAAGGGCGCCTCGATGCGATAGGTTTCACTGCCGCTGATGCCAGAAAAATTGCCCACCTTCATCGCCAGAAAAACCAGCGCAGCGAAACCAATGGCAACGAAAATGCCGACCCACAGGTCGAGTGCGGTACGACTCATCATTAACCCCGGAACATAAAAGAGGTGAGCACGAAATCAAGCGCGAGAATGGCCAGCGCCGACGTGACGACGGTGCGGGTAATGGCGCGCGACACACCCTCTGCCGTGGGCTTGCAATCGTAGCCTTCGAAGACCGCGATCAGCGATACCACCGCACCAAAGACAAAGGATTTGATCACGCCGTTGAGCACGTCGTAATCGAATTCGACCGCAGCCTGCATCTGCGACCAGAAGGCACCGTCATCGACACCGATGACCACGACCGAAATCAGCCAGCCGCCGAAGATTCCCATCGCCGAAAACAGCGCCGCAAGCAGCGGCATCGACAATACGCCGCCCCAGAAGCGTGGCGCCACGACCCGGGCAAGCGGATTGACTGCCATCATGTCCATCGCCTTGAGCTGCTCGGTGGTCTTCATCAGGCCGATCTCGGCCGTGATTGCCGTACCCGCACGACTCGCAAACAGCAGCGCTGCGATCACCGGCCCGAGCTCGCGCAGCAAAGACAGCGCCACCATCACGCCCACCGCATCGGCCGAGCCATAGCGCTGCAGGATGTCATAGCCCTGCAGGCCGAGCACCAAGCCAACAAAGAGGCCGGACACCGAGATGATCAGCAGTGAAAGCACGCCGCTGAAAAACAGTTCGCGAATCGTCAGGTGGATGCGACGTACCGACTGCCCCGACGCCAGCAACACCGCGAACAGGAAACGGGTGATGAAACCCAGACGCCAGATGCCGTCGATGGTCAGCTTGCCGATGTGGCGCACCCCCCCAAGAATGCCGGTCAGCAAGCCGTTCATGCGCCTCTCCCGTCCAGCAGGCTATCGATCGGTGGCGCGGGGTAATGGAAGGGCACCGGACCGTCCGACTCCGCATTGACGAACTGATGCACGAAGGGATCCGTCGAGGCCCGAATCTGCTCGGGTGTCCCCTGGGCGACGATGCGTCCGTCCGAGACGAAATAAATGTAGTCCACAATCTCGAGCGACTCATGCACATCGTGCGTAACCATCACTGAGCTGGCGCCAAGCGCATCGTTCAGGCGCCGGATCAGCTTCCCCACGATACCCAGCGAGATCGGATCCAGACCGGCAAAGGGTTCGTCGTACAGGATCAGCATCGGATCGAGCGCCACCGCACGCGCCAGGGCCACGCGCCGCGCCATGCCACCGGACAGCTCGCCCGGTCGCATCGTGGCCGCACCGCGCAGCCCCACCGCCTGCAGCTTCATCAGCACCAGATCACTGATCACGGAAGGCGGCAGGTCGGTGTGCTCGCGCAAGGGGAAGGCGACGTTATCGAACACGCTCATGTCGGTAAACAGCGCGCCAAACTGAAACAGCATTCCCATGCGACGACGCATTGCATACAGCTGCGCTTCGTTGAGCCGGCCTACATCTCGACCATCGACCTCGACCAGACCCGCGCTCGCCTTCAGCTGCCCGCCAATGAGGCGCAGCAGCGTAGTCTTGCCGCAGCCACTGCCCCCCATGATCGCCACCACCTGGCCGCGATGCACGCTCAGGTCGATACCACGCAGCACCGATCGTTCGCCGTAGGCGAATCGGACATCACGGAGTGAAACGAGGGGCGCGCCGCGCTCGGCTTTAGTAACCACGATCTGCGTTCTGGATTGATAACCGCGCATTCTAGCAGACAGAAAGCTGCCACCTGGTCGGGTGCTGCATTGCAGCAACAAACTGATGTCAGGGTGATGAATGATGAAAGGCACGATCAGGCCTCGGTGGTCGATGCTGGAGTCGGAGCCCAATAATGCCATTCGTGTATTTTCTTTTGTCATAAATGCGATTAGCATCCCCGCATGGACTTACGATCTTCACGTCATATCAACCTGCTGCCAATCGCCTGCACCTTGTTGCTGAGCGCGTGCACTGGCCTCACGGCACATCAGGCACCGGGCGGCCACCTGACGGCCAGCCCTGCCGCGAGAACCGCCGCCGTATCGACACCAGCCTCACCTGCAATTCGCCAGCCCGCGCCCCCCACCGCCCCGGCACCCGCGCCTGATGCATCGAAAGCGGCCGCACGCGAGAAAACCTACTCGGTAGCAGTACACAACATTCCGGTTGCACAGTTGCTGCTCGCAATCGGCCGAGACGCGCAACTCAACCTCGACCTGCACGATGGCATCGATGGCCGCATCACGCTCAACGCCATCGACCAGACGCTAGCCCAGTTGCTGGCACGCATCTCCCGCCAGACACCGATCCGCTACGAACTTGCCGCAGGCCTCCTTAGCGTGCGCCCCGATACGCCCTTCCTGCGCAGCTATACGCTCGATTACGTCAACCTGAGCCGTGCCATGCGCGGCACCGTCGCCACCAGCACGCAGATCGCCACCAGTGGAAGCAGCGCGGACGGCCGCGGCAGCGCGGCAGGCAACACCTCGATCACCCACATCGAGACCCGCTCGAGCAACGATTTCTGGCAATCGGTACACAACAACATCCGCGCAGTAATCGACGACACCACAAACGGCGGGGGCCGTTGCGGCAATGGCGGCAGCGGCAGCGGTGAATGTCAGGACAGCGACATCATGATCAACCGTGAAAGCGGCCTTGTGATGGTGCGCGCCACGGCCCGCCAGCACGAACACCTCTCCACCTTCATTGATCAGGTGCAGCGAGCCTCACGCCGCCAGGTCATGATCGAGGCCACGATCGTCGAAGTCACCCTCGCCGACGGCTACAAGCAGGGTATCGACTGGACGCACCTCGGCCTGCCGGGCTGGAATATCCGCCCCCAGGGCAGCGACGGCGCCGGTGCCACCTCGCCGACACTGAGCTATGCGTCGGGCAGCACCGAGCTCAAGCTCGAACTGCTCGAAACCTTCGGCACGGTGAAGGTCCTCTCGAGCCCGCGCCTGTCGGTGCTGAACAACCAGACCGCGATGCTCAAGGTGGTGGAGGAATACGTTTACTTCCTGGTCGATGCCTCAACCACCGAATACGGCGACAGCGAGCGCGAAAAAATCACCGCGACCACCACGCCACAATCCGTCTCGGTAGGCATGGTCATGTCCGTCACACCGCAGATCAGCGCTGGCGGCGACATCACCCTCAACGTACGGCCAACCATCTCCGGCATTTCTGGCTTCAAGGACGACCCCAACCCCTCGCTGCGCAACATCCCCAACCGCGTGCCACAGATCCGCACGCGCGAGATCGAGTCGATGCTGCGCCTGCGCAGTGGCGAGATCGCCGTGCTCGGTGGCCTCATGGAAGACCGCATCGACCACGACACCGGACGCATTCCGCTGCTGGGCGACATCCCCGTGCTGGGCGAGCTGTTCACCCGCCGCGACAACGCCGTCCGCCGCACCGAATTGCTGATCTTCCTGCGCCCCCTGCTGGTCGAGGATCCGAGCACACGCGGCGACTACGCCAGCTACGCGCCACACCTGCCAGGCCCCGAATTTCTCGTCGCCAATCCTTCACCCGGCCAGCGCAACCTGCCCTCGATACCGCTGCGTCCGCTACTGCTGCCTTCCGAACCGGGAGTCATCCAATGAATGCACCCTTGCCCATCGGGCAGCTTCTGCTCGACGCCCGGCTGATCGGGGCCGACCAACTGCGCATCGCACTGCACGAGCAGCAACAGCGCAGGCGCCCGCTGGGTCAGGTTCTGGTGGAGCTCGGCTTTGTCAGCGACACCGCACTGCGCGATGCCCTGGCCGCACACTGCGGCCACCCCAGCGTCGACCTGGGCGACACGCTGGCCGACCCCGCCGCGCTGGCCCTCGTCCCGCAGGCGCTGGCGATGCGCCATCAGCTGCTGCCTCTGCAATATCGCCATCTCGAGCGCACCCTCATCGTCGCCACGGCCAACGCCAACGACCTCGTCGCCCTCGACCGCCTGCATGCTGAACTCGGCGCCGACATTCGCGTCGACCTGCGCCTGGCCGCCGACACCCAACTCAAACGTGCCATCGACCGTCACTATGGCCAGGCCGTGGCCATCGACGACATCGTGCGCGAAATCGAGCAGCGCGACAGCCGCGGCGAAGCACGCGCCACCAGCGGCGCTCGCGACGGCCAGGCCGTGGTGCGACTCGTCGACGCAATGCTGGCCGAAGCCGCCGTGCGCGGTGCCTCCGACCTTCACTTCGAACCCGAATCCGGCTTTCTGCGCATTCGCCAACGCATCGACGGCACGCTGCGCCAGGTGCGCGCGCTGCACAAGTCGTTCTGGCCCGAACTGGCGGTACGTCTCAAGGTCATGGCCGGGCTCGACATCGCCGAATCACGCTGCCCGCAGGACGGGCGCATCTCACTCGCGATTGCTGGCCGACCCATCGATTTCCGCGTCGCCACTCAGCCCACGCTGCATGGCGAAAACATCGTGCTGCGCATTCTCGATCGCGAAAAGGGCATCGTGCCGCTCGATGCACTGGGCCTCAGCACCTCGCAACGCAGCACGCTCGAGCGCATGCTGGCCCGCCCCGAAGGCCTGATCCTGGTCACCGGCCCCACCGGCAGCGGCAAGACCACGACGCTCTACTCGGTGCTCAGCCACCTCAACACCGAGGCGGTGAACATCATGACGCTGGAAGACCCGGTGGAGTATCCCCTGGCGCAGATCCGCCAGACGCCGATTGGCGAGGGTACCCGCCTCGGTTTTGCCGACGGCGTGCGTGCCCTGCTGCGGCAAGACCCGGACATCCTGCTGGTGGGCGAGATCCGCGACGCCGACACCGCACAGATGGCCTTGCGCGCCGCACTCACCGGCCACCAGGTGTTCGCCACGCTGCACGCCAATTCAGCGCTGGGCGCAATCCCGCGCCTGCTCGACATCGGCCTGCGTGCCGACCTACTCGCCGGGAACCTGTCCGGCATCATCGCCCAGCGCCTGGTGCGGCGCCTGTGCCCCGCCTGCCGCAGCGAAGTCCGCGCCTCCGCCGAGGAATCGGACCTGCTCGGCCTGCCAGCGGACGCTGCGCCGCCCGTGTTCGTGCCGGTCGGCTGCGCCCAATGCGACTTCAGTGGTTACCGCGGCCGCCGCGCCATCATGGAACTGCTGCACATCGATGCCGCAATCGACGAGCAGATTGGCGCTGGCGCGAGTCTGGGAGCGATGCGCGCGGCGCTGCGTAGCCGCAGCCACTCGGGCCTCGCCGACGACGGAGTGCGTCGTGTGCTCGATGGCACCACCTCGCTCGCCGAACTGGCCCGCGTGGTGGATCTCGCTGCCCATGTCGCCGAAAGGGAGCGCGCAGCATGACCACTTTCCGTTACCGGGCCATGACCGCAAACGGCCGCCGAGTTCGTGCCGAAATGGAGGCAAGCGACCTATCCGAGCTTGAGGCAAGAGTGCACAGCCAGGGCCTCGTCTTCATCAATGGCGAAGCCTTGCGCACACCCCGCTGGCTACGTAAAGGTGTGCCGCGCCGCGAACTGATTCACTTCTGCTTTCACCTCGATCAGCTGCTCGAAGCAGGCGTGCCGCCGTTCGAAAGCCTCAGCGCGCTGCGCGATGCAACCACCCATCCACCCATGCGCGCCGTAGTCTCCACCCTGCTCGCCGACATCGAGCGCGGCCAGCCTCTATCCGAAGCCGCAGCTCGACAGCCCTCCGTGTTCCCACCCGTTTCAGTCGCCCTGCTGCGCGCGGGCGAACAGGCCGGCCACCTTCCCGACGCGGTCCGCGACATCGGCAAGGCACTCGAGCAAGAGGAAGAACTCATTGCCTACGCACGCCGCATCGCAATCTATCCGGCGATTGTGGCCGCTCTGATGGTGCTTGCGCTCGTCGTCGCCCTGGTTCATGTCGTCCCTGAACTGGAGAAGCTGTTTCGCAGCAGTGGCCAGACGCTCCCCTTGCAGACGCGCCTGCTCATCGGCCTGTCGCATGCGCTCACGCAGGGCTGGTGGGCAATACTGGGTGTCATCGCACTCACCTTCGGCGCCGCGCGCTGGACCCTGGCACGCTCCGAATCTGCCCGCGTTCGCCTGCATGGGTTGTTGCTGCGACTGCCTGTCGCCGGCGAAATTCAGATCAAACTTGCTCTCGCCCGCTTTGCCGGGGTGCTCGCAACGCTCTACGCCTCGGGCATCACCGTGATCGACGCTCTGCGAATCACCCAGGACGCCGCCGGCAATCTCGCCCTGCGCGATGCGCTGCGCCACGCCAGCAGACAGATCGAACACGGCCACAGCGTGTCCGCAGCCTTCGAGGCCAGCGGTCTGTTTCCGCCGTTGGTGGGCCGCATGCTCAGAGTCGGCGAGCAGACTGGCGGCCTGGACCGTGCCCTGGGCAATGTCGCCGCCCTCTATCGGCGTGACGTCGCTGAAGCAGTCGGCCGCCTGCAGGCGGCAATCGAGCCCGCCCTGACACTGCTGATGGGCGGGCTGCTGTTGTGGATCGCCAGCGCAGTGCTCGGCCCCATCTACGACATCATCACCCGCCTTCCAGTCTGAGCCCGGATCCCGCCATGACGAGCCCGCTTGTTCTGCTTCGTATCGACGCACTTGGCCTGGAAACATTCCAATGCCATAAAAACGAAATCATCCGCAGTGCGGCCTTCGCCAGCGGCGAACAACGCGCGCTCGCCGAATGGCTTCGGGGCCAGGCACGCAATACCCGTTACCGCGCCATGGCGGATTTCGCCGACGAGAGCTTCGAACTCGAGGCTCTGCCGCGTGTACGTGGCAGCGATCGTCGGGCCCTGATCGCCCGCCGCCTGAGCAACTGGTATCCACAACCCGCTTACGCGACCGCCGAAACACTTGGCATCGACCGCGCGACCCGTACCGAGCAGGTGCTGTTCAGCGGCCTTGGCCGGCCAGCGAGGCTGGAGGCCTGGCTGAGCGTATTGAACGACGCAGGACTGGCAAGCGAGCTGCTGATCTCGCCCAGCCGCCTGATCGCGCATTTTTTGCCTGGCAGCCACCTGGTCGCCAGCTTCAGCCGCGCAGGCATGCGCCTGACCCTGGTCAAGCACCGGCTGGCACGCCTGTCGCGAATGGTGGAAGCTTTTGACGCACAAACCGTACTGAACGACGACAGCTGGCGGGCGGAAATCGATCGCACGCTGCACTACGCCAGCTCACGCCAAAGCCATTCAAGCACGGCCAATGCGGGCGCCGCGACCGACGTCGTGATACTCGCGCCGACGAGCGCGCTGGCAGCGCAGTCGAGTTCGCCCTTTGCAGGCGTCACGCTGACAAGGCACCTGGATCCGGCCGAGCGCGCCCCGCTGCTGCCCGATGCGCCCGCGACCGACAGCAGTGCACTATTGCTGCACTGGCTGGCCCGCGCACCGCGCAAGCTCGGCTGGCCGGGGCCGAACCCAGACGCTCCGCTATACCTGCCCCGGCTCACGGCCCTTGCGCTCGGCGCCGGGGCACTGCTGTGCGTTGGCGGCATCGCCCTTGCCGGCCTGCGCTGGCAGGTGATCCAGGCAACGCATGACGCACGCAGCGCGCTGCAGGCGGAAATTCTCACACTGCAGCGCGAACGCACCGAGCTGGACGTTATCAATGACCAACTGGACGCGCCGCCTGCGCAGATCATCGACATCGCTCACCAGTTCGAAAGAGAGCGCGCCTCGGCGACTCCACCACTTGCCGTCCTTCGGCCGCTGGCCGAGGCGATCGAGCAGACGCCGGAGCTACCCCTGCACACCCTGAGCTGGTCAGCTCCACGACCTGACTCCACAAACCAGCTTGCGGGTCATCCGGGTGTGCAGATCGAGCTGACCCTGAAGCCGGACAATGCGCAGCGCAGCGCCGCAATCGAAGGGCTTCTCATGCACCTGGAAGCAGGCGGCGCGCGCTCAATCGAACTTACTGGCGGCACCGACGGCTACGCCCGGCTCGCACTGTTGTTGCCCTTGAACCGCGATGAGGCACCCCGCCCGTGATCCACTCGCCCATCAGCCTTCCACCGCACACCTCTGCCAAGCTGCTCATGGCCGCTGCCCTGGCGTCAACAGGCATTGGCCTGACGATCTGGTCGAGCAGCGCACAGGATGAGGCCAGCGCAGCACGCTCCCGGACCGAGCACCAGCACACCCGGCTCAAGACCGAACTGGACGCTCTGAGACAGCAGCACCTGGCCCTGCAGCCCGCGCTTACTCAGTGGAAAACGCTCGCATCCCTTGGCGCGCTGACAGCGGCCACACCAAGCGCCTGGATGAGCGAGGCGTCACGCATCTTCGAGCGCCAGGGCATTACTGCCGAACCGCCCCGCTTCAGCTCGACCCCCACGCTCGAAACGAAAGCCGAAGCGGCCACAGCTCGCATCCTCACCCACGCTACCGAGATCGATGTCACGCTGCGTCACGAAGGCCGGCTTGCGGCGCTGATCACGGCACTGACGGCGATGCGCGGAGCCGTGGTCTTGCCCCGTGCGTGCACGCTGACACGCACGAGCGAAGCCGCGAAGCACGGCATCCAGGCCCGCTGTCGCCTCGACTGGCTGACGGTTTCAGTGCCACTGCGGAACCCGGCACCATGACGCCAGCAACGCCGGGGCCAACGGCGCGCGCGCCGCGCATCCATCGAAGCACGCACCGCCTGCTCCTGCTTCTCGCTGCCGCATTAGCGACGCCCACGCAGGCTGATTTCGGCCGCCTGTTCTTTACCCCCGAGCAACGCCGTGAGCTGGACCGCCCTGCCCCGGTGACGCCAGCTGCCGTCATCGCCGACGAGGCCCCCCCGCCACCAACTCCACCGCAGCGCATCGACGGCTTCGTGTTCACGTCGAGCGGGGAAATCACGGTGTGGCTGGACGGCAAGCCGGGCCCATTGCCGCCGGATCTGCACGCTGCTCCATTTCCCGCGCTAGAACTGCTCACCCGACATCAACCACCGTCGCGACTGCGTGCGGGCGATTCATGGCCTCCTCCAGCACTCGCACGGCCTGCACGCGCGCATCAGGCACGGCCCGCTGCAGCGGACGAGCTCGCCGAATGAGCGCCTCCCGCCGAGGTGCCTCCCCCTGCCCCTACCTCAGCCCCCACTTTCACCCCCGGGCCCGCGGCCACGGCCTGATAGCCGCCCTCGCCCTCGCCCTGTTGATGGGCGCCGGTGGACTGCTTGCACAGGGCGAGCTCGATGGGCGATTCCGCGCTCAGGCCCAGGCGCGCAGCGTCGCCGCGCTCGCTCACGCGCGAGAGGCCCTGCTGGGTTACGCGGTCAGCTACGGTGAAAGCCACGCGGGTGAGGGCTATGGCTACCTGCCCTGCCCGGACGCGGGCAACAACGGCTCAACCTCACTGGGTGCCTGCGGTGCACGCGGCCTGGCCGCCGTCGGCCGACTGCCCTGGCGCACACTGGCCCTGCCCGACCTCCATGACGGCTGGGGCGAATGCCTGTGGTACGCGGTCGCCTCCAGCGTCAAGCACAACCCAAAGGCGCTTGCCCTCAACTGGGACAGCCCAGGCCAGTTCGCGCTGCGCGGCGACGATGGCCGCCCGCTGCGGACGGCGTCTGCAGACGGGCTTGCAGCAGCAGTGATATTCGCTCCGGGCCCGCCACTCGACGGACAGCACCGCGGCAGTCGCGGGTCCGGCCCTTGCAGCGGCGGCGAATCCGCGATCAACGATCTCGATGCCTTCGTGGATGTCAGCGAAAGCATCGCCCTTGCCGGTGTACCCGCCTTCCAGCAGGGCCGCATCGGCAGCACCGTGCACAACGACCTGATCGCCTGGCTCGGCATCGACGATCTCTTTGACGCCCTGCGCCGACGCAGCGACTTCGCCGCCTACCTCAACCACATCGGTGAGCGCGCCCTCGACCATCTCAGTCCTCGCCTCACCGACGCGGACTTCATCGCCGCGCATACGCAAGAGACGCCAGGAGGCGTGCTTCTGACCGGCGAACTCCCCCCGGCCGCAGCGCTGGCAATTGCCGACCCCGCTGCTGCAGCTGCCCACGACAACTGGCGCGACCAGTTCCGCATCGCGGTGTGCGCAGACGCCAGCGCCTGCGTCCAATTCATCGATTCGACCGCACCCGACTCCGCAAGCTGCCGCGCCGTGCTGCTGTTCGGTGGCGAACGCATCCGCAACGGCACCGAACAGCAGCACCGCAACACCCCGGCACAACGTGCCGACATCACCCAATACCTCGAAGGCGACAACCCGCGCCATTTCGTGCTTGGCATCCCCGAGTTCCACGGCGCACCCGTTGTCGACATCGGCGACCCGAGCCACCCCGCCACCCAGGATGTCATCCGATGCCTGAGCTGATCCTCGTCCGCGCAAGGACTCAACCCAAATCCCCCATCGCATTGCCGCGTCGGCGCGAGTTCGGCTTCACCCTGGCTGAACTGGCGGTGGTGCTCGTCATTCTCGCCTTGCTGTCAGGCAGCATGCTGGTACCACTGGGCAGCCGCATGGAGGCCCGTGATCGCCAGGCCACGCTGGAAAGGCTGCGCGACATTCAGCAGGCACTGACCGGTTTCGCCATCATCCACGGTCGGCTTCCCTGCCCCAGCACCGAGACCGACCCCACCCACCCCGGCTACGGCGTCGAGGATCCGCCCCCGTGCAACATCACGCTCGAAGGTCGCCTGCCGTGGCGCACGCTGGCCATGCCGGCCACCGACGCCTGGGGCAGCGAGCGCGTACAAGCCACCGAGTCCTGGGCGGGGCACTGGCGCTATCACGTCGACCAGGGCTTCGCTGCTGGCCCGATCACGGTCGCCAGCCTGCCGGCGGACAACCTGCAGATCCGCGCCGCAGACGGCCGCCGCATCACCGTGACCGACTCACAGGCCGTGGCGGTCGTGTTTTCGAGCGGTGCCAATCGCAGCGCCGACGGACTCAATGCCAGCTACTCCGCAGTCCAGCCCCAGTACCAGGCGGGCGAGCCCACCACCAGCTTCGACGACCTGCTGGTGTGGATCGGCCGCCCCTTGCTGATCGCCCGCATGGCCCAGGCTGGACGACTGTAAGCCCATGACTCCAAGCCTCTGGGTCCAGGCGATTGACCCAAAAGAATGGATCCAACGATTTTTTCGTCGCACCCCTCACTTCAGGAGACAGGCCCATGAAACCCCGCCAACAAGGCTTTACCCTCGTCGAAATCGCTGTCGTGCTGCTCATCGTCGGACTATTGCTGGGCGGCGTACTCAAAGGGCAGGCGCTGATCGACAGCGCCAAGGTCAAGAACCTGGCCCAGGACTTTCGCACCTTGCCGGCCATGGTTCATGCCTACCAGGACCGCTTCCGCGCACTCCCCGGCGACGATGCCCGTGCTCGACTGCATTTGTGCCCAGGCGGCGGTGAATGCACCGCTCAAGGCAATGGCAACGGCGTGATTGACGGCAACTGGAACGACGCTGCCGACAGCGATGCGTTTCGCTTCTGGCAGCACCTGCGGCTCGCCGACCTGGCAACGGGCAGCGGTGATACCGCCAACGCGGGCTATCTGCCACAGAACGCCGTGGGCGGCCGCCTCGGCGTGCAGCGCGGCGGCGCTTTGCTCGGCATTCGCGGGGGCATCCTGACGTGCTCGGGCAGCGTCCCGGGCAAGCTCGTGCGTCAGCTCGACCTGGCGCTGGACGACGGCGACCCCGGTGCAGGATCGATGCGCGCGGGCAGCGACAACGACGGCACGCTTAGCCTCGTCTCCGCCGAGAACCCGCTGGTGGACGACGCCAGCTACACGGTCTGCGCCAGTCTGTGATGCACGGCAACCGTTCTGCGCTGCTCAGACACCGGTAAGCAGGTGCTGCTCGGCCGCCTCCAGCCCCGTCGGCAGGCCGAGCAGCACCACGACATCGCCTTCCTCGATACGGGTCTCGCTACCCGGTGACAAGCCGCGGATGCCGCGCCGGCGCACCGCCGAAACCCCGACACCGAATTGGTCGAGAGCAAACTCACCCAACATGCGCCCCACCACCGCTGCACCCGGCGGAATGGTCAGCGAACGCAGCCGCTGCTGGGCTGACTCGGGACCGTCGCTGGCGTCGCTGACTCCATGGAAAAAACCCCGCATCAAGGCGTAGCGCTGGTTGCGTATCTCGCGAATGCGCCGCACCACCCGGTTGAGCGGCACGCCGACAAGCGCCAGCGCATGCGAGGCCAGCATGATGCTGCCCTCGAGGGCTTCGGGCACCACCTCGGTGACACCGGCGTGAGAGAGCTTCTCCATGTCGGCCTCGTCCCTGGCGCGGGCGACCAGTGGCAGGCCGGGCCTCAGCGCGTGTGCGTGGTGGATGACCCGTAACGCGGCATTCACCTCGGCAAATGACACCACCAGCGCACTGGCCCGCATGATCCCTGCGGCCAGCAGGGTTTCGCGTCGTGCAGCGTCACCGTAGACCACCGTATCGCCTGCCGCACCGGCCTCGCGGACGCGCTCAGGGTCGAGGTCGAGCGCCACATAGGCAACGTTCTCCTGCTCGAGAAAGCGCGCCATGTACTGCCCGCAACGGCCATAACCACAGATGATGATGTGGTGATCAGTGGTCAGCGACTGTGCCGCGACCTTGGTGAGCTCCATCGAACGCAACAGCCACTCGGAGGCAACGAAGCGCATCACCAGTCGATCGCTCACCTGCACAATCAAGGGCGCGAGGAGCATCGACAACACCAGTGCGGCAACGGTGATCTGGGCCAGCCCGTCCGGCATCAGGCCCAGCCCCATCACCTGCGACAGCAGCACGAAACCGAACTCGCCCCCGGCACACAGCCACAGACCCGATCGCATTGCGGTGCCGGTCGGCGACCCAAATGCACGCGAGGCCGCAAACACGATGCCGAACTTCAGCACCAGCATGCCGGCAAGCAGGCCGATCACCGCCGGCAGGTTGTACAGAACCTCCATCACGTCCAGCAACATGCCGACCGTGACGAAAAACAGACCGAGCAGCACGTCGCGGAAAGGCTTGATGTCCTCCTCGACCTGGTAGCGGTATTCGGTTTCGGAAATCAGCATCCCCGCCAGAAACGCGCCGAGCGCGAGTGACAGGCCGACGAGCTCGGACAACCACGCCAAGCCGAGCGTGATCAGCAACACATTGAGCATGAAGAGCTCGCCCGAGCGCCGTCGCGCCACCACAGTGAACCACCAGCGCATCAGTCGCTGCCCGAACACCAGCACCAGCAGCAGCAGCACCACGGCCTTGGCCGAAGCAAGCCCCAGGGTAAACAGCAGCTCCTCGGCAGGCTGTGACAGGGCGGGAAGCAGGATCAGCAGCGGCACGACCGCGATGTCCTGAAACAGAAGCACGCCGATAGTCTCGCGCCCATGACGCTTGTCGAGTTCCATGCGATCGGACAGCAGCTTCGACAGGATCGCCGTCGACGACATCGCCAGCATCCCACCGAGCGCAAAGCTCGCTGTCCATGACAGCCCCGCCAGGCCGCCGACCAGGGTCACGACCACGATGCTGCCGATCACCTGCACTGCGCCGAGGCCGAACACGATGCGCTTCATCGCCATCAGGCGCCCGAGGGAAAACTCCAGGCCGATCGAGAACATCAGGAACACCACACCGAACTCGGCCAGATGACTCGCGCCCTCCGACTCCTGCATGAGATTCAGCGCATGCGGCCCCCCCAACGCACCAACGAGCAGGTAGCCCAGCACCGGCGGCAGGTTCATGCTGCGGAACAAGCCCACCAGCACGACGGCAGCCGCCATCAGCAACAGCACGAATTCAAGGGTATTGAGCATCGGCAAGGGTGGTCTGGAGATCCCGGGCGCACCGGGGGATGTGCCGACTGTTATACAATCGCGAGTCTTTCGCCATGCATCGCAAGTGCTGTGCAGCCGCTTTGTCAGTCGCCTTCAAAAGCCTTTGTGATCGGTTTATACCAGTTTAAAGCATCGAGTCGTCCGCCCCAATGACCCACTCTGCAGACAGTTCAACTCTCGCACTTGCCCGCCGCGTACTTCGAATTGAAGCCGCCGCCATAGCCGCGCTCGCCGATCGTCTGGGCGCGGAGTTCGAGCGTGCCGTCGAGCTGATTCTCGCTCGTCGCGGGCGTGTGATCGTCACCGGCATCGGCAAGTCGGGGCATATCGCCCGCAAACTCGCGGCCACCCTGGCGAGCACGGGCACGCCGGCGTACTTCGTGCATGCGGCCGAGGCCGCCCACGGTGACATGGGCATGATCACCCCCGAGGACGTCGTGATCGCGCTGTCGAACTCGGGCACCAGCGAAGAGGTGCTGACCATCGTGCCCCTGGTCAAGCGCCAGGGCGCCCGGCTGATCTCGATCACCGGTCGCCCCGAGTCGCCGCTGGCCCGCGAAGCCGACGTCCACCTCGAGGCGGCCGTCGCCGAAGAAGCCTGCCCGCTCAATCTTGCCCCCACCGCCAGCACCACCGCGGCACTCGCGCTCGGTGACGCGCTCGCCGTCGCGCTGCTCGATGCGCGCGGCTTCTGCGCCGACGACTTCGCCCGCTCGCATCCGGGCGGCGCACTCGGGCGGCGGCTGCTGACCCGCGTCGGCGACGTCATGCGCGTGGCCGACTCGGTACCGGTCGTCACGGCCGACGCAGCGCTGACGCAGGCCCTGCTGGCGATGACCGCGGGTGGCATGGGCATGACCGCCATCGCCGGCCCGGACGGCCATCCGGTAGGCATCTTCACCGACGGTGACCTGCGTCGTGCGCTGGAAAAGGGCTGCGACGTTCGCAGCACCCTGCTCGCCGATGTGATGACCCGCAATCCGCGTTCGATCGGCCCCGAGGCACTGGCCGCTGAAGCGGCGGAAATCATGGAACGCATGCGCATCAGCCAGTTGCTGGTCCTCGATGCAGAGGGCAGGCTCGTCGGCGCACTCACCACTCTCGACCTGATGCTCGCCAAGGTGATCTGATTGATCAATACCTACCGCGTCTATCCCATCGTCGCGCTTGCGTTGCTGGCCGGCGCCTCGGTGTGGCTGGAGCGAATCACGCGCATCAACGAGCCGAACGCGGCAGCCGTGCACAGCGGACCCGACTTCATCGCCGAGGGCACCCGGGTGGTGGGCTATGCTGCAGATGGCTCGCAGCGCTATGAACTGATCGCCGAGCGCCTCAGCCACTTCCCGCAGGACGACATCACCCGGCTGGAGCAGCCTCGTCTGCGCATGAACAACGATGGTCGTGAGACGCACATCAGCGCGCAACACGCCGATGTCTCGCTGGGCGGCGAACAGGTCGATATGCAAGGCGACGTGCGTGTGCGGCGGCCGGCGGCTGCAAACGATCCAGCGCTGGCCCTGGACTCTGAAACCCTCCGCGTTTGGCCCGACGCCCATCGTGCGAGCACTGACTCACCCGTCCAGATGACGCGTGGCACGACGCATGCACAGGCACTCGGCATGCGCGCCGACAACCTCTTCGGCACGCTCGAACTCATCGGCAAGGTCCGCGTCAATATGCCGCGCCGCCAAGGATCTACCTCATGAAAGCCCTGCTCGCCCCAGTTTTTTTAATCCTCGCTGCCGTCACCCCGCCAGCACTCGCCGAGCGAACCGACCGCCAGCAGCCGGTCAACATCGAGTCCGACCGGATGACGGTTGATGACCGCAACAAGGTCCACGTGTTCGAGGGCAACGTGATCCTGACTCAGGGCAGCCTGCTGCTCAAGGGTGACAAGCTGGTCGTGACCCAGGATGCTGCCGGCTTCCAGAACGGCGTCGCCACCGCCAGCGGCGGCAAGCTCGCCACCTTCCGCCAGAAGCGCGAAGCGACCAAGGAGTATGTCGATGGCGAAGCCGAACGCATCGAATACGACAGTCGCAACGAGAAGGCACGCCTGTTCAATCGCGCACGCGTCACCAGCGGCGGCGACGAAGTACGTGGCGCCTACATCGAGTACGACGCCATCACCGAGAACTACCTCGCCACCAATGCGCCCGGCAGCAAACCGGCAAGCGGCGGCGATGCGCGCGTGCGCGCGGTGATTCAGCCCAAGAGCGAAAACAAGTCCCCCGCACAGCAATAGTCCCAATCCCGCAACACGCCCGATCTGGAGAGAGCATGACCTTCGAACTCATCATTACCGAAACGCGCGGCCGCGTTGGCCTGATCACCCTGAATCGTCCGAAGGCACTCAATGCCCTCAACGATCAGGTCATGGACGAGATCAGCGCCGCCCTCGACGGCTTCGAGGGCGATGACGGCATTGGCGCGATCGTGATCACAGGTTCCGAGAAAGCCTTCGCCGCGGGCGCCGACATTGGCGCAATGGCGAATCTCTCTTACATGGACGCCTACAAGGGCGACTACATCACGCGCAACTGGGAGCGCGTGAAGACCTGTCGCAAACCGATCATCGCCGCGGTGGCCGGTTTTGCACTGGGCGGCGGATGCGAGCTGGCGATGATGTGCGACATCATCATCGCAGCCGACAGCGCCAGATTCGGCCAGCCCGAAGTCAAGCTCGGCATCCTGCCCGGCGCCGGCGGCACCCAGCGCCTGCCACGCGCAGTGGGCAAGGCGAAGGCCATGGACCTGTGCCTCACCTCCCGCTTCATGGACGCCACCGAAGCCGAGCGCGCGGGGCTGGTGTCGCGTGTCGTTCCGGCCGACAAACTCATCGAAGAAGCAATGACTGCGGCCGAAACCATCGCCAGCTTCTCGCTGCCAGTGGTGATGATGATCAAGGAATCGGTCAGTCGCGCCTTCGAGAGCAGCCTCAACGAGGGCCTGCTGTTCGAGCGTCGCGCATTTCATTCTGCCTTCGCGCTCAATGACCAGAAGGAAGGCATGGCTGCGTTTGTCGAAAAGCGCAAGCCGAGCTTCGGTCACGACTGACCGCTTCGCCCCTTCGCCATACCGCAACGGCCGCCTTCGGGCGGTCGTTGCGCATTGAGCCCCAGGCTAAGCACGAGACACCAGGAAGGGATCTACACCAGGCCTGGGTGATGCACTTCCCGCGCATCGTTGATCGTACTCTGCTCGCAGCAGCGCGAACGGGGCCGCAGTCCCGATGAACGCAGGGGATTGATAGAAACAAATAATCGCAATGCCATTGTGCGATGCACAAAAAAGCCTTGACCTGTGAAATCTCTCCCCTATAATGCACACCATGCTGCAACGCAACATCGCGGCAAGTTTCAAACCCGATGTTCATGCATTAGCCCCATTTACCGAGGAGATTCACATGTCCGCTTTCATCGCCCCCGAGCAATTCGCCGCCTCCAACAAGGCCGGTATCGAAACCATGCTGACCCTGGCCAACGCTGCCTTCGCCAGCGCCGAGCGCCTTGCCGCACTGAACCTGAACACCGCCCGTTCGATCCTGGAAGACGGCGTTGCCAACACCAAGGCCATGCTGGCTGTGAAGGACGTTCAAGAGCTGGTCAGCCTGCAGACCTCGCTGACCCAGCCGATCGTCGAGAAGGCCGTCGCCTACGCTCGCAGCGTCTACGAGATCACCTCGCAGAGCCAGGAAGAAGTGTCGA
>DAORUJ010000039.1:0-22813 GCA_035433105.1 Thauera sp.
TCGTAGTTGTCGATCATCAGCAACATGTCGTACTCCTCACTTCACTTCCGTATCGAGGCCGCCTTCGGCCATCTCGGCGGCACGCAACATGGCGCGTGCCTTGCTTTGGGTTTCCTGCCATTCGGTGTCGGGATCCGAATCAGCGACGATGCCGGCGCCCGCCTGAACGTGGATCTGGCCGTCCTTGATCACCGCGGTACGAATCGCGATGGCCAGATCCATGTCGCCATGAAAGCCGAGATAGCCGGCCGCGCCGGCGTAGATGCCACGCTTGACCGGCTCGAGCTCGTCGATGATTTCCATCGCTCTCACCTTGGGCGCACCCGATACCGTGCCCGCAGGAAATGTGGCGCGCAGCACGGCAAGCGCATTGAGCCCGTCCTTGAGCTTGCCCTCGACGTTGGACACGATGTGCATCACATGCGAGTAGCGCTCGATGCGGAACTGCTCGGTCACCCTGACCGTGCCGGTCTGCGACACACGGCCGGCGTCGTTGCGACCCAGATCGAGCAGTTGCACGTGCTCGGCGATCTCCTTCGCATCTGACAGCAGCTCGCGCTCCAGCGCCTCATCCTCGGCCACGGTGGCGCCGCGCTTGCGCGTGCCGGCGATCGGGCGCACGGTGACGACGTCGTCTTCGAGTCGGGTCAGGATCTCGGGCGAAGCGCCGACGACGTGGAAATCCTCGAGATTGAAATAGAACATGTAGGGCGAGGGGTTGAGCGAGCGGATCGCGCGGTAGAGCGCCATCGGGCTGGCCGCATAGGGCTTGCTCATGCGCTGCGACAGCACCACCTGCATGACGTCGCCGTCGACGATGTACTGCTTGGCGCGGCGCACCGCATCCTTGAAAGCGTCCTCACCAAAGCTGGATACGGCCGGCGCAGGCTCGGCACGGCATTCGTCCGGGATCTGCACCGGCGCACGCAGTCGCGCCAGCAGGTCACGCAGGCGCTTTTGGGCACGCTTGAAGGCACCCGGCACTTCCGGCTCGGCATAGACGACCAGGGTGAGCTTGCCGCTGAGGTTGTCGACGATCGCCACCTCTTCCGACAGCAACAACAGGATGTCGGGCGTACCCAGGGGATCGGTCTTTTCCGTCTGCGCCAGCTTGGGCTCGATGTAGCGCACCGTGTCGTAACCGAAGCAACCCACCAGACCACCGGCGAAACGCGGCAGATGCTGACGCGGCGGCACCTTGATGCGATTCATGAACTCAGCGACGAAATTGAGCGGATCACCGTAGTCGCGGCGCTCGACCAAGCGGTTGCCGGTCAGCAGCAGCGCCGTGCGGCCATAGACCTCGATGCGGGTCGGCGAGGACAGGCCGATGAAGGAGTAGCGGCCAAAGCGCTCACCGCCCTGCACGGACTCGAGCAGGTAGGTGTAGGACTCGTTGGCAAGCTTGAGGTAGATGGAAAGCGGCGTATCGAGATCGGCAAAGGTCTCGAGGGTCACCGGGATGCGGTTGTAGCCCTCGGCAGCGAGGGCGTTGAATTCCTGTTCGAGCATGGGAGTTCCACGTAGGTCGGTTCGAGCGGATGCTGCTGCAGCGGGCGGGGATGCGGTCGGCGCCGCGGCCCCGCCGGGGGAGGAATCGCGTTCAGTGGCCCAAAGGCCAACGCCGGCCACTTTGCCAGCCCGGCTGGACGGTGGAGGTGGCGGCGAGGAAGCGATCCCGGAGTGCGAGCATCACGATGTCGATCTGTAGTGGAGTATGTGGCCAAGCCCGTGACACCCGGAGCATCCGGGCCGAACCCGCGGCTATGCCGGACCGATATGATCCAGCGCCTGAAGTGCATTCGATAGTAGCCCATCGCATTCAATGGTGTCCACCGGCATGCCTTCGCTGTAGCCGTAGGTCACGATCAGCACCGGCACGCCCGCACTCCGGGCAGCAACTGCGTCGTTGGCGGAGTCGCCGATCATCAGTGCATCAGTCGGCGCCACGTCGAGTCGCTCGCACGCCAGTCGGACCACAGCCGGATCAGGCTTCTTGACCGGCAGCGTGTCGCCGCTGACGACCGTATCGAAATACGTCGCGATGCCCATGCGCTCGAGCAGCGGCAGCGTGAAGGCCTCGGCCTTGTTGGTGACGACGGCGAGCCGGATATCGCGCTCGCGCAAGGCCGTCAGGGTGTCCACCACGCCCGGGTAGAGTGTGGTGGACACCCCATTGACCAGCTCGTAGTGACGCCGGAACAAGACGATGGCGGACTCGATCTCGGCCTCGGTCGCTTGGGCGTTGTCGGTCATGCAGCGGCGCACAAGGTTGGGAAGGCCTTTGCCGACGAAGCTGTGGATCTCTGCCTGGTTGCGGGATGGCCGCGCAAGCTCGGCCAGCATCCGGTTGGCGGCATCAGCGAGGTCGCCGATGGTGTCGAGCAGGGTCCCGTCAAGATCGAACAGCACCGCCCGCGGCGAAAAGCGCGCGCCCGCACTCACGCCGCCACCCCGGCCAGTTCGCCACGCAGTGCGGCGATGATCGAGTCGTAGCGATGCGGATCGTCGGCCTTGCCAGCGCCAAAGACGGCGGAGCCGGCCACAAAGGTGTCCGCGCCAGCGCGGGCAATGTCGGCAATGTTGTCGGTCTTCACGCCACCGTCGATCTCGAGCAGGATCCGCCGGCCACTGCGTTCAGCGTAGGCGTCGAGCCTTGCACGCGCGGCGCGCAGCTTGTTGAGGGTCTCGGGGATGAACTGCTGTCCGCCAAAACCGGGGTTCACGCTCATCAGCAGCACCACGTCGAGCTTGTCCATGACGTGGTCCATGTGATGCAGCGGCGTGGCCGGATTGAACACCAGGCCGGCCTGACAGCCCGAGTCGCGGATCAGGCCCAGACTGCGGTCGATGTGCTCGGAGGCCTCGGGGTGAAAGGTGATGACGTTGGCGCCGGCCTTGGCGAAGTCGGGAATGATGCGATCGACCGGCTTCACCATCAGGTGCACGTCGATCGGCGCAGTCGTGTGCGGCCGGATCGCATCACACACCAGCGGGCCGATGGTGAGATTGGGCACGTAATGGTTGTCCATCACGTCGAAATGGATCCAGTCGGCACCAGAAGCGATCACGCTGCGCACTTCCTCGCCGAGGCGGGCGAAGTCGGCGGACAGCAGGCTGGGGGCGATGCGGTACATGGGGCTCTCCGGCAAGGGTATCAGCCCGGATTCTAACCGCGCAGCGCCCCAGCGCGGACCCGCTGCGCCTACTTGCCCGCTCAGCGCACGCAGACCCTGCGCACCTGCTTCATGTCGGTGATGCCTGACAGCACCTTCTCCATGCCGTCCTGGCGCAAGGTGCGCATGCCTTCGGACAAGGCCTGCCCAAGCACCTGATCAACGCGGCTGCGTTCCTGGATCAGACGCTTGACTGTATCCGAACCCAGCATCAGTTCGTGCAAGCCCACCCGCCCTCGATAGCCCTGGGTGCAATCGTTGCAGCCGACCGCGCGATGCAGGGTGAAGCGGCCGTCGTCGCCAGCAAAGCTCTGGCGCCAGCGGGTCATGACCTCGTCGCGGGCGGCTTGCGGGTCAGCCTGAAACTGGGGTGTCAGGTGCATGTCCTCACAGTATTCGTCAAGCATCCGGGCGATCTCGTCGTCGTCGGGGTGATAGGCCGCGCGGCACTTGACGCACAGGCGCTTGGCCAGGCGCTGGGCGAGCACGCCAATCAAGGCATCGGCGAAGTTGAAGGGATCCATGCCCATATCGAGCAGCCGGACCACCGACTCGGGCGCGCTGTTGGTGTGCAGCGTAGAAAACACCAGGTGACCGGTCAGCGAAGCCTCGATGCCCACCGACACCGTTTCATGGTCGCGCATCTCGCCGACCATGATCACGTCGGGGTCCGCGCGCAGGAAAGCGCGCATCATGGTGGCGAAATCGATGCCCGCCTTGCGATTGACCTGCACCTGACGCAGGCCCTTCTGGGTGATTTCGACCGGATCTTCGACGGTCCAGATCTTGGTGTCGGGGGTGTTGATGTAGTTCAGGATGGAGTGCAGCGTGGTGGTCTTGCCCGAACCGGTCGGACCGCAGACGAAGAAGATGCCGTAAGGCTTGGCGACGGCCTGCTTGAGACGCTCGAGATTGAAGGGCAGCAGGCCAAGCTCTTCGATCGGGATCGGCTCGTTGTTCGGCAACAGACGCATCACGACGTCTTCCAGCCCGCCCTGCGTCGGCAGCGTGGCGACGCGCAGCTCGACATCAAGCGGCGCAAACTTACGGAACTTGATCTTGCCATCCTGGGGCTTGCGGCGCTCGGAGATGTCGAGGTCGCACATGATCTTGATGCGCGTGACCAGCGGGTTGCGATAACTGGCTGGCACCTCGATGTAGGGCACGAGCGAACCGTCCTTGCGGAAACGGACCAGGGTTTTCTCGCGCCCAGGCCTGGGTTCGATGTGGATGTCGGACGCGCCCTGGCGATACGCTTCGATGATGATCTTGTTGACCAGCTTGACCAACTCGTTATCAGCCGCGGCGGTAACGTCATCCTTCAGCCCGGGGGCCTCGTCCGCGCCCTCGTCGAGGTCGGACAGCAAATCGTTGACCGAGGCGTCGTCGAGCGAGGTGCCAAAATACTGCTCGACAGTAAGCTCGAATTCGCGTGCCGAAGTCACGCGATAGGTCAGGCGCTTCTTGGGCAGCACGTTCTGCGCCACGCCGGAACTGCGGACCTGTTCAGGGTCGACGCACAGCACCACCACCCCGTCCTGCGTCTCTTCGTAAGGCAGCCAATGACTCTGCTGCACGTAGTCGCGCTTGATGTTGCGCAGCAGGTCCATCGGCTTGACGTGATTCTCGCGGAAGGCCTGATAGGGCACGCCAAAATAGCGCGCCGCCGCCTCGCCGATCTCGGCCGACGTCAGGCCGAGATCGTCTACCAGAATCGCCTCGGTACTGAGATCGCCACTGCGCGCCTCGCGAATCGCCTGACGCAGCTCTTCGGCCGTAATCCGGCCATCGGCGACCAGAGCGTCGAAACGCGAGCGCAGCCTCGCAGGTTGTTCGCTGTGACGGGCAAAGGCAACGCCTAGCGTCTGTGTAAGCCCCAGCAGGCCTTCCTCCGCCACTTTGGAAAAGGGCTCACCATTGATCGTGTTGATCAACTGGATGACGCCGATGATGCGATCGCCCTCCGGATCGCGAATCGGCGCCACCAGCATCTGCCTGGAGCGAAAGCCGCTGCTGACGTCGACCTCGTGCTGGAAATGCAGGCGCGGTGAAATCGCGCGCAACTCAGTCTCGTCGTACACGTCACCAACATTGACCAGCAGCCCCGTGTGTGCCACATAGCCGGCAATACTGTTGTCGGAAACCGGCAGGCGGATGCTCTGCACCTTGTCGAGCCCGGTCTTGATGCGGGTGACAATTGTCCGGGCCTCTTCATCCAGCGTGTATATCGTGAGCCGTGCAGCATCGAACAGCGCACACAGATCAGAGGACAACTCAAGGATGATCTCATCCGTGTCGTTGCTGGCGTGGATGCGATTAGTGACGAGCTGCAACCCCTTGAAGAAAGCCAGCCGGCGCGCCACTGGACTCCCGTGCTGCATTTTCTCTATCGTCATTTTCAGAATCTCCAGCCCATTGTCATCGGCCTGAACCGACGGTGAGGATCTGATGGCTATCTGCTGCACCGGCTGCATGGCCTCTCCAGATCAGAAGTCCAGTACTTCGCCCTGCAACAGGCGACGCGGGCGCAGCGACGAGGCACCGGCCTCGATCTGCGCCATGATTCGCTGATCGGCGCCCGGCTTGAGGTGCGTGATGTGCACTGCGGGTCGCGCGGTGATCTCCGTCAGAATCTCGAGCAGCATGTTCGGGCACAGATGCCGCGACGCCAGCGCCAGGCCCTGCTGCTCATCGGCGAAGGCGGTCTCGATGATCAGATGGCGCAAGGCGGGCAGCGCATTGATGGCGGCAATCAGTTCCGGACAGTAGGCGGTATCGCCGGAGAAAACCAGTTGCCCCTCGCCGCTATCAAGGCAATAGGCCACTGTCGGCACCGTATGGTGCGCCGGAAAGGCGGTGATGGCAGCTGCCCCCAAGCGAACGGTCTCGCCCAGTTTCATGGGCTGGAAGCGCATGAAGGGCTGACGTCGATCGGGGATGGCAGAAAAGTCCGGCCAGACGAGCCAGTTGAAGATATGCGAATGCAGGATTCGAATGGTTTCCGGTGTCGCATGCACGGTGAGCGGCGAAGCGCGAAGCTCGCCAACCGCATCGATCAGCAACGGCAGTGAAGCAATATGGTCAAGGTGAGCATGGGTGAGAAAGACATGATCGATCCTGCGCAGCGCATCGAACGGCAGATCTCCGACACCGGTGCCGCAGTCGATGAGCACCTCATCGTCCACGAGAAACGACGTCGTGCGCGCCTGCGCGCCGCCAATACCACCACTGCAACCCAGCACCGTCAGCTTCATGACCCATCGCGGCGCAATCCCTCGCAGGACGACGGCCGCTACGCTTCCCCGTTATGTGTGCGAGGACCTTATCACCACGCTCATGGCATCGGTAGGCAAAAAATCACAGTCTGGTCCGCAGTCGGCGAGCCGACTCAGCCACGCAGGAAAAACTCCATCTTTACACCAGCAAGATCGATGATGTCGTGATCCTTCAACAGGTGGGCCTGGGCGCCGATTGCCTTACCGTTGAGCAGGGGCAAAGCAGCCCCCTCGACGTGGGTGATGAAGTAACCATGGGGGCGTCGCGTGATTACCGCAACCTGCCGTCCGGGTTTGCCCAGTGTGGTCAGGGACTTGGTGAGCTCGAGCTCGCGCCCGCTATTGGCACCGCTCAGGACCTGGATGACGCCCAGACACGCGGCTCCGCTCAGTGTCGCCGTTTCGGCGCGATCAACCGCAGCAGTCGCATTCAGCTGCGTCTCGCCTGGAGCACCCGTCGCATCCAACCCGACATCGGTCATGGTCGACACCAGCTCGAAGGGCTTGATCGCCGAAGTCTCGATCATCTCCGACGCAGCCATCCCCGGCTGGGCCGAATCCACGATGTACTTGATGCGGTACTTGCCCAACTCGATGACGTCGTTGTGATGCAGCACGTGCTTCTTGACCGGCTGACCATTCACGTACGTCCCGTTGGTGCTGTTCTGGTCCTCAAGAAAGGCGTCGTTGAGGATGCAGGTGATCACCGCATGCTGCCCGCTGATCGCAAGGTTGTCGATCTGGATGTCGTTGTTCGGCTTGCGCCCGATCGAGGTCCGTTCCTTGTTGAGCTCGATCTCCTTGAGGACGAGCCCGTCCATGCTGAGGATCAACTTCGGCATTGCCTGTACCCGTTGTCGTGTTCACGCCCACAGTCGTGCGGGCTTCGACGGTCATTCTAACGCGCGTCAAAGCCGCCGAGAGGATCAAAAAAAAGCGCCGGACAAGCCGGCGCCTTTCTACAAGTCTGGCTGACTCGTCTTGTTCAGAGCATGGCCTTCAACAGCTTGGCCATTTCCGACGGGTTGCGCGTCACGGTGAAGCCACACTCTTCCATGATGGCGAGCTTGGCATCGGCCGTATCGGCACCGCCGGAAATCAGCGCACCGGCGTGGCCCATGCGCTTGCCCGCGGGCGCGGTCACGCCGGCGATGAAGCCAACGATCGGCTTCTTCATGTTGGCCTTGCACCACTCCGCCGCTTCGGCTTCATCCGGACCGCCGATCTCGCCGATCATGATCACTGCGTCGGTGTCGGGGTCGTCGTTGAACATGCGCATCACGTCGATGTGCTTCAGACCATTGATCGGGTCGCCGCCAATGCCGACCGCCGAGGACTGACCCAGACCGATTTCGGTCAACTGGGCTACGGCCTCATAGGTCAGCGTGCCGGAACGCGACACAACGCCGATGCGACCCTTCCTGTGGATGTGGCCGGGCATGATGCCGATCTTGATCTCGTCGGGCGTGATCAGGCCGGGGCAGTTGGGGCCGAGCAGCAGGGTTTCCTTGCCGCCTGCCTCGACCTTCTTCTTCATCCGGTTGCGCACTTCCAGCATGTCGCGAACAGGAATGCCTTCGGTGATGCAGATCGCCAGATCAAGGTCGGCTTCGCAGGCTTCCCAGATCGCGGCAGCAGCGCCGGCCGGCGGCACGTAAATGACCGACACGGTGGCACCGGTTTCGGCTGCCGCGTCCTTGACCGAGCCGAAGATGGGGATGCCGAAAATCTTCTCACCGGCCTTTTTCGGATTCACGCCGGCAACGAAGCAGTTCTTGCCGTTGGCGTATTCCTGGCACTTCTCGGTGTGGAACTGACCGGTCTTGCCGGTGATCCCCTGGGTGATGACCTTGGTGTCTTTGTTGATCAGGATGGACATTCAGACTCTCCTTACTTGACCGCAGCGACGATCTTGGTCGCGGCATCCGCCATGGTGTCGGCGGTGATGATCGGCAGACCCGACTCGGCAAGGATCTTTTTGCCGAGGTCTTCGTTGGTGCCCTTCATGCGCACCACGAGCGGGACGGAGAGATGCACTTCCTTGGCCGCTGCAACCACACCGGTGGCGATGGTGTCGCAACGCATGATGCCGCCGAAAATGTTGACCAGGATGCCCTTGACCTTGGGGTTCTTGAGCATGATCTTGAAGGCTTCGGTGACCTTCTCGGTCGTGGCGCCGCCGCCGACGTCGAGGAAGTTGGCCGGCTCGGCGCCGAACAGCTTGATGGTGTCCATGGTCGCCATGGCCAGGCCGGCGCCATTCACCAGGCAGCCGATGTTGCCGTCGAGGCTGATGTAGGCGAGGTCGAATTTGGAGGCCTCGATCTCGTCGGCGTCCTCTTCGTCGAGGTCGCGGTAGGCGACGATCTCGGGGTGGCGATACAGCGCGTTGGAATCGAAGTTGAACTTGGCGTCGAGCGCCTTGATGTTGCCGTTGCCTTCGAGGATCAGCGGGTTGATTTCCGCCAGCGAGGCATCGGTTTCCATGTAGCAGGTGTACAGACGCTTCAGCGCATCGACCGCCTTGGCGACAGAGGCTTCCGGCACACCGATGCCGCGCGCCAGGTTCTCGGCCTGCGCGTCCGTCAGACCGACGAGCGGATCGACGAACTCCTTGAGGATCTTCTCGGGTGTGCTGTGCGCGACTTCCTCGATGTCCATGCCGCCTTCCGAGGAAGCCATCATGGCGATCTTCTGCGTGGCGCGGTCGGTCAGCGCCGCGACGTAGTATTCCTTCTGGATGTCTGCGCCTTCTTCGATCAACAGGCGACGCACCTTCTGGCCTTCGGGGCCGGTCTGGTGGGTGACGAGCTGCATGCCGAGAATTTCGCTTGCGTACTGACGCAACTCGTCCATCGAACGGGCGAGCTTGACGCCACCGCCCTTGCCACGGCCACCGGCGTGAATCTGTGCCTTCACTACCCAGACCTTGCCACCGAGCTCTTCTGCAGCCTTGACCGCCTCATCAACGGAGAAGCAGGGGATACCGCGCGGCGTGACGACGCCATACTTTCTCAGTAGTTCTTTTGCCTGATACTCATGAATCTTCATGGTTGCCCTTCGATCGAAGTCACGACGGCATGCCCGTCGCAAACAGGTTGATGGCATGCTTCGGGGCACGCTGCCCCGCGACAGGCGTCGTCTCCCTCGACCGCCGCCCACCGCCTGCGGCCAGCAACGCTGGCCAGACCTTGCGCCAGGCACTCTGAAGTACGTGAATGGCGCAAGACTCCATAATTATAACCAGTTTTGCGCAGTGCACCGCGCCTGCGTCAGGCGCGGCTCAACTCGGCATGCTTGGCTTTCGATACCACCTGGGGTAGTAGATGCGCACTGCTTCGGCAGACGTCTCGAGCGCATGACAGCGGTCGAGCTGGAAAGGCTTGTCCTTGGTCTCTTCGTCATCGCGGCGAAACGAGGCCACGGTCTGGATGGCGGCGGTGGGCAGGGAATTCAGCAGCTCCGTCATGTGCGAACACCCCCGAACATCGGCAAACATCTCGCCGATCGTGCGTCGAAAGCCACGCACCAGGTTGAGCCCCACCAGCTTTCCATACACCGGCCCGATGGTGTCGCAATATCCCGGATATGGCACACCGTCCGAACAGGCGACCGCCTCGTGGATGGTGAAGGTGTCATCAAAGACGATCCTGAGTCGCATGACATGCACCGGAACGCCGGCCGGACGCAGCCCGGAGGCAATGGGGTAGTCGATGTCCTTCACGTCGGTCAGCGAGGCGTCGATTTCATAATAACCATCGTCGCGCAAGAAGCCCTCAAGCTCGATGCGCCGGGTATGGATGCGCCGTCGAGGCGCAGAGGAGTGAGGAAGCGGCATTTTTTAACGCACGGTGACGCATGGAAGCCCGAATCCTAACCCAGCGCATTGCTTGCCGACATGCAGGCACTCTCCCGCCCACACATCCGGCAGAGTGCTGATTACGTCACAGTCATTCAGATTCGCGTCGCCTTTGCTCATATAGTTGCTGGAACCCCCGCCGAGAGTCTGCTACAAACCCATGTATCGTCAAACCCACCGCCGGACGCGCGGACAATGAGAAAAACCTGGATCACCATTGCGGTAACCTTCGCCGCTGCGCTCCTCGCCACGACCACACCGACTCGCGCCGCCGCAACAGAGGCCGCATCGGCTACGCGAGTGCAAGTTGCGGCGACACCTTCAGCTGCAGCCTGGAGCGACGGCAAGACCTGGACCACCGTAGCGGGTGAATCGCTCGATTCGCTCGCACGCGCGCTCTACCCTGACGACGCCAATGCACGGCAGCGCTTCATGCGCGCAACGGCTTCAACCAACCCGTCACTCTTCTCCACGCTCGAAGAACGGACTCGCGAGCTGCCGCCAGGCACCCGAATCACGGTGCCAGACCTGCGTCGTCTCGCTTCGACAGCCCCCGCTCCAAAAGCAACGCCTAAACCGGCTGCAACACTCCGGCCACGCAGCCCGATCGTTGCCGCCCCTGCGACGAATGCGCACAGCCCTGAGGCGAAGGCAACGGCGGGCGTTTCCGAGACAGACAGCCTGAGCACGCGCAAGCGCGAACTCGGGGCAGCGATCGATCACAGTATCGTCGCCGAAATGGAACTGATGGCGCGGATCGAGGAGCTTGAGGACGCTCGAAATCAAATAGAGGCAAGCATCGACACACTTGGGCTGGATCGGGACACCAGCGCAGAAGTCATCAGCCCCCCTGACGTGGCCGCTGCGCCTTCGGCGCCAGCGCCAGATTCGAAGCTCCAGACCGAGGCCGAAACCAACTATTTCGACCCTTACCTGGCCGGCGGCCTCGGCATCGTGGTGCTGCTGGCTTTGCTGCTGTGGCGCAGGCGCGCCAATGGGCAGTCCGCCCGCTCGGGCTCCCGACCAGCCATCCAGCCCACAACAACGCGCGCGGAAGCCTCTGCTACCGCACCAAAAAGCGCTACAGCCGCTGCCGCACCGATGGCCACACCGACGCCCTCAAGCAAGGCTACCGCTTCAGACGCCACCGATGCGATGCTGGAATGGCAGCTTCCGGGCACCGATGCGGCGAAGGTCACCGACTCAGCGAGGGGCTCCGACAGCGTCCCCGGCGAGCAAATCGAGGAGCATCAGTCAGCCATCGAACTCGCTGACATCATGATGAGTTTCGGTCGCCTGCATGGCGCCGCCGACACCCTGTCCGAGTTCATCCGCGACAATCCGAAGCAGGCCGTCACACCCTGGCTGAAGCTGCTTGAGGTCTATCGCGCGGCGGGCCTGCGCGCCGAATTCGACGCCATCGCAAAGGAATTGAACAGAACGTTCAACGTCATCGCGGTGACCTGGGAAAACTACGATGCACTGCGCACAAACGCCCTGTCAGTCGAGCACTTCCCGCACATCATGGAACAGATTCAGTACGTCTGGCGCACACGGGATTGCCAAGTCTATCTGCAGCGACTGTTGCGGGACAATCGTGATTCCACGCGCGCGGGCTTCCCGTTTTCAGTCATAGACGACATCCTGATGCTGTCCGCCGTACTCGAAGAAGAACTCGGCCCGGCCATTCGCCCGGAGCCACTCGGCGGTTCGCGCTAAATCACGACATGTTTCAGACCGGGTTGGGCAGGTCGACGAAGTCGGCGATCAGACCAAGCTCATCGGCCAGGTGCGCGGCGATCGCCCTGGCGCCGTAGCGCTCGGTGGCGTGATGCCCGGCAGCGATGTACGGCACGCCGGCCTCACGGGCGAGATGCACGGTCTGCTCGGAAATTTCGCCCGATACGAACACGTCCGCCCCGGCGACGATCGCCTGTTCAAAATAGCCTTGAGCTCCGCCAGTGCACCAGGCGACCCGGCGCACGATACGCCCCTCATCCCCCACCAGTAGCGGCTCGCGCCCCAGTCGTGCGGCCAGCGTACGCGCCACCTGGCCGGCAGCTTCGCCCGCCTGCGCCGGGCGACCAAACCAGCCCAGCTCCTGATCGGCAAAGCGCCCCTCGGCCTGCCAGCCCATCAACACGCCAAGCTGGGCATTGTTTCCGTAGCGCGGATGGGCGTCGAGCGGAAGATGGTAGGCCAGCAGACTGAGGTCATTGCCCAGCAGCGCCTTCAGACGCTGGCGGCGAATGCCGGCGATACGGCCATCCTCGCCCTTCCAGAAAAAACCATGATGCACGAACACCGCGTCATAGCCTCCAGATACCGCCAGATCAAGCAGCGCCTGACTGGCTGTCACCCCACACAACACCCTCCCCACCTCGGCCCGTCCTTCCACTTGCAGACCATTTGGGCAATAATCCTTGAAGCGCGAAACGTCGAGCAGTGCGTCAAGATGCGCGGTGAGTTCGATGAGTTGCATGTAACCCCCCTATCCTTTCCAGCTCGGCCGGGCGTCCCGCCCGCGAGGCCTGAGCTAGCTCTCGAGTCGATCATTATGCGCCGTCTGTGGCTCATCTTCGCCCAGGCCGTGACTATCAGCGTTGCCGGGCTGTTCGTGCTCAGCACACTGAAACCCGGCTGGCTACGTGACAGCGCACCGGCGTCAGTCGTTGCGATTCTCGAGGCTCCAGCAGCAGTAGGCGAACAAACGCCCGCAGCCGGCTCATACGCCGTGGCGGCGCAGCGCTCGATGCCTGCAGTCGTTCACATCTTCACCAGTCAGGCCGGCGTCGGCCCTTCCCATCCCTTGCTTGATGATCCGGTGTTTCGCCATTTCTTCGGCGAGCGGCCAAACAATGGCCCCAGCCAGCGCCAGGCTGGACTGGGGTCGGGCGTCATCGTCAGCCCGGATGGCTACATCGTCACCAACAACCACGTGATCGAGACGGCCGATCAGATCGAGGTCGCGCTCAATGACGGGCGTAAGTTTGCTGCGCACATGGTCGGCCGCGACCCGGAAACCGACCTCGCCGTACTGAAGATTGATGGCGACGCGCAGTTGCCGGTCATCACGCTGGCCGGGGGAGACGCGCTGAGCGTGGGCGATGTAGTGCTGGCGATCGGCAACCCTTTTGGGGTTGGGCAGACGGTGACGATGGGCATCGTGTCAGCATTGGGCCGCAGCCAGTTGGGCATCAACACCTTCGAAAACTATATTCAGACCGACGCGGCAATCAACCCGGGCAACTCGGGCGGCGCCCTGGTGGACAGCGCGGGCAGCCTGGTGGGCATCAACACCGCGATCTACTCGCGTTCCGGCGGATCCCTCGGTATCGGGTTCGCCATCCCGGTCTCGATCGCACGCAACGTGCTGGAGCAGATCGTGGCGAGCGGAGAAGTCACCCGTGGCTGGGTGGGGGTGGAAATCCAGGACATCACGCCCGAGCTGGCCGAATCCTTCGGCCTGCAGGATACGCATGGTGCGCTGATCGCGGGCGTTCTGCGCGCAAGCCCCGCCGATCGCGCGGGAATTCGCCCGGGGGACGTGCTGGTTGCGGTCGGCGGCGAGGCCGTGCCCGACCCCCGCGCGATGCTCGACATGGTGGCTGCCCTGCCCCCCGGACGCAACGCAAGCTTTCGCGTGCGTCGGGGCGACACCGAGCTTGAGCTCGCAGTCGAAATCGGACGCCGCCCGACGCCACCTCCAAACCGCTGAGTCAACGCGGGCTCAAGGCTTGTCGCTGGTTTCAATCCGGTCGAGTTCCCGGTCCATATCCTCGATCGACGGTGCCGCATAAGCCGGATCCACAGTCGCAGGCTTTGGTTTGGTAAGCCAGGCAGCAAGGAGGATGCCAAGCTCGTAAAGCAGGCACATCGGAATCGCCAGCATCAGCTGCGAAATGACGTCGGGCGGCGTCACGACCGCCGCAATAACAAAGGCACCGACAATCACGTAGGGCCTCATCTCGCGCAGCTTCGCAACGTCGACGATGCCAGCCTTGGCTAGCAGGATCACGGCAATCGGCACTTCGAAAGTGATGCCGAAAGCGAGGAACATCGACATCACGAAAGACAGGTACTGCTCGATGTCAGGGGCAGGTGTGATGCTCTTGGGAGCAAATTCGGCGATGAATTTGAACACCATGCCAAAAACGAAGAAATAACAAAAAGCCATGCCAAGCATGAACAGCAGCGTACTCCCCGCAACCAGGGGGACTGCCAGGCGCTTCTCGTGCGCATAGAGCCCTGGCGCAATGAAGGCCCAGACCTGGTAAAGCACCCAGGGCAGGGTCAGCACGAAAGCAACCAGCATCGTGACCTTCACCGGCACGAAGAAAGGCGTCACCACCCCGGTGGCGATCATCTGGGTGCCGGCTGGCAAGGTATCCATCATCGGCTTCGCGAGGATGTCGTAGATGTCACCCGCCCACGGCATGAGGCAGACGAAGACGAGCAGCACCACGGCCAGCGCACGAATCAGTCGATCGCGCAGCTCGATCAGGTGGGAGATGAAGGTTTCGTGTTGAATGCTCATGCCTGGGTCTTGTCAGCCGCTTCGACGGCACCGAGCTTGCGACTGCCGGCATCGAGCCCGAGTTCGAGTTGTCCTTCCGATGCGCCAGATGCGCCACCCTGAGCTGCGGACGACTCGGCCAACTGCGCCGACTCGGCAGGCACAGAGGCGGCAGAGGTGCCGCCTGCGGGAGCTGACGCCGTGGCATCGGACAGGATCGAACGCACCTCGTCGACCGTGCTGCTCATCTGGCTCTCAATACTGGCTGCCCCCGAGCGCACAGAGCCTTCGAGCTCCTGCGCCTGTTGCTTGACCTGCTCCTGCAGCTTCTTCAGCTCTTCGAGTTGCATTTCACGCTGGATGTCGGACTTCACATCCGACACATAACGCTGAACCCGTCCAAGTAGATGGCCAGCCGTCCGTGCGACCTTGGGCAGGCGCTCCGGGCCGACAACCACGAGCAACACGACACCAATTAAGATGAGTTCTGAAAAGCCGAAGTCGAACATGTTTCGCCGCTAGAAATGCCCACTCACTGCAAGCGTGACGCACGAAAACGAAGGGGCGCTCCCTGCAGGGCGCCCCTCCTCCACCGAGACGCAAGACTCAGGAAACCGTCTTGTCGGCCTTTTCCCGCGCCTCACCTTCAATTGTCTGACCACCGGCGATCTTTTGCTGGGAAGCATCGTCCTCGCCTTCCTTCATACCGTCCTTGAAGCCCTTGACCGCCCCCCCCAAGTCAGACCCGATATTGCGCAGCTTTTTCGTCCCGAACACCACCAGGACGATGACCAGCACGATCAGCCAGTGCCAGATGCTGAATGAACCCATACCACTCTCCTTAATGCTTCAACATGGGCGGCAGGGGATTCGGGCCGCCCACAACGTGAACGTGCAGATGATACACCTCCTGCAAACCCACTCTTCCAGTGTTGACGATGGTGCGAAAGCCATCGGTGCAACCCTGTTCGCGGGCAATACGACCCGCTGCCACCATGAGACGCCCCATCGTCGCCTCATGTTCCCCGGCCAGTTGTGCCATCGAGTCGACATGAACCTTGGGGACAAGCAGGAAATGGACTGGCGCAACGGGGTTGATGTCATGAAAGGCGAAGACGTGCTCGTCCTCATAGATCTTCTTCGACGGAATCTCGCCACTGACGATGCGGCAGAAAAGGCACTCGCTCATTGAACCTCCTCAGGCCGTCCGCGACTTCTTTTCGTCGATGCCCGACACGCCCTCGCGACGACGGAACTCGGCCAGCACGTCCTCGACCGACAGGCCATGATGGGCGAGCAGCACCAGGGAATGGAACCACAGGTCCGTGACCTCCCACACCAGGTGAAGCCTGTCCTTGTCCTTGGCCGCCATGATGGTTTCGGCAGCTTCCTCGGCAATCTTCTTGCAGATCTCGTCGGTGCCCTTGGCATACAGGCTGGAAACGTAAGATGCATCAGGATCGGCCTTCTTGCGTGCCACCAGGGTGTCGGAAACGCGGCGCAGCACTTCAATATCGATCATTTGTAGATCTCCTGCGGGTCTTTCAAAACCGGTTCGACGGCCTGCCAGCAGCCATCGGCGAAATATTTCTGGAAGAAGCAGCTATGGCGCCCGGTATGGCAGGCGATGCCTCCCACCTGCTCGATCTTCAGCAGCACAACGTCGTTGTCGCAGTCGATGCGGATGTCGAGCACCTTCTGAACGTGGCCCGACTCCTCGCCCTTGTGCCACAGTTTGCGTCGCGATCGGGACCAATAGACGGCTTCGCCTGTTTCGGTCGTGCGTTGCAGGGCTTCGCGGTTCATCCACGCGAACATCAACACGTCGCCGGTGGCTTCCTCCTGCGCGATCACCGGCACCAGACCGTGCTCATCCCACTTGATCTCGTTCAGCCAGCGCGTGCTCGCACTCATAGCCTGACCTCGATGCCGCGCGCATGCATCAACTCCTTGGCCTCACGCACCGTGTGCTGCCCGAAATGGAAGATGCTCGCGGCCAGCACGGCATCGGCGCGGCCTGCAGACACACCCTCGGCGAGATGCTCAAGGGTGCCTACGCCCCCGCTGGCAATCACCGGAATGCGCACCGCATCCGACACCGCGCGCGTCAGCGCCAGATCGAAGCCGCTCTTGGTGCCATCGCGGTCCATGCTGGTCAGCAGGATTTCGCCCGCGCCAAGGGACGCAACCCTGCGCGCCCAGTCGATTGCATCGAGGCCGGTATTGTTACGCCCGCCGTGGGTGAAGACTTCCCACTTTCCCGGCGCAGTCTGCTTGGCGTCGATGGCCACCACGATGCACTGGCTACCCACCTTGCTCGAGGCCTCGTGCACCAGTTGCGGGTTGTTCACCGCCGCGGTATTCATGCTGACCTTGTCCGCACCCGCGTTGAGCAAGCGTCGCACGTCGTCGACCACACGCACGCCGCCGCCAACGGTCAGCGGAATGAACACCTGCTCGGCAACCTGCTCGACAACATGCAGGATGATGTCGCGATCGTCGGAGCTGGCGGTGATGTCGAGAAAGGTGAGTTCGTCGGCACCCTGTTCATCGTAGCGACGGGCGATCTCGACCGGATCACCCGCATCACGCAGCTCGACGAAATTGACGCCCTTCACCACACGCCCGGCACTGACGTCCAGACAGGGAATGATGCGCTTGGCGAGCATCAGCGCAACTCGGCGGGGAAGATCATTCGGTGAAGCCCCTGAGTTCGTCCGCACGCATCTGGGCCGCGGCGAAGTCGAGTGTCCCTTCATAGATGGCACGGCCGGTAATCGCACCCATGATGCCTTCATCCTCGACCGCGCACAGCGCATCGATGTCGCGCAAGTCGGTGATGCCGCCGCTAGCAATGACCGGAATGCGCAGCGCGCGCGCCAGACGCACGGTGGCTTCGACATTGACCCCTGACAACATGCCGTCACGGCCGATGTCGGTGTAGATGACCGCCTCGACGCCGTAATCTTCGAATTTTTTCGCCAGATCGACGACATCGTGCCCAGTCAGCTTTGACCAGCCATCCACCGCCACCTTGCCGTCCTTTGCATCAAGGCCGACGATGATGTGACCAGGGAACGCACTGCAGGCATCGTGCAGGAAACCGGGATTTTTCACCGCCGCAGTACCGATGATGACGTAGCTGATGCCATTGTCGAGATAGTGCTCGATGGTATCGAGGTCGCGGATACCGCCCCCGAGCTGAACCGGAATATCATCGCCGACCTCGTCGGTGATGGCACGAATGGCAGCGCCGTTCCTTGGTTTTCCGGCAAAGGCACCGTTGAGATCCACGAGGTGAAGACGGCGGGCGCCGGCATCGAGCCAGTGGCGTGCCATGGCACCGGGATCTTCGGAGAACACCGTGGCGTCGTCCATTTCGCCCTGCTTCAGGCGAACACAGTGACCGTCCTTGAGGTCGATGGCAGGAATGAGCAGCATACGGGAGTCTGGAGTAATGGGACTGAAGGATGAATGGAACTGGCGCTCAAGGCTGCCAGCGGATGAAATTTTCCAGCAGGCGAAGGCCAGCCGCGGCGCTCTTCTCGGGATGGAACTGGGCCGCGAAGATGTTAGCCCGCGATACCGCGCTGGTAAAGCGAACGCCATAGTCGGTTTCGGCCGCGGTGAGCGCTCCGTCTGCCGGCGCAACGAAATAGCTATGCACGAAGTAGAAGCGCTCGCCATCGGCGATCCCGTCCCACATAGGATGCGCGCCGCACTGCCAGACCTCGTTCCAGCCCATGTGCGGCACCTTGAGGCGACCGCCGTCGGCGGCGAACATTTTCTCCTCGGGAAACCGTACCACCTCTCCCGGCATAATGCCGAGGCCGGGCACGTCGCCTTCGGCACTGTGCTCGAAGAGCATCTGCTGGCCGATGCAGATTCCCAGAAAGGGCTTGCTTGTCGCGGCATGCAGCACGGCCTGGCGCAAGCCACGGCCATCGAGCTCACGAATGCAGTCGGGCATGGCCCCCTGCCCGGGAAATACCACACGTTCGGCTGAGGCTACGCGCCCCGGGTCCGAGGTCACGAAAATTTCATGGCCGGGGGCAACGTGCTCGATCGCCTTCGCGACGGAGCGCAGGTTGCCCATGCCGTAATCGATGATGGCCACGGTGGTCATCGGTTTGACTCGCTCTTGAACATGATGGCGGCCCGCATCACGCGAGCCACGAAGGCGCTTCGCTCAGAGCGCGCCCTTGGTCGAGGGAATCGTCCCCGCCGCACGCGAGTCGAACTCGGCCGCCATGCGCAGCGCGCGGGCAAAGGCCTTGAACACCGTCTCGCACTGGTGATGGGCGTTGTCGCCGCGTAGATTGTCGATGTGCAAGGTGACGCCGGCGTGATTGACGAAGCCCTGAAAGAACTCACGCGCCAGGTCGACATCGAAGTTTCCGATGCGGGCACGGGTGAAATTGACGAAATAATGCAGCCCTGGGCGACCGGAAAAATCCACCACCACGCGCGTCAAGGCCTCGTCCAGCGGAACGTAGGCGTGGCCATAGCGACGCAAACCCTTCTTGTCGCCAACAGCCTTCGCAAACGCCTGGCCCAGCGTGATGCCGACGTCCTCGACGGTATGATGGTCGTCGATATAGGTATCGCCCTCGCACAGGACATCCAGATCGATCAGGCCGTGGCGAACGATCTGATCGAGCATGTGATCGAAAAATGGAACGCCGGTATTGAGCGTGCCCACGCCGCGGCCATCAAGGTCGATGCGCACGGAGATTTTCGTTTCGAGCGTGTTGCGGGTGACTTCGGCTTGCCGCATGACTGGCTTGTTGCCTCAAGGATTGCTGGATTCGACCATGATAACATCGCCGGACAAAATGACTGCAACGCGCGGCTGTTGGGCCGTGCAGCAACAATACGATCGCGTTGCCGATTTGCCACTCCAAACCCGTACAGCAGACACACCATGAGCCGCTTCTGGAGCGCCGTCGTCCACGGCCTGACCCCTTACGTCCCCGGCGAACAGCCCAAACTCGACAAGCTGACCAAGCTCAATACCAACGAGCACCCCTATGGCCCCTCGCCCAGGGCGCTGGAAGCGATCCGCGCGGCCACCACCGATGCGCTGCGTCTTTACCCCGACCCGAACTCGGACGCTCTGAAGACCGCACTGGCAAAGCGTCACGGCCTGCAGGCGCAGCAGATTTTCGTCGGCAACGGTTCGGACGAAGTGCTGGCTCACGCCTTCATGGCCTTGTTGAAGCAGGACCGTCCGCTGTGGTTCCCGGACATCACCTACAGCTTCTACCCGGTGTATTGCGGGCTGTACGGCATCGATCAGCGCACAATCCCGCTCGCAGACGATTTCTCGATTCGCGTCGAAGATTACCTGCCCGAAAGCGACGAGCCTCCCGGCGCGATCATCTTCCCCAACCCCAACGCCCCGACCGGCCGCCTTCTGCCACTGGAAGCCGTCGAGCGCATCGTCGCCGCAAACCCGGATGTAGTGGTGGTGGTGGACGAGGCCTATGTCGACTTCGGCGGCGAAAGTGCGATTGGCCTGATCGACCGCTATCCGAACCTGCTGGTCGTGCACACCTTCTCCAAGAGCCGCTCGCTCGCTGGCCTGCGTGTCGGCTTCGCGGCTGGCCATGCCGACCTGATCGAAGCCCTGGATCGGGTGAAGAACAGCTTCAATTCCTACCCGCTCGACCGCTTGGCAATCGCCGGCGCGGTCGCCTCAGTCGAGGATGAGGCGTTCTTCCAGGACAGCTGCAGCAAGGTGGTCGCCACCCGCGACGCACTGACCGGACAGATGGAGGCACTGGGGTTCGAGGTCCTGCCGTCGGCAGCCAATTTCATCTTCGCCCGCCACCCTGAGCGCGACGGAGCCAAACTGACGGCCGAACTGCGCAAGCGTGCGATCATCGTGCGTCACTTCAAGGCCCCGCGCATCGAACAGTTCATGCGCATCACGGTAGGCACTGATGAACAATGCGCACTGCTTGTCGATGCGCTGAAGGAGATCCTAGGACGTTGAGCGTCCGGGCTCGACTGTACAAGGCCGAACCTGCAAGTCCCCTCAGGTCTTCAGTCGCATCTCCGCCGAGCGCGCGTGTGCCTGAAGACCTTCGCCATGGGCGAGGATGGAAGCCACCTTGCCCAGATGCTGGGCGCCCGCCTGCGAGATATTGACGATGCTGGTGCGCTTCTGGAAATCGTAAGTGCCGAGCGGTGACGAGAAACGCGCGCTGCGCATGGTCGGCAGCACGTGGTTGGGGCCGGCACAGTAGTCGCCCAGCGCCTCCACTGCCCAATGACCGACAAAAATCGCACCGGCGTGACGAATGTGGTCGATCCAGGCTTCGGCATCATCCAGCGACAGTTCGAGGTGCTCGGGCGCGATGCGATTGGCGATTGCACAGGCCTGCTCCAGACTATCGACGCGGATCAGTGCACCGCGGTTGGCAAGCGACTTCGCAATCGTGTCGCGGCGCGGCATCGTCGGCAGCAGCCGGTCGATGGCTTCGTGCACCGCATCAATGAAATCCGGGTCGGTACACAGCAGGATGGACTGCGCCAGTTCGTCATGCTCGGCCTGAGCAAACAGGTCCATGGCCACCCATTCAGCATGGCCGGAACCATCCGAGATGATCAGCACTTCGGAAGGGCCCGCCACCATGTCGATGCCAACCGTTCCGAATACGCGGCGCTTGGCCTCGGCAACAAAGGCATTGCCCGGCCCAACGATCTTATCCACCTGCGGGATCGTCTGCGTCCCGTAGGCCAGCGCGGCCACTGCCTGAGCCCCGCCGATGGTGAACACTCGATCGACGCCCGTGATCGCCGCCGCAGCCAGCACCAGCGAATTCTTCTCGCCGCGCGGAGTCGGAACCACCATGATCAGCTCGCCGACCCCAGCCACCTTGGCCGGAATCGCATTCATCAGGACCGAGCTCGGATAGGACGCACGACCGCCCGGCACGTAAAGGCCGACACGGTCAAGCGCAGTGACCTTCTGCCCCAGCCGGGTGCCGTCGGCCTCGGTGAACTCCCAGGACTCGCCCTTCTGGCGCTCGTGATAGACGCGCACGCGATCGGCGGCGATGGTCAACGCCTCGCGCTGTTCGGACGGAAGGCTGTCGAGCGCAGCATGGAGTTCGGCCTTCGACAGCTCCAGCGCCGCCATCGAATGGACGTCGAGGCCATCGAAACGGCGGGTGTATTCGACCACCGCGGCATCGCCCGTGATGCGCACCGCACGCAGGATCTCGGTGACCGCAGTATCGATGCGCTCATCGGCGTCGGACTCAAAGGCCAGCAGCGCATCCAGCGTGCCGAAGAATTCGGGTTCGCGCGCATCGAGGCGGCGGATGGAGGTCTGGCTCATGGGCAGATCCTTACGGTTTGACCGCACCGGCAAAAGCATCGAGCAGCGGCTGCAACAACTCGCGCTTGAGCTTGAGCGAAGCCTGATTGACGATCAGACGCGAGCTGATCGGCATGATGTCCTCCACCTCTTCCAGATTGTTGGCCCGCAGCGTGCCGCCGCTCGACACCAGGTCGACGATCGCATCGGCCAGTCCGACCAGCGGCGCCAACTCCATCGAACCGTAAAGCTTGATCAGGTCGACATGCATGCCCTTGCCGGCGAAATGCGCTTTGGCCGCATTGATGTACTTGGTGGCGACGCGAATGCGCCCACCCGGCCGCGTCGCCGCAGCGTAGTCGAAACCTTTCTGCACCGCCACGCACAGACGGCAGGCGGCAATGTTCAGGTCCAGCGGCTGGTAAAGCCCGGCGCCACCGTGCTCGATCAGCACGTCCTTGCCTGCGATACCGAGGTCCGCCGCACCGTACTGAACGTAGGTCGGGGTATCGGTGGCACGCACGATGACCAGACGCACATCCGGCCGGTTGGTGCCGATGATGAGCTTGCGCGATGACTCGGGGTTGTCGGTCGGGACGATGCCGGCCGCCGCCAGCAGCGGCAGCGTCTCTTCAAAGATGCGCCCTTTGGACAGGGCGA